>JAQSWD010000037.1 GCA_029266835.1 Steroidobacteraceae bacterium
GACAACGGACGGCTCATTGAGCACGATGCCCTTGTCACGGACGTAAATGAGGGTATTGGCCGTTCCCAAGTCGATCGACAGATCGCTCGAGAAATAGCCGCGCAAGCGTTTGAACATGAAGCAACCAAGCGTGGTGCGAAAAAGTGTTGGCAATTTAACAATCTGCAGCACGCCCCACAAGGCAACAGGTATGATCCCGCGCACATTTCCCACACCTTTTGCTTGAGATTTTTGATGAGCCTCAATCGCGACCAGATCAACTCGATCGCGCACCTCGCCCGGCTTTCTCTGACCGATGCCGAGGTCCCCGTCTACCAGGACAGCCTGTCGAAGATCGTCGATCTCGTCGGGCAACTCGATGCCGCGCAAACCGCGGGAATCGAGCCCATGGCTCATCCGTTGCCGGGGCTGGCGCAACGCCTTCGACCCGACACCGTGACTGAAAAGGACCAGCACGAGCTGTTCCAACGCAACGCTCCGCAAGTGGAAGCAGCGCTGTACCTCGTGCCCAAGGTCATTGAGTAAGAAACCCTAAGAAAATGCATACATTCACGCTGGCGGAGCTCGCGAAAAAGCTCCGCGCCAAAGAGTTTTCCGTGACCGAGCTCACGCGCGCGTTGCTGGCGCGCGTCGAGGCGTCGCAGCCCAGGCTCAACGCCTTCATTACCGTGACGGCCGAGTCGGCGCTGGCGCAGGCCAAGGCCGCCGACCGGGCCCTGGCGGACGGCAAGGCGGGTCCGCTAACCGGCCTGCCGCTGGCCCACAAGGACATCTTCTGCACCAGCGGGGTCAAGACCAGCTGCGGCTCGAAGATGCTCGACAACTTCGTGTCGCCGTATGACGCCACCGTGGTCGAGAAGCTCAACGCGGCCGGCATGGTCACGCTGGGCAAGACCAACATGGACGAATTCGCCATGGGCTCGTCCAACGAGACCAGCTGGTATGGCCCGGTGAAGAACCCCTGGAACCCCAAGCTCGTTCCGGGCGGCAGTTCGGGTGGTTCGGCAGCCGCGGTCGCGGCCCGGGTTGCCCCGATCGCGACGGCCACGGATACCGGCGGTTCCATCCGCCAGCCGGCCTCGTTGTGCGGCGTGACGGGCATCAAGCCGACCTACGGCCGCGTGTCGCGCTTCGGCATGATCGCCTTCGCCTCCAGCCTCGATCAGGGCGGGCTCATCTCCATCACGGCGGAGGATGCCGCCATGGTGCTCGGCGCCATGGCCGGGTTCGACACGCGTGATTCCACCAGCGTCGATACGCCGGTGCCTAACTATGTGGCAGAGCTCGACAAGCCGCTGACCGGCCTGAAGATCGGCCTCATCAAGGAGTTCTTCGACACGGGGCTCGATGCCGACGTGGAGAAATGCATCCGCGAGGCGCTCGGGGTCTACGAGAAACTGGGCGCCACGCTCGTCGAGGTGAAACTCCCCGCGCTGCCGTTGTCCGTGCCCACTTACTACGTGGTGGCGCCGGCCGAATGTTCGTCGAATCTCGCGCGTTTCGACGGCGTGCGGTATGGCTACCGCTGCCAGGATCCGAAGGACCTCATGGATCTCTACAAGCGCTCGCGTGGCGAGGGCTTCGGCGCCGAGGTCAAGCGCCGAATCATGACGGGCACCTATGTCCTGTCCGCCGGCTACTACGACGCGTACTACCTCAAGGCGCAGCGCGTGCGTCAGCTGATCAACCAGGACTTCAAGCGCGCCTTCGGTGAAGTGGATGTGCTCATGGGGCCCACGGCGCCCGACGTGGCGTTCGAGATCGGCGCGAAGTCGTCCGATCCCATCCAGATGTATCTCAACGACATCTACACGATTGGTGCAAATCTGGCGGGAGTTCCCGCCATGTCGATTCCCTGCGGTTTCGTGCGCGATCTGCCCGTGGGCCTGCAGATCTGCGGCCCGCATTTCGCGGAAGCGAAACTGTTCAACGTCGCGCATGCCTTCCAGAAGGAAACGGACTGGCATCGCAGGCTGCCGGCTGATTTCGCGAAGGAGGTGCTGTCGTGAGCACATCCAACAACGGCTGGGAGACCGTCATCGGTCTCGAAATCCACGCTCAGTTGTCCACGAACTCCAAGATCTTCTCGGGTTCGGCCACGGCGTACGGCGCCGCGCCGAATTCGCAGGCGAATCTCGTCGACCTCGCGTACCCCGGCGTGCTGCCGGTGCTCAACGGCGAGGCGGTGCGCATGGCGGTGAAGTTCGGTCTTGCCATCGGTGCGGAGATCGCGCCGCGCTCAGTGTTCGCGCGCAAGAATTATTTCTACCCCGATCTTCCCAAGGGCTACCAGATCAGCCAGTACGAGCTGCCCATCGTCGCCAAGGGCCGGATGGAGATCGTGCTCGACGACGGTTCGCGCAAGACCATCGGCATCACGCGCGCGCATCTCGAGGAGGACGCGGGCAAGTCGCTGCACGAGGGCCTGCCCCGGCAGTCGGGCATCGATCTCAACCGTGCCGGCACTCCGCTCATCGAAATCGTTTCCGAGCCCGACATGCGTTCGGCCAAGGAGGCCGTGGCCTATCTCAAGAAGATCCACACGCTGGTGCGGTACCTGGAGATCTGCGACGGCAACATGCAGGAAGGGTCATTCCGCTGCGATGCGAACGTTTCCGTACGCAAGTTCGGCGCGGAAAAGTTCGGCACTCGCGCCGAGATCAAGAACATCAATTCATTCCGCTTCGTCGAGAAGGCCATCAACTACGAAGTCGAGCGCCAGATCGACGTGATCGAAGGCGGCGGCAAGGTGGTGCAGGAAACGCGGCTCTACGATCCCGACAAGGGCGAGACCCGCTCCATGCGTTCCAAGGAAGAAGCCAACGACTACCGCTACTTCCCGGACCCCGACCTGTTGCCCGTCGAGATCGACCCGGCGTACATCGGCGAGATCAAGGCCACGCTGCCCGAGCTGCCGGACGAGAAGGCCGCGCGCTTCGTGCTGGCCTACGACCTCTCGCAGTACGACGCGACGGTGCTCACCTCCAGCAAGGAGCTGGGCGCGTATTACGACGACGTCGTGAAGGCGCTGGCGGGCGAAAAGTTGCCGTCGAAAGAGCAGGCCAAGCTCGCCGCCAACTGGGTGGCGGGTTCGCTCGCGGCCGCGCTCAATGAACACAATCTCGAGATCACCGGTTCGCGCATCGACGCGAAACGCCTCGCGGGCCTGCTGGGCCGCATCGTCGACAACACCATCTCGGGCAAGATCGCCAAGGATGTGTTCGAAGCCATGTGGGCCGAGGACAAATCTTGCGACGAGATCATCGAAGCCAGGGGCCTGCGGCAGATCACCGACACCGGCGCCATCGAGAAGGCCATCGACGAAGTCATGGCGAAGAACCCCGGCCAGCTCGCCGACTATCGGTCGGGCAAGGACAAGCTGTTCGGCTTCTTCGTAGGACAAGTCATGAAAGCCACCGGCGGCAAGGCGAATCCCGCGCAGCTCAATGAGCTGCTGAAGAAAAAGCTCGCCGGCTGATACAGTCCGTCGATGAGCTTGGGTGTCAGCGATTCAGACCGGGTCCGGCGCTTCGTACTCGAGAAGCATCCCATTCGCGGCCATGCCGTGCGACTCGCACGCTCGTGGCTCGAACTGCGCGAGCACCAGGACTATCCACCGGCGGTGCAGAAGCTGGTCGGTGAAGCCGTTGGCGCCGTGGTGCTGCTGGCCGCCACGCTGAAGTTCGACGGCACACTCACGCTGCAGCTTCAGGGCAAGGGCCTCGTGAACCTGCTGGTGGCCCAGTGCACGCATGATTTCAAGGTGCGCGCCATGGCGCGACACGAAGCCATTACCCCGACCGACGCGGAAGGCGAGCCAGGATTCCGCGCACTGGCCGGCGAAGGCCAGATCGTCGTCACCGTCGAAGCCACCGATCGCGCCTCCAGCTACCAGGGCGTGGTGCCCATCACCGGCCACTCGCTGGCCGAATGCCTCGAAGCCTACTTCGTGCAATCAGAGCAATTGCCCACGCGGGTGGTGCTCGCGGCCACGTCGGGCCTGGTGAGCGGCATGCTGGTGCAGCGCATGCCGGGCGAGGGCGGCAAGCAGGACGTGGACCCGGCAGAGCTGGAGTCCGCCTGGATGAAAGCCGACCACGCCATGGCCGGCCTGCACGCCATCGAACTGCTGGACGACGATATCGAACAGCGCCTGGTGCGCATGTTCGGCGCCGACGAAGTGCGGGTGTTCGGCGGCAAGGAGACGAAATACGAATGCCGCTGCACGCGCGACCGCGTGGCCAATGTGCTGCGGTCGCTGGGCGTGGAAGAAGTGCGTTCGGTCATCGCCGAACAGGGCGCGGTCACCGTCACCTGCGAGTTCTGCCAGAAGCCCTACCGATTCGATCCCATCGACACCGAGCAGCTGTTCACTGGTTCGCCGCTGGGCAGTAGTTCGATCAACTGATCGTCAGTTCTCCGGCGTGCAACGCGCGCGCTCGTCCGTGGCCGGATGCGAGGAGAAGTAGTCCACCGCTTCCTTTTCCTTGGGGCCGTGCGTACCCGTCATGCGGCACAGGATGGCGTCGAAGCTGGATTCGGCGATCCGGTTTTCGCGCAGCCATTGCTTGGCGAAGCTGTCGGCCTCGCGCTCGAAGTCGCGCGAGTGTTTGGCCGTGAGCAACGCGGGCGCGGCGCTCAGGATGCCCGACAGGGAACTCAGATCGCCCAGCAACGCGACGGCCAGCGCCGAGACGCCAGCGGCCTGCAGGATCTGCCGCAGCGCATGCCGGCCACGCACGTGGCCGATCTCGTGCGCGAGCACGGCCACGATCTCGTCATCGGACTTCGCAATGTCGACCAGCTCGTCGGTCACCACCACGATGCCCGAGGGCAGTGCGAAAGCATTGGCGCCGATCGCATCCGCCTTGCGGAATTCCAGCCGGTATACGTGGCCATCGTCGAGCGCGCCGGTCATGTCGGTGAAGCGGCGGGTCAGCGCCGATCGCCGCTCCGCGGGCAACTTGCTCGGGTCGAACATCATGCGGTCGAAGGTCTCGAGCGTGCCGATGCCGATGGCGCGGTCCGCTTCGGCCGGCAGCACGCGCGCCACCTGTTTGGCCATGGCCGGGATGCCCCAGTGCACGAAGACCACGGATATCACCGCCACTGCGACCAGCGCCGAGAACACCATGCGCCAACGGCTCTCGAGCCGGTGTACCCAGCCCGCGGCGGGCCGCATTTCCATGGATTCCAGCGCCTCGTCGATGGCGTCGTTCTCGCGCGTTTCGAAGACGCCACCGCCCGGAAACCTGATCCGCCTGGCGATGTTGCCAACCCGCTCGGAGATCTCCAGTTCCGACACCGGCGCTTCGACGCGCTGATGCAAACCCAGGACGCGCGCGATCCCGTCGGCGCCGAGCGCGAGGGACGCCGTGGCGCCCGTCGAGCTCGTGCCATCGAAATATTTGCCGGGGATCAAATTCCGAAGTCCACGTCGAAGAACTCGCCCAGTTCCTCGCCCAGCGCTTCACCGGCTTCTCCGGACGCCGCCTGGAATTCGGCCAGTCCGCCGACGGTCTCCAGCGACGTGTTCTCGAGCTGGTATCGGACCTTTCGAACCTTGGCCCAGGGGTAGAACAAGCCCAGCGTGAACACCATGCCCAACAGGTTGGTGATTTCGATCCACGCCAGCGGCCAGGCCTTGACGTTCGAGATCACGCGCGCATTGCCGATCTCGATGCCGCCGAACGAGGCATTGGCGAATCGCGCCTGGTAGAAACCCCAGATGCCCATGCCGGCTGCGGCGATCAGCAGAATGCCTAGCAGGCCGCCGATGCCCAGCTGATTCAGCAGATGCCACGGCGTGGCGCCGGGATCCGCCGAAGCCTGCAGGAAGCCCGTGCGTATGATGACGAAAAAGAACGCGGCGTATGCGAGCACGCTCAGGAGCGCGGTGGCGTAACAGAACGCGAAGAATGAACCGCTCGGCGTCACGAACCGGAACTCGGACTTGCCGTAAGCCGCGTTGTTGAGCGTGTACGACACGCGCTTGTACAGCCACAGCGGAAACAGGATGCCGAAGGTGATCGCCGCGACCAGGTACCAGCCTATGAACGCCGACAACGCGCCGCGATAATCGCCGTGAAAGTTGAATCGCAGATTGCGGTACGAGGTCACGCGCATCTGGAAGGTGCGCGCCTTCTGGATGACCCATGGGATGCCGAAAATGATGAGCGGGATGAACAGCAGGCCCACCAGCGGCAGCATCTGCAGGATCAGCAGGAAGACCACGTAGGCACCGAAGATGATGAGACGGCCCTTGAGTATCTGCACTGGCTTGGCGTGGTACTCGAACCCGTGCCCATCGAGGATGGAGTTGCCGTAGAAATAGCGCATGCGACGTACTTTCGCCCACGCGGAGTAGATGCCCAGCGTGACGATGGTGAGCAGCAGGTTCACCATCCAGATGCGGAAATATTCGGCGCCGCTGCCGCGGAACTCGAAAGGAAGGTTCACACGCGGCGCGAAGTCGGTCGACGCCGCAAAGCCCGGACTGCCGGGATTGCCGGCTGGGGACGCGTTCATTTTTCTTGTTCTCCGTGGTTCCCTGGACCACCGGCGGTGGTCGGTCGGCAGGGTAACTGCTCCGGCCGGCGGATTGCCAACCCGGCAGAGGCGTGTCACGGAACCGGGGCTGGTGACAGAGATTGCCCCGGCCTGGCGGCTGGGGCCTGTGCCTGAGCGTGCCTTCGGCGGGCTATCTTTTACTTCCCGAACCCGCCTTCGGCGGTCTATCTTTTATCTCCCGAACCCGCCTTCGGCGGTCTATCTTTTACTTCCCGAACCCGCCTTCGGCGGTCTATCTTTTACTTCCCGAACCCGCCTTCGGCGGTTCGGTCGGCTTCTCCAGCTCGCGCAGGTAGCTAGGCCCGCCGAGGCCGCGCATCTGCGCCAGGATCCAGTCGCGGCGCTTGAATACATAAGCGGACGGGGCCTGCACCTTGAAGGTGATGGGGTTGGGCAGCACGGCGGCCAGCACGGCCGCTTCCTCGCGATTCAGACGCGCGGCCGGCTTGCGGTAGAACCGCTGCGCGGCGGCTTCCACGCCGTAGATGCCGTCGCCGAACTGCGCGATGTTGAGATACACCTCGAGAATGCGCTCCTTGGGCCAGCTGATTTCGATCAGCAGCGTGAAATAGGCTTCGAGGCCTTTGCGCACATAGCCGCGTCCCGACCACAGGAACAGGTTCTTGGCCACCTGCTGCGTGATGGTGCTGGCGCCGCGGATGCGCGGCCGCCGCCGGCTGGCCTGCTTCTCGTTGTGACGGATGGCTTCGCGGATCGATTTGAAATCGAAGCCGGTGTGAAAAGGGAAGAATTGATCCTCGGCGGCGATCACCGCCACGGCGGCGTGTGGCGAGATCCGCTCGAGGTCCACCCAGCGATAGTCGGTCTGGTATTTCTTCTTGCCGTCGCGCGAGGCGTCCAGCGACGCATCGAGCATGAATGCGCTGTACCACGGATCGACCCAGCGCATCGCCACCACGGGCAGCGCCGTGATGAGAAACGCGGCGACCAGGCCGATGACAGTCCATCGGACCAGCCGCCGCGGCCATGTCTTCTTCACACTACTTGCGGGCGGCCTTGGTGATCACCACGTCCGCGGCCGGTACGTTCTGGTGGCCGGAGCGGTTGGTCGTGGCGACCTTGGCGATCTTGTCGATGACGTCCATGCCCGAGGTGACCTTGCCGAACACGGCATAGCCGTAGTTCGACGCGCCCGTGTGGTTGAGGAAATCGTTGTCGACCAGGTTGACGAAGAACTGCGCCGTCGCGCTGTTGATGTCATTGGTGCGCGCCATGGCCAGCGTGCCACGTTCGTTCTTGAGGCCATTGGTGGCCTCGTTCTTGATGGGGGCCTTGACCTTCTTCTGCTTCATGCCCGGCTCGAAGCCGCCGCCCTGGATCATGAACCCGGGGATGACACGATGAAAAATGACGCCGTCGAAGAATCCGTCATCGACATACGACAGAAAATTCTCGGAGGAGATGGGAGCTTCTTTCTCGAACAACTCCACTTCGAAGTTGCCCAGCGAGGTTTCGAACACTAGTGACACGGGGAATTCCTATACGGCCAGCTTGCCTTCGGTGACGCGCTCGTGGCCGGCGAGATCGCGGTGCGATGTTACGGAAATGAAGCCATGCGCGACAAGCAGCGCGCGCAGGGTTTCGCCTTGCGTCGCGCCATGTTCGAGGATCAGCCAGCCGCCGGGCTTCAGGTGCCGATGCGCGCCATTTATAAGAGTCTGGAAAGCGCCGAATCCGTCGCCTCCCGGTGTCAGTGCAAGCCTGGGTTCATGACGCAGGCCGTCGCCCTTGAGCACCGGATCGTTGTCGGCGATGTAGGGTGGGTTGCTGAGCAAGGCGTCGAACCGCCGCCGCGCCAGGGCGGAATACCAGTCGCCCTGGATCCAGCGCACGCGGTCGCCCACCAGCGCCGCGCCATTGCGGCGCGCCACTTCGAGTGCATTGGTCGAGACGTCGGTGCCGGTGATCAACCACTCGGGCCGCTCATGCGAAAGCGCGACGGCAATGGCGCCCGAACCCGTGCCGAGATCGGCGACCTCGGCCACCGGTACGCGCACCAGCGCCAGCGCCCGTTGCACCACCAGTTCGGTTTCGGGCCGAGGCACCAGCACGGCCGGAGACACCTCGAAGGTGAGCGACCAGAACTCACGGCGGCGCAGAAGATAGGCCACCGAGACGCCTTCCGATCGTTTCGTCACGGCCTTGCCGAAGCAGTCGGCCACGTCGGTTGGCACGGATTCGCCGCTACGCGCGAACAACTGGCTGCGTGTGAGACCCCAGCAATTGGCGAGCAGGATTTCGGCGTCGCGCCGGTCGATCCAGCGGGCGGCGCCAATCAGCAGCGAATCTCCGGTAGTGGGCAGGGACATGGGGGCCGTATCATGCCGCAAATGAATGCTTCGGTCGGATTGTTGCCGTTGCCGCGGCCGCTGATGACGGGCGAGGTGCTGGACGCCGGTTTCCGGCTGTTCCGCGCCAGCATTCTACGGACGCTGCCGTATTCGGGACTGGTGGTGCTCATCCTCGAGCTGCCGACGCTGTACGCCATCCTGTTCTCGCGCGCGTCCCTGGGCTCGTCGTTCATCGCGGCGTACTACCTGCCCGTCGCGCATGCCACCGCGTTCCTTTTCACGGTGCCGGTGCTGGGCGTGATCATGCTGCGCATGTTCGCGGTCGCCAACGGGCAGCGGCCACGGTTCCGCGTGGAAATTCGCGTGGCGCTCAAGCGCTGGATCACCGGCATCATCGCCACGGTGGGCGCCTTCGCCATTCCCGTGGCCCTCGCGATTCTCGGGCCCGCGTTCACCAATGGCCTGTCGTCGGGGGCGGTGTTCTTCCTGGCTATCGTGCTGTTCTGGCCCACGGCCCTGTTCGTGGTGGCGCTGCCCGCGTTCTGGTGTGGTGGTCTCGGGCCGTTCGCCGCCATTGCGCAATCACTGCGTATTTCGCTGCGGCGATCGTGGCGAATGGTGGGGGCAATCCTCGCGTCGCTATGCATGGTCAGCGTGTTCGTGCTGCTGGTGTCCATCATCGTCGGGCTGATGTCACCGATATTCGGGCGCGCCGACCTGTTCCTCAGCGCCACCGTACAGTCGCTGCTGTACCTGGTGGTGGGTGCCTTCGGGGTGCCTTACGTGCTCGCCGTGCTCATCGTCGCGCATCGCGACCTCGAACTGCGCCATCGCGTACGACGCGAGGTGCGGACATGAGGCGGTTGCTGGTTTGCCTGGCGTTGCTGGCGGCGCCGAACTTCTCCGGCGCAGCAGCCACGGACGACCCGGCGCTGGCGGCGCTCGAGGCCTGCGGCGCGCGGCTGGATGCCCGCACCGACGTGGGCCTGGAGCGCATCGCAAAGCGCTGCCCGCAATTGCTGCCGGCATTGCGAAGCGCGCCCTGGGCGGACCTGTTGCCGCTGTATCTGAGAACTGGCGACAAGCACGACCGGCGCGACGAAATTTCCGCGCGCAGTCTGCGCGAGCTGGCCGAACTGGTGCGGGACTCGAAACGCGAAATCGCGCCGCGCAGCGCACCGGATGTCGCCGACCTCGCGCCGGTGCTCGCTGGCCTCGGCGAGAAAGGGCAGCAGGGTGTGACGCGCTGGGAGCGGTTCAAGCGCTGGATCAAGGACAAGCTCGAAAGACACGAGCGCGAAGACGACCAGGATTCCTGGCTGGGCGATTTCGGCCGGCAATTCGAAACCAGTGAAGGCGTGGCGCAGTTCATCACCATCGTCGGCTACTGCTGCATGGGTTTGCTGCTGGCGTTCGTCATCTTCTCCGAGTTGCGCGCCGCCGGGTTGTTTGGCGGCAGGCGCCGCAATGGCGCGCGCGACAAGGCGCGCGAATGGCGCCGGCGGTTGCAGCTCGCCGATGTCATGGCTGCGCCGCTGGCCGATCGTCCGGGCCTGTTGTTGCAATTGCTGGGCGAAGCGCTCACGCGGGCGAATCGGCTGCGAACCGCCGCAGGCCTGACGGCCGGCGCGCTGGTGCGGCAGGCCAGACTGGATTCCGCGGAGGAACGCGCCGAGCTGGAACAGGTGGCCTCCACGGCGGAGGCAGTTCGCTTCGCTCCGAGCCAGCCGGATGCCGGAAAACTCGAAGGCGCGGTCACCGCCGCGCGTTCGCTGCTCGACAAGCTGACGCGCGCGGACCCGGCAACCCGGCGGGCGGGCCGCTGATGCGCGAACGCCTCATTTCGCTGGTGCTGGCCCTGGGTGCTTTCGCCGCTTTCTACGGCCTGTGGCTCCAGCCGCACGCGGCATTCGACGATGACGACATTGCGCGTCCCACGACCACCGAGAAGAAAGGCAACGGCTACTCGGCCTTGTACGACTGGCTCAATGGCTCGGGCGTGCGCACACGCTCGCTGCGCGAGCGATATTCCGCACTCAAGGACCTCGACATCGCGCCGCGCGGCAACCTGCTCATGCTCACGCTGCCCGCGGTGGATGTGTTCCGCCACGAGGAATACGCCGCGCTCGATCAATGGGTGCGCAAGGGCAACACGTTGCTGATCGTGGCGGCGCTGCTGGATCAGCCCGGCTGGGGCGCGCGACGGGCATCGGGCGCCGTGGCGGAAATCGAATCGCTGACGGGCCTGGAATTCGAGACCGCCGAGAGCCGCGCGCAACGCCTGGACGACCGGCCGCTGGCGGACCGCGTCCGCGAAATCGACGAGCGCGAAGCGCGCCAGGAAGCGGGAGAGGAAGCCGGAGAGGCACCCGACGAAGGACCCGCGGATCGCAACATCGAAGATGAGGTGGGCGACACGCAGGACGATGCCTTTGAAGAGCCCGAAAGCATCCAGCTCACGAGCACCGGGCCGCACCCATTGCTGCGCGACGTACAGACGCTGCACCTGGACACCGACTATCGCGGCGGCGACTGGTCGTTGCGCATTCCGTACGACAGCTTCGTGCTCACGTTGGCGCGGAATGCCAGCGGCGAGGGCGCGTTATTCGAGCAACGGCTGGGCAAGGGATACATCCTGTTGTCGTCCGGCGGTTCGCTGTTCACCAATCGCGCGTTGGGTGAGTCCGACAACGGCCGGCTGTTCGCGAACATCGTCAGCGCGCGTATGGCACCCAATGGCGTGGTGATGTTCGACGACCTGCGACAGGGGCTTTCGGCGAGCTACAACCCGGCCCGCTTCTACCGCGACCCGCGGCTCTACAAGACGCTGTTCATGCTCGTGGGCCTATGGCTGATCTGGGTGGTGGGCTCGACGCGCCTGAGGGCTCCCGTGATAGTGGAGCACGACCCCTCGGAGGCAGACCTGGTGCGGCATTCGGGCGGGCTCATCGCGCGTACCGTGGCGCCTTACTACACGGCGCGCCGCCTGTTCGATGGCTTCTTCGCCAGCGTGGCACGCGCGCTACGTGGTGCCACCGGTACGGTGGACCCCGAGCGCGGCGAACTGTGGCAGTGGCTGGAGCGCCACGGCGCGATCCTGCCGCAAGAGCTCGATCAGCTGAAAACCTGGTACGCCGAGGCCCATGCGGAACGTAAAGTGCCGCTCGTGCCGCTGCAGAATCTCCTCGATACTCTTTCCCAAAGACTGAACAAGCATCCATGAACAATTCCGTCGCCAGTTTCGAACAACACCTGCAACGCGAACTCGCGCGAGTCATCGTCGGCGCCGAAGACGTGGTGCGCGCGCTGTGCATCGCCCTGATCGCGCGCGGCCACGTACTGCTGCAAGGTCCGCCGGGCCTGGGCAAGACGTTGCTCGCGAAAACCCTGGCGCGGGTGCTGGGCGGCGAGTTCAAGCGCGTGCAGGGCACCGCGGATCTCATGCCCAGCGACATCATCGGCACCCACGTGTACGACGCCTCGAAGAACGAGTTCGTGTTCCGCCGCGGACCGCTGTTCGCGGACGTGCTGCTCATGGACGAAGTGAATCGTACGGGCCCGAAGACGCAGTCCGCATTGCTGGAGGCGATGGAAGAGCGACAGGTGTCCTCGGAGCGCGACCTCTATCCACTGCCCGAAGACTTCCTGGTGCTGGCCACGCAGAATCCGCGCGAGTTCGAGGGCACCTATCCACTGCCCGAGTCGCAGCTCGACCGGTTCATGCTGCGCATCGACATGAGTTACCCGGAGCGCGCCGCCGAGGCGGAAATCCTCAAGCGGTATGGCACCGAGCTCGAAGCGCGCGACCCGATCCCGGCCGATCTTGGCGGCATCGACCGCAATCTGCTGCACGCGGCGCGCGCCGCGGCCAGCGCCCTGCACGTGTCCGAGGCGTTGTCGAATTACGTAATCGACCTTGCGCGCGCCACGCGCGAGCACCCGCGCGTGTCGTTGGGACTGTCCACCCGTGGCGGGCTGGCGCTGCTGCGCGCGGCCCGCGTGCACGCGGGTTTGCGAGGTGCTGACTTCGTGGCGCCGGACGACGTGCAGGCCGTCGCCCGCTGGGTGCTGGCGCATCGGCTGGTACTCAAGCCCGAAGCCGCGCTGGATGGAGACACCGACCTCGGCATCGTCGGCGCCATTCTTGAAGGCACGGCGGTGCCTCGCTGATGCATCTCGCGCTGCGCGGCTACCTGCTCATCGCCCTGATCGCGTTGCTGGGCATCGCCGGCACGTGGTCGGAGGAGCCGGCTTTCGCGGGTGCGTGGCTGTGGCCCTCTTTCCTGTTGTTGTCCGGTCTCGCCGCGGAAGCCTGGTATCTGCGCGGCACGCAGGTCCGGCTGCGGATGGAGGTGACGGAGCGCCTCAAGCTGGGCTGCGCGACCGCGGGTGCGTACGCCTTCCAGCACAACCGGGGCCGGGAGCAGGTGCTTCAATATGCGCGCGTGTTGCCCGCGTCGATGCGGCAGTTTCCCGAAGTGCGCAGTGTGACGCTGCCGCCGGAAGAAGAGACCTTCGAGCAGGCCGAACTGGTTCCACTGCGGCTGGGCGCCGGCCGTTTCGGCGATGTGCCGGCAAGGTTGTTAGGGCGCTTCCACCTGGCATGGTGGTCACGGCGGCTGCCGCAGGACGCGCCGTTCCGTGTCGCGCCCGACAGCCTGCCGCGTGGCGCGCGCCCGGTGGCGGGCGAATCGGCTGGAGAGACGCCGCGCCGGCTGCCCGGCGCGGGCATGGAGCTCCTGCAACTGCGCGAGTACGTGTCCGGCGACGCGTTGTCACGCATCGACTGGAAGGCGACGGCGCGCCGGGGATCGCTGATCTCGCGTGAGTACAGCGAAGCGCAGCACCTGGAGCTGCTGCTGGTCATCGATGCCGGGCGCGCCAGCCGCGTGCGCGCCGGTGCGCTCGATCGGCTGGGCCTGTACGCCAATGTGGCCGCGCGCCTGGCCGAACACGCGGTATCGGTGGAAGACCGCGTCGGCCTGCTGGTGTACGCCGAACGTCCGCTGGTCGCCTGCGCGCCGGATCGCGGCCTGCGCGCCGTCACGCGGCTGCGTCATGCGCTCGAGACTCTCGAGAGCGAGCGCGGCGAATCCAATCCGGTGGCGGCGGCGCTCACGGTGCGCAAGCTGCTGCGTCATCGTGGTCTCGTGGTCTGGCTCACGGACCTCGCCGAGCCCGAGCGCAACCAACACCTGCTTCAGGCGCTGCAGGCCCTGGTCCCGCGGCACCAACCCGTCGTGGCGGCGCCACGGGCCGCCGAGATCGCGCGGTTGGCCGCGAAACCCGCCGTGGATTGGCGCGACCCGTCCATCGCGCTGGCCGCGCGCGAACACGCGCATCGCGCGCGTGCGCAGATCGCCAACCTGAATCGCCGGGGCGTGGTGGTGCTGGACGAGCCGGACGACCAGCTCGACAAGGCCGTGCTTGACGCCTATCTACTGCTGCGGCGTCGCCGCAAGGTCTAGGCCCAGGCCTAGGAGAGTATCGGCGGGCCGCCGCGCGAACGCCCGAACACATAGCCGCGCAGGAAGCTGATCATGAACAGCCAGAACCCCACGCCGATGGTGACGCGCGCCCATCGCGGCACCTCGGGGTCCGGCGACACATAACCTTCGATGAACCCGCAGATGAACAGCAGCAACGTGACGGCGCCCATCACTCTCAGGCTCTCGGCGGCCGCCGCGCGGAACGCTTCCGCGCGCGTGCGCCGGCCGGGCCGCGCCAGCGCCTCGCCAATGTAAGCGCCGGCCGCGCCGGCGATGCAGATGCACGACAGTTCGACACAGCCATGCGCGATTACGAAGTCGAACAGGCCGCCCGCGAGCCCATGCTGCCCGACGAAGGCGAACAACGCGCCGAGGTTCAACCCGTTCAGTCCGATGATGTACAGCGTGCCGATGCCGAAGAACAGCCCGAGCGTGAACGCGAAGAACGACACCACGATGTTGTTGGTGAGGATGTCCACCGAGTGCACGACCGCAGGCGCGACGTTCAACATGCCCTCGGTCCACAACTCGCCGCGTTCCACGGTGGCGATGAGAGTAGGGCCGGCGAACAGCGAGATGAGGTCGGGATAGGTGAAGATCAGCCATGCGCCGGTGATTCCCGACGCGATGAACAGCAGCGTGACGGCGAGCAGATGCAGGCGCATGGCGGACATGGCGGCCGGGACGCGATCGCGAAACAGCGCCAGCACTACCTGCCAGCCGCGCCGGGCAGGGCGGTGGATCGCGTCGTGCAGGTCCGCGTAGGTTGCCTCCAGGTATTCCGCCGAGGCGCGGTCATCGGGCGCGCGTGACTGGCGTGCGGCGTTGATCAGGTGCGCCGCGCGCCGGTATTCGTCCACCACCGCCAGCGCGTCGTCCACGTTGCTGTCGGCGCGCCGGCGCAAGGAGGCCGCGCGCTGACGTACTGCGTGCCAGGCCGCATGCCGCTGCGCGTCGCCGCCGTCGCGCGCCAGTTTTTCGAGGAAGGGCGCGCGATCCACGGCCAGCACGGTGCCCGCGGCGATGTCGCCCAGCCGCAGGTGGCGCTTGCTGAACAACACGAACATCAGCCCCACCACGTAGCCCACGGGCATGGAATCGATCAGGCGGAACACGTTGCGGATGACGAGCGAGCTGGTGGTGGGCACCTGGCCTTCGATCGACAGCACGCGCAGGCCCGACATGCGTTTGCCGGGCGTGCGCCCCGACATGAGCGGCTCCACCACGACGTGGTAGAGGAAGTAGATAGCCGCAGCCGGCACCACGCCGGCGAGAAACCACAACGTCGACTCATCGGGTCCGACAGCGAACGAGAAGTTGCCCAGCAGCACGCGCGAGGCCAGCAGCATGTACACCATCGACAACGCGGTGCGCAGCAGCCAGTCGATCATGAAGGCCATGGCGCGCGCGCCGGGGCCGGCGAGCACGATGGATGCGTCGACGCCCGTGGCGCTGGGCACGGCGAGCGCGGGAGGAGCGGCCAAACCACTCGTTCCCGCGAAAGTGTTCACGCCGCGCCCCGCTGTTCTTCTTCCGCCAGCTGTTCGGCCTGGTGCTCGTGCTGCAGGGCGTCCATGAGCTCGTCGAGTTTGCCCTGCATGACATCGCCCAGCTTGTACAACGTGAGGTTGATGCGATGGTCGGTGACGCGGCCTTGCGGAAAGTTGTACGTGCGGATGCGCTCGGAGCGGTCGCCCGTGCCCACCTGCAGCTTGCGGTTGCGCGCCACTTCGCTCTCGCGCTTTTCCTGCTCGGCGGCCAGCAGTTTGGCCTTCATGAGCGCCATGGCGCGCGAGCGGTTCTTGTGCTGCGAACGTTCATCCTGGCACTCGACCACGAGCCCGCTGGGGATGTGCGTGATGCGGATGGCCGACTCGGTCTTGTTGACGTGCTGGCCGCCGGCGCCGGACGCGCGATACGTGTCGATGCGCAGCTCGGCGGGGTTGAGATCCGTGGCCTCCACTTCGTCGGGTTCGGCCAGGATGGCCACCGTGCACGCGGAGGTGTGGATGCGGCCCTGCGCCTCGGTGGCGGGAACTCGCTGCACGCGGTGCACGCCCGATTCGAACTTGAATCGCGCGAAGGCGCCGTTGCCGGCGATGCGGCTGATGATCTCGCGGTACCCGCCATGCTCGCCCAGGCTCTCGGACAGGATCTCGACCGTGAAGCCCTGGGTCTCGGCGTATCGCGAATACATCCGGAACAGGTCGCCAGCGAAGATGGCCGCCTCGTCACCGCCGGTGCCGGCGCGCACTTCGAGGTAGATGTTCTTGTCGTCGCGCGGGTCGCGCGGGATCAGCATCATCTTGAGCGCGCTCTCGGCCTGTTCGACGGCCGGCGACAGGCGCGCGGCTTCCTCGGCCCCCATGTCGCGCATGCCGGGGTCGCCGTCGTTCTGCATTTCGCGCGCCGCGTCCAGCTCGCTTTCCAGCGCGCGAAAGGCGCCGAACTTCTCGGCCACGGGCGTCAGGCGGGCGTATTCCACCGACAGGTCGCGGAACTCGCGTTGTCGGCCGATGACCGCCGGGTCTGCCAGCGACCGTCCGATTTCCTCATAGCGGTCGACCATTTTCTCGAGCCGCAATCGAATGGTGTCTTTCACGCGAACCATTGTAAGGGACCGAGGTCCAGCTATAGTGCCCTCCATGCCACGAAATTCCCTGTTTCGAGCCTGCCTGCTCTCGTTTGCCATGCTGCCGGCGCTGGCCGGCGCCCTGTCGCAAACCAACTCCGACAGCGCCGACCTGGTGCTGGCCGACATGGCCCTGTCGCGCGGTGACTGCCGCGGCGGCACCGATCGATACATCAAGGCCGCCATGGCGTCCGACGATGCGCGGATCGCCGAGCGCGCCAACAAGGTCGCGTCGGATTGCCAGCAGGTGGCCGCCAGCGCGCGCGCCGCTCGCCGCTGGCAGAAGCTGGAGCCGCAAAGCGCTGGCGCTGCCGCCGCGGTCGCGCTCGCCGCCGTGCGTCTCTATCAACCCGAGGAGGCGGGCGCGGCCATGCTGCGCACGCATGCTCTGGGCGGCGATGACGCGCTCATCAATCTCATCGGCGACGCCAGCGATTCCGGAGGAACCGCCATCGCGCTGAATACGCTGAAGCCGATGCTCGACTCGCCCGAGGTTTCCGAGCGGTTGCTGAATGCGGGCGTCGACCTTGCGCTGGAAACCTTCGATTTCACCACCGCACGCAAGCTCGCGGAGCGTGCGCTTGCCAACGAGCCCGCTTCAGGTGTGGCGCGTGCGCAGCTGGCGCGGGTGCTCACGGCCGAAGGCGACGCGGTGGCTGCCATCGCCATCTCGCAGGAAGCCGCGGCGCTCGAACCCGAGTCCGAACGTTTCGCCTACGCCGACACGCTGCTGCGTCTCGACCGCATGGACGAAGCTCGCCAGGAACTCGAGAGCCTGCGCGCCGATGCCTCGGTGCGTGAAGAGGCAGAACTGCGGCTGGGCAAGCTCGCCTACCAGATGGGCGACATGACCGAGGCCGGCCGGCGTTTCGGTAGTTTGATCGGCTCCGAGGAAGTCGCGGCCGAGGCGTTCTTCTATTTATCGTCGATCGCCGAGCGCGAAGGGCGCACCGACCTGGCGCTGGAGGGTTACACGCGGCTGGTGGAAGCCGGCGCGGGCCTGGTCGCGCGCGGTCGCGCCGCACGACTGTTGCTGCTGAAGAACGACCGCGACGCGGCGTTCCGCATCCTCGATGAACACGCCGCCAAGGATCGCGCCGAGTCACTCGACGTGGAGTTCACCAAGGCTGCGCTGCTCGACGATACCGGCAAGTCGAAGGAAGCCATCGCGCTGTTGCAGCTCGCGCTGGAGCGTTACCCGGATCATCCGGGTGTGCGGTACCAGATCGCGCTCATCCAGGACAAGACGGGCCTGACGCGCGAATCCATCCGCAGCTTCGAAGATCTGCTCAAGGATCGTCCCGACGACGCCAGCCTGCTCAATGCGCTGGGATATTCGCTGGCCGATCGCAACCAGAAACTGCCGCGCGCCGAGGCGCTGATCCGCAAGGCGCTGCTGTCGTCGCCCGACAATCCCGCGTTCCTCGACAGCCTGGGTTGGGTGCGCTTCCGCCGCGGTGACCTGGCCGGCGCATTGCCGCATCTCGAGCGCGCCTATCGCATCTATCCCGACCCCGAGATCGCCTCGCACTGGGGCGAGCTGTTGTGGGTCAGCGGCAAGCAGGCCGAAGCGCGTGCCCTGTGGGCGCGGTCGCTGGCGCGGTCTCCCGATTCCAAGCCGCTGCGGGCCACCATCGAGCGGCTCACCGGCACGAAGATGGATCCTCCGGAGAAGAAGTCGGCACCCGATTCCGATGATGCGGATGACGGACAACCGCTCGCGCCCGAACTCGCGCCGCAATCCACGAGCCTCTAACTATATGAAGGTCACGCGTCTCGCGGCGTGTGCACTGCTGCTGGCGAGCCTTGCCGGGGTTCTCACCGGCTGCCGCACCGCCCCGCCCCGGCCGGTCATCGGGCCCGGCGCCGATGCGCCGTGGCCCGAGCAACTGGCGGCGCTCGAGCAGCTCGATCGTTATGCGCTCAATGGCCGCGTGGCAGTGGCGGCGAACGGCCAGGGTTTTTCCGCCAGCCTGCGATACGCGCAGCAACCGCGCCGCACCGAGTTCTCGCTGGATGGACCGCTGGGCATCGGCGGCCTGCGTGTGGAAGTGGAGGGCGAGCGAGTCGCCATCGTCACCAGCCGCGGCGAGAAGCTGGACGGTCCCGAGGCGCGTGCGGAACTCGAACGTCGCCTGGGCTTTGCGCTGCCGCTGGAAGATCTGCGCTGGTGGCTGCTGGGCATACCCGCGCCAGGCGAAGCCTCCGTGAATGCCGAGCAGAGCGGCGAGATCCGCGAATTCACGCAGCGTGACTGGCGCGTGAGCGTCAACTCGCGCATCGCCGGCCTGGGTTTCTCGCTGCCGCAACGCCTGACCGCGCAGAGAATCGGTGGCGAGGGCGAGGGACAAAGCGAGGGCGAGGGCGCTCGACTGAAACTCCTGGTGGAGCGGTGGGAGTGATTTTCTCCGCCCCCGCCAAGCTCAACCTGATGCTCCACATCGTCGGCCGTCGCGCCGACGGGTACCACGAACTCCAGACTGTCTTTCAACTGGTGGATCTGTGTGACCGGCTTGAAATCACTTCTCGCCCGGATGGGCTGATACGGCGCGTTGCGGGCCCATCCTCGGTTGCGGAAGCCGACGATTTGACTGTGCGGGCCGCCAGGGCGCTTCAAGCGGCTACCCGCAGCTCCCTGGGGGCCGAAATTTCGGTCTGGAAGCACATTCCGATGGGCGGCGGACTGGGTGGTGGCAGTTCGGATGCCGCCACTACGCTGCTGGCCTTGAACAAGATATGGCGTACACAGCTCACTTCGGAGCAAATCGCCGCCATTGGCGCCCGATTGGGCGCTGATGTACCGGTTTTCGTTCACGGGAGGTCGGCCTGGGCCGAAGGGACAGGCGAAAAGCTCACCCCGGTGGATCTGCAGCCGGCTTCCTGGTTCGTCATCGTGTTCCCCGGGGTCGGGGTGCCAACCGCGGCGGTATTCCAGGCTCCTGAATTGACACGCAATTCACCCCCCACCACAATGCGCGGCTTTTTGGAAACGGGCGGGCGGAACGATTGCGAAGCCGTCGTTCGCGCGCGGTTTCCGGCGGTGGCTGAGGCGTTGGATTGGCTGGGCAGGCATGGGCCTGCCAGGCTCACGGGTACGGGTTCCTGCGTGTTCGCAAAATTCGCGCGCGTCGAAGACGCGGAGCGTGTCGCGGCGCGCGTCCCGGATACCTGGCGCGCATTCGTGGCGCGCGGTCTGGATGCATCACCTCTGCTTGCCGAGCTGTGAGTAGTTGGGGTGTCGCCAAGTGGTAAGGCAGCGGGTTTTGATCCCGCCATTCGGAGGTTCGAATCCTTCCACCCCAGCCAATACCGGGAGGTTGAGTGGTCGATTCAGAAACGCTGGCGCTGTTCGCGGGTAACGCCAATCCGGCGCTGGCTCACGACATCGCGAGGCATCTGACCAGTCCGCTGGGACGCGCCTACGTCGGACGGTTCTCCGACGGCGAAGTGAACATCGAGTTGATGGAGAACGTGCGCGGGCGCGATGTGTTCATCGTGCAGCCCACCTGCCCACCGACCAACGACAACCTCATGGAGTTGTTGGTGCTGGTCGATGCCTGCCGGCGAGCGTCGGCGGCGAAGATCACGGCGGTGGTGCCGTACTTCGGTTACTCGCGCCAGGATCGCCGGCCGCGCGCCACGCGCGCCGCGATCACCGCGAAGCTGGTGGCGAACATGATCCAGAGTGCGGGTGTCGATCGGCTGCTGACCATCGACCTGCACTCGGACCAGATACAGGGCTTTTTCGACATACCGGTGGACAACGTGTACGCGTCGCCGGTGTTGTTGGGTGATGCGTACCGGCAGCGCTACGAGAACCTGATCGTGGTGTCGCCGGACGTGGGTGGTGTGGTGAGAGCCCGGGCGCTGGCGAAGCGGCTGGACGACGCGGATCTGGCGATCATCGACAAGCGCCGGCCGCGGCCGAACGAGTCGAAGGTGATGAACATCATCGGTGAGGTCGAGGGCAAGACCTGCGTCCTCGTCGATGACATGGTGGATACCGCGGGCACGCTGTGTGCGGGCGCGCAGGCGTTGAAGGACGAGGGTGCGGTGAAGGTGGTGGCGTACATCACGCACGCCATCCTCACCGACACCATCCCGCTGTCGCCGGCGGCGAAGCAATGTGGACGCATCCGGCAGTTGTCGGTTGCGGGGCTTCTGGCCGAAACCATCCGTCGCATCCGCGACGAGGATTCGGTGAGCAGCCTGTACCTGGATTGAGGTTGGTGCCGGGTGAGGAAAGTGGGGAAAAGGATTTTCCCCACTTTCCTCACCCGGCACCGATCAGGTGGCGGCACTGGTCGCGGTGTCCGCCGTAGTTAGATGTAACTGGAGTAATGCAATGAAAGTCTCATTCGAACTCGCCGCCGAGTTCCGCGATGGTCAGGGCAAGGGTGCGAGCCGCCGCCTGCGCCACGCGGGCAAGGTTCCGGCAATCCTGTACGGGGGTCACGTCGAGCCCCGTGCCGTCGCTCTCGACCACCAGAAGCTGATGACGCTGGTGGACAACGAGAAATTCTATTCGTCGATCATCAACCTGGTCGTTGGCGACAAGAAACAGGCCGCCATCGTCAAGGACCTGCAGATGCACCCGGCGCGCAACGCCATCGTGCACGTCGACCTGCAGCGCGTCAGCGAGAACGAGAAGATCCGCATCCACCTGCCGATTCACTTCAAGGGCGAAGCCGCTTCGCCTGGCGTGAAGACCCAGGGTGGCGTGGTGTCGCACCGTATCGCCGACGTCGAAGTCAGCTGCTTGCCGAAGGACCTGCCCGAGTTCATCGAGCTGGACCTCTCGCAGATGAGCCTGAACGAGTCGAAGCACTTGTCCGATCTGCCGCTGCCCGCGGGCGTCACGATTCCGGCCATCTCGAAGAGCGATGCCGTCGTCGTGTCCATCCATGCGCCCCGCGCGGAAGAGCCGGAAGCGGTGGCAGCCGTTGCGGCGGCCCCGGCCGACGCAGCTGCTGCTCCGGCCGCGGATGCCGCGAAGGCTGGCGACGCGAAGGCTGGCGATGCCAAGGCTGCGGCCGCGGCTCCCGCCAAGAAGGAAGGCGGCAAGAAGTAACCGTAGCCGGGTGCGGGCGGCGAGTCCGCCCGCACCCTATCTACTGTTGCGGCAAATGGGGGACATTCCCCATTTCGATGTGACAATCGGCAGATTGTTACAACGAAATGCGGGATGTCCCCGCTTCACATGGCAGGCACACCACTCAAGCTCATCGTGGGCCTCGGCAATCCCGGCGCCGAGTACGCGCGTACGCGCCACAATGCCGGCTTCTGGCTGGTGGACGAACTCGCGCGCCGGCATGGCGGCACTTTCCGCCACGAGGGCAAGCACCAGGGCGAACTCGCCCGCGTGTCGCTGGGTGGCGAGGACGTCTGGCTGCTCAAGCCCATGACGTTCATGAATCGCAGCGGCGGCCCGGTGTCCAGCGTGCTGGGCTTCTACAAGATTGCGCCGGCACAGATGCTGGTGGCGCATGACGAGATCGACCTGCCCAGCGGCACGGTGCGTCTCAAGGAAGCCGGTGGCCACGGCGGACACAATGGCCTGCGAGACATCATCGCCGCGCAGGGCGATGGATTCTGGCGCCTGCGCATCGGCGTGGGCCACCCCGGCAGCAGCAAGGAAGTCGTGGACTTCGTGCTGACGCATGCCGGCAAGGACGAACAGCGCCTGATCGACGAGACCATTCTCGCCGGCGCGGACGCGATCGAAGAGGCGCTGCGCTCGGGCGCGCAGATCGCGATGAACAAACTACACGCGCGGCCCAAGCCGGCCCCGTGATCGAACAAGCGAAGGATCAATAGATGGGTATCAAATGCGGAATCGTGGGTCTTCCGAACGTCGGCAAGTCCACGCTGTTCAACGCGCTGACGCGCGCCGGCATCGCAGCGGAAAACTATCCGTTCTGCACCATCGACCCGAACGTGGGCATCGTGCCCGTGCCGGATCCGCGCCTCGATGCGCTGGCCACCATCGTCAAACCGGAGAAACTGGTGCCCACCACGGTCGAGTTCGTCGACATCGCGGGTCTCGTGGCCGGGGCCTCGCAAGGCGAAGGCCTGGGCAACAAGTTCCTGTCGCACATTCGCGAGACCGACGCGATCTCGCATGTAGTGCGCTGCTTCGAGGACACCGACGTCATCCACGTGTCGGGCAAGGTGAACCCGATCTCGGACATCGAAGTCATCGACACCGAGCTCTGCCTCGCCGACCTGCAGTCGGTGGAGAAGGCCGCGGATCGCTACGCCAAGCAGGCCAAGGGCGGCGACAAGGATGCCGCGCGCAAGAAGGATCTGTTCGAGCGCATGCGAAAGCATCTGAACGAAGGCAAGCCGGTTCGTTCCATGGGACTGTCCAAGGAAGAGCGGGCCGACGCCTATGAACTGCACCTGCTCACGCTCAAGCCCGTGATGTACGTGGCCAACGTGAAGGAAGACGGCTTCACCAACAACCCGCACCTCGACGCCGTGATGGCGCGCGCCAAGGCGGAGCAGGCCGTGGTGGTGCCGGTATGCGCCGCCATCGAAGCGGAGATCAGCCAGCTCGAGGAAGCCGACCGCATCGAATTCCTCAAGGACCTGGGACTCACGGAACCCGGCCTCAATCGCGTGATCCGCGCGGGCTATGAGTTGCTGGGCCTGCAGACCTATTTCACCGCCGGCGTGAAGGAAGTGCGCGCCTGGACCGTGAAAGCCGGTGCCACCGCGCCGCAGGCGGCCGGCGTGATCCACACCGACTTCGAGCGCGGATTCATCCGCGCCGAAGTGATCGCCTACGACGACTTCATCCGCCTGAAGGGCGAGGCCGGCGCGAAGGATGCCGGCAAACTGCGTCTCGAGGGCAAGGAATACATCGTCAAGGAAGGCGACGTCATGCACTTCCGCTTCAACGTCTGATTTGGATTTGGGGTCACTCCCCATCTGCCAGCAAAAGGGGTCAGGCCTGATCAGCGGCGGGAGCAGCCCACTCGGCAGCGCCGTGACCTAACCGAACACCACGTCCAGGTACATCATCGCGACGAAGCCGCCCAGCAACGAAAACGTCGCGACGGTCTCGTACCCGCGTCGATGCGTCTCGGGAATGATCTCGTCGCTGATCACGAACAGCATCGCACCGGCGGCCACGCCCAGGATCGCCGGCATCAGCGGTTCGGCCAGCGTCACGGCCGCAGCGCCAATAGCGCCCCCCACGGGTTCGACCAGCCCGGTAAGCATTGCCACCCAGAAGGCCGTCGAACGCGCATAGCCGATGCTCAGCAGTGAGATGGCCACTGCAAATCCCTCGGGCACGTTCTGCAGCCCGATGCCGATCGCGAGCGTGGTGCCATTGGCGGTGTCGCCGCCCGCGAACCCCACGCCCACCGCCATGCCTTCCGGGAAGTTGTGCAGCGTGATGGCGATGACGAATAGCCAGATGCGTTCCATGCGCCTGCTTTCGGGGCCTTCCTTTCCCAGCAGGAAATGTTCGTGCGGCACGAAGCGATGCACCATGAACAGCCCCGCGGCGCCGAGCAACAGTCCCGCGCCCACGATACTCACGCCGGCGACATCGTTGGTGGTCAGCAGCTCGGCGCGATCCAGCGCCGGCAGCAGCAGCGAGAAGAAGGTGGCTGCCAGCATCACGCCGGCCGCCGCGCTCAGCATGGCGTCCTCGGCGCGTGCGCTGGGTCGCTTGAGCAGATAGATGCCCAGCGCTCCCAGACCGGTGCCAAGACCGGCGAGGAGGCTGCCCACCGTGCCGAGAACGAAGGTGTCAAAGGCCGAAAGCATGGCGGCGATGTTAGCGCCATCGCGGCCCGGTCAGGCTGAGAAGCTACTTCTTCGCCACCTTGAGCAGCAGGTCGGCCTCGTAGTCGGCCAGCGGCACGTCGAGCGCGCCTTTGCGCGCCGGCACCTCGATCAGCGGCGCCGAGTCCTTCTCGCCGATGCGCAGAAGCCGGGTCATCTCCGGCGCTTCCACCGGACGCGCGATGTAGAAGCCCTGCGCCAGCGTGCATCCATGCGTCGCCAGGAACTGCAGCTGCTCCGCGCTCTCCACGCCCTCGGCCACGATCTTGAGGCCGAGCTGCCGGCCCATGGCGATGATGGCGGCGCAGATCGCCGCGTCGTTCGAATCACGGCCCAGATCGGCCACGAACGATCGGTCGATCTTCAGCGCCTCGATGGGGAAGTGCTTCAGATAGGCCAGCGACGAGTAGCCCGTGCCGAAGTCGTCGATGGCCACGTGAACGCCGAGCTCGCGCACCGCGCGCACGGCCAGCGCCGCGGCGGCTTCGTCCACCATCAACAGGCTTTCGGTGATCTCCAGTTCCAGGCAGGCGCCGGGCAGGCCGGCTTCATCCAGGTGCGCGAACACCCAGTCCGGGAAGCCCGGCGCTTCGAACTGCGCGCCGGAGACGTTGACGGCCACGCGCAGGTCGCGGCAGCCCGCCTTCCACCATTCGGAGATCTGCTTCAGCGCCTGGCGCATGACCAGGTCGGAGAGCTGCACGATCAGCCCGGATTCCTCGGCGATCGGGATGAATTCATCCGGCGGCACGATGCCACGCGTGGGATGGCGCCAGCGCACCAGCGCTTCGACGCTGGCGATACGGCCCGAGGCCACCTCGATCTGCGGTTGATAGGCGAGGAACAGCTCGTTCTGTTCCAGCGCGCGGCGCAGCTCGGTTTCGAGTTCGAGGCGCGCCACCGAGCGCGCGCGCATGTGTTCGCTGTACACCACGCCGCGATTGCTGCCGCCGGCGCGCGCCTCCTGCAGGGCCAGGCCGGCGGTGCGCAGCAATTCGTCGGCGAAACCGCCGTGATCGGGGAAGATGGCGATGCCCAGCGTGCAGCTCACGAAGAAATCGCGGTGCCGGATCATGTAGGGCGACGCGAATGCCGCCACGACATTGGTGACCACGTTCTGCACGTCGGCATCGCTCTGCAGGTGGCGGATGGCCACGGCGAATTCATCGTTGGTCAGCCGCGCCAGTGGCATGGTCACCGCGCCGTCGCGCTCGAGCTTGAGGAAGGTGCCGAGGCGCAACGCTACAGCCTGTAACAGCGCGTCGCCCGCGCCGTGGCCGATGCTGTCGTTGATGCGCTTGAAGTTGTCCAGGTTGATGCGCACTACCGCGAAACGCTCACCCGTCGCCGCGGCCTCGCGGCGCGCTTCCTCGAGCAGCTGCAGCAGGTACTGGCGATTGGGCAGCTGGGTCAGCGGATCGAAGAACGCCAGCTCGCGGATGCGGTTGTTGGCGCGATGACGTTCGGTGACGTCGCGCAACACCACCAGAAGGCGCCCCTTGTCGTAGGGCACGATGCGCGTTTCGAAGCGCCGTTCCACGCCATCGCGGAAGGCTTCGAATTCCAGCTCGGTGCGCTCGTTGCGCACGCGGCAGTCATCCAGCGCGTGCGTGATGGCGCGCGCGGCATCACCGCTCACCAGCTCGGAGATCTTCTGCTCGTGTTTGACGCCGCCCTGCAGGAAGGGGTGATTCTCGGTCGCTCCCAGGCGATCGACGATGCGGTCGTACATGTCGACCACGAGCAGCAGGTCGGGCAGGGCGTCGAGCATGGCGCGCTGGCGGGCCTCGCTTTCCTCGACCTCCTGCACCAGGCGGCCGCCGCGCACCAGGTACTGCACGCGGTGGCCTAACAAGTTCCAGTTGATCGGCTTCGCGAGGAAGTCCGTCGCGCCGGCCTGGTAGGACTGGTTGATGGACGCCACGTCGTCGCGGCCGGTCACCATCATGATGGGCAGGTGATTGCCGCCCGGGCGCGAGCGGATGGCCCTGCAGGCCTCGTAGCCGTTCATCGTGGGCATCTCCACGTCCATGAGCACGGCATGGCATTCGCCCGCTTCGACGGCCGCCACCGCGGCATTGCCGTCCGCGGCTTCGGAGATCACGAAGCCCGAGCGCTCGAGCGCGCGGCGCATGAGCAGCCGCGAGCCCGTGTCGTCATCGACGATGAGCACGTGGATGGGCTGCCCGCCGGTGAGACGATGCGGCATCAAGCCACCTTCGCGGCGCCGTCCAGCGCCTCCAGTTCGGACAAGGCCACGGTGCGCTGCGCCTTGAGGCTGGTCACCGAGCTGGTGAGGTCGGTGATCTCGCCATTGCGCGCCAAGTGTTCGATCTGCCGCGCGATCGCCGCCACGTTGGTGGCGCCGAGGTTGGCGCTGGAGCTCTTGAGGGTGTGCGCGGCGCGCGCGATGGCTTCCGCGTCATTGCTCTTGAGGCCATTGTCGATGTCGGCCAGCAGTTGCGATGAATCGTCGCGATACAGCGCGATCAGCCGCGACAGCAGGCGGTCGCTGCCGTCCGGGTCGAGCTGGCGCACGGCGTCGATTGCGTTGGTGTCCAGCGTCACCTTGTTTGCCGCCGAGCGCGAAACCTTCGAGGGCAGCAGGATGTTGCGCAACTGCGCCAGCGTGAAGGGCTTGGCGAGATAGTCGTTCATACCCGCGGCCAGGCAGGCTTCGCGGTCGCCGGCGAGGGCGTTCGCGGTGAGCGCGACCACGCGCGTCGGCTCCTTCTTCTTGGCGAGTTCACGCTCGCGCAGCTTGCGCGTGGCGATGAAACCGTCCATGACGGGCATCTGGCAGTCCATGAGCACCACGTCGAAATCCTGCTTGTCGAGCGCATCCAGCGCCTCGACGCCGTTGCCCGCGTGCATGGCGTCGCAGCCCAGGCGTTGCAGCATTTCCAGCGCCAGCGTGCGGTTGACCATGTTGTCTTCCACCAGCAGTACCGACAGATGATCGAGCACGGGTTCGTTCTCCGGGGCGAGCATGGCGGGGGCGGAACTCATTTCCTGGAAGGGCGTGGCCTGCAGCGCTTCGTGGAGCGCGCGGCGCAACATGCTCTGGCGCACCGGCTTCGCGAGGCGGCGCATGGGCGAGAGCTGCGTGGCGAGGCCCGATTCCAGGTCATCGGCCACCGAGCTCACCATGATGGCCGGGATGCTCTTCCAGGCGGCGTTGCGGCGTACGCCTAACAACCAGTCGACGCCGTTCTGCTCGGGCATGTGCCAGTCGAGCACGATGATCTTCGGCGGCTCGCCGGCGCGCGCCATGTCTTCCAGGTGTTTCTGCGCTTCGCGGGCGCTGGCCGCGGAGCTGACCAGGAAGCCCCAGGCTTCAAGCTGCGAAGAGAGGATCTCGACGTTGATCGCGCTGTCGTCCACCACCAGCACGCGCGAGCCGGGGGAGAGCATCAGGCCCTGCGAAGAATCCGAGGCGATCGCAGGCGCCGCCGGCAGCGAGATCGCCAGCGAGAACGTCGAGCCCTGGCCCGGTTTGCTTTCCACGGTGATGTCGCCGCCCATGAGCGTGGCCAGCTGGCGCGAGATCGCGAGCCCCAGGCCCGTGCCGCCGAAGCGGCGCGTGGTCGATCCGTCTTCCTGCACGAAGGCGTCGAAAATCGCCGCCTGGTTCTCGGGCAGGATCCCCGTGCCCGTGTCGACGACATCGATGATCAGCGACACATGCGTTTCGGAGGGGTTCACGCCGCGGGCGCGCACCAGCACGTGGCCGCTGGCCGTGAACTTGAGCGCGTTGGACACCAGGTTCATGAGGATCTGGCGGATGCGCAGCTCGTCGCCCTTGGCCCAGCGATGCAGATAGGGGTCGATGTCCAGCAGCAGCTCGATGCCTTTCTGGTGCGCCCTTTGCGCAAAGAGATCGATGACTTCCTCGACCACCTGGCGGATGTCCAGGTCCTGCGATTCCAGGCGCAGCTTGCCGGCCTCGATCTTCGAGAAGTCGAGGATGTCGTTGATGATGGCGAGCAGGGCGTCCGCCGAGCTCTGGATCGTCGCGGCGAAACGGCGCTGGCGCGGGTCGAGCTTCGAATCGAGCAGCAACTCCGTCATGCCCAGCACGCCATTCATGGGCGTACGGATCTCGTGCGACATGCGCGCGAGGAATTCCGACTTGGCGCGCGAGGCGGCTTCGGCCACGCGACAGGCTTCCACGCTGTCGTTCATGGCCTGGCGCAGGGTCTTGTTGGCGTCCGCCAGATTGCGCGTGCGTTCGGCGACCTGCGCTTCCAGGTAGCCCTGTTGCTTCGCCAGCTCCTGTTCGCGGCTCTCGATCTGGCCCAGCATCATGTTGAAGCCGCGCATCAGGTGGCCGATCTCGTCGTCCGAGGTCACCCGCGCGCGGCGCGAATAGTCGCCGCGTTCCGCGGCGCTCATGGTCTCCACCAGCTCCTGCAGGGGGCCTGCGATCTGCCGCTGCACGCGCGAGGCAAGTAGATAGGCAAAGGTGAAGGCGAGCACCGAACTGCCCAGCAGGATGGCCAGCTGCGCCAGCAGGTTTTCCTGCAGCTCCGAAAGATTGGCGCGCACGTACAGGTGGCCGATGAGTTCGCCAGCATCGGTGATCGGGTAGACCAGGTGAAGCGCCGACAGGCCGTCGAACCGGTGCTGGTGCGCGCTCGACTGGATGGCTTCCTGCTGCCACTTCTGGATGGCCGTGAGCTCGCCCGACGAAGTGCGCATCAGCATGGTCTTGTTGCCGGCGTAGTGCATGAGCACGCGCTTCTGCGAGTCGATGAGCATGGCTTCTTCGACGTTGGGCTCGACGCGCAACGCGCTGACCAGCGCCTCCGCCTGGCTGAAATCCTGGCTCTGGATGGCCGCGGTGCTGCGACCCGCGATGACGCGGGCCACCGAGTTCAGATGCTGGTAGGCCTCGTTATGCGAGTACTGATACGAGGAGAAGCCCTGCGTGATTGCCGAGATCAAAAGCGCGATCGACGCCGTCAGAGCGCTGGCGACGATCAGCTTTGTCCTCAGTGGCAAGTGCGCGAGCTGCAGCCATTTCATGGGCGATACATGTCCTGGCGCCCGACCGAGAGCGCCCTGAGTAGTCGTATCGGCTTGATTCCGCTCACTCTTGACCCGGCGGACCCGAATTGAGAGGTGCTTCGCAGGGATACACATTGGCGCAGTCAGTGATTGACAGGCTGCCGGGGCGGCGACGGGGCGCCAACGAGCTAAGCCATTGTTTTCGCGAGGATTGCCTTGACAGGGCGGGGCGCGGCCTAGAGAATCGCGGCCCCTTCGATTCGGGCATCCGCCTGGTCGGAATCGGGTCGGATCCAGGACGGATCGGCGTGGAAAGGTAGCTCAGCTGGTTAGAGCACGGCACTCATAATGCCGGGGTCGAGGGTTCGATTCCCTCCCTTTCCACCAACTTCTTCAGGTCCGTTCCGGACACATCGGTAACGTTTAATACCGATGACATGGCTGATTGGCGATCAATCCAGTGACGCGCCCCAAACAGCCGGTCGCGGATCGCACGATGCGAGGACCGGCGCGACAAGCGAGAACCACGACCATTGCAGCAGACGGTCCACGCGCCGTACCCGACCAGCATCAATTCCGGCAGGTCGGACGACAATCCGGCCTTGAACGGTGCGATAAAGTAGATAGGCACCTTCGGGTTGAGCGAGTCGCAGAGGAAGCCGCCCGTAATCACTGCAGCGTGGAGGCGAGTCCGGCGGACGCCAGGCGTTCTTCCGCCAAGGATCGCGCCGCTCCGCAAGCCCTGCACGCCGCGCCATGGCAGATGCGCCCCCCGAGGGCACCGAGACTCGCGCACAGTTCCGCTCGCCGGCACATGCCAGTGCGCATCGGACTGGCGGGCCACCCTGAACTTGGCTAGCCTGTTCTAACAAACTCTCATGACGACTCAATCACAAGCGCTCGAAAACCGGATCGGCGCCGAGCAGGTGCGCTCGGCCTACCGCAATAGTGCTCCCGGCATGGTCGCGACCCTCGCCGGCGCCTGCCTGGTCTCTGCGCTCGTGGCGGGCGCGGGTGCCGTCTCGTGGACCGTGGCGATCGTGTTCATGTCGGCGATGATCGTGCAGGTCGTGACGCGGCTCGCGCTGATCTTCACCTACCTGCGGCGCAAACCGCCGGATCTGCAATGGCGGCGATGGGGCCGGTGGTTCACGGCGGGCGCGCTCGTGGGCGGTCTCACGCTCGGAATCGGCTCCGTGTGGCTCATGCCGCGCGAGCACTTCGAGATGCAGATGCTCACGCTCCTCTACATCTGCGCGGTCGCGAGCGGCGCCATCACCGCCTTCGGCGTACTGCGCGCCGCGATTTATTCCGTGATCATTCCGCTCGTCGCGATACCAATCGTGTGGCTCGCACTGCAGGGCGAGCGCACGTCCGTGCTGCTCGCGCTCATCACGCTCGGCTGGTTTCTCGCCGTTTTGGACCAGGCGCGGCGCTACGGGGCGCAGTTTCGCGAGTCCGTTCGCCTGCGCTTCGAGAATGAGGACCTCATCGCGAACCTCACGCAGGAGAAGATCAAGGCGGAGGAGGCCAGCGTTGCGAAGTCACGTTTCCTCGCGGCCGCGAGCCACGACCTTCGGCAGCCCGTCCATGCACTGTCGCTGTTCGTCGCCGCGCTGCGGCCGCGCATCCCTGAACCTGAAGCCGGCCGCCTGCTCGACCACATCGACAGCTCCGTTCAGGCGATGGGAGGGCTCTTCAACGGCCTGCTCGACATTTCGCGCCTCGACGCGGGGGTCGTGGAAGTGAACGCGCGCACATTCGCCCTGCAACCAATGCTCGAACGCATCTGCCGCGACTACGCGTCGACTGCCGAAACCAAGCACATCGCGTTGCGCTGCCGGCCGACCGCCGCGGCCGTCTTTACCGATCCGCTGCTGCTCGAACGCGTCGTGCGCAACATCGTTGCGAATGCGATCAACTATACCGACGGGGGCCGCGTGCTCGTCGGTTGCCGGCGCCGCGGTCGCACGCTGCGCGTCGGCATCTGGGACACGGGTCGCGGCATTCCGGCCGCCGAGCACGAACAGATCTTCAAGGAGTTCTACCAGGTCGACAATCCCGAGCGGGATCGCACCAAGGGCGTGGGCCTGGGCCTCGCGATCGTGAAGCGACTGACCGTATTGTTAGGCCACCCGCTGTCGTTCCGCTCGCAACCCACGCGCGGTTCCGCGTTCTTCGTGGACTTGCCACTGTCGGATGCCGAGATCGTACCGACGGGCGACGCGCTCGATGCGGCCACGGAGGGCGCGGTTCCGGGATCCGGCCTGGTCCTCGTCGTCGACGACGAAGCGACGATCCAGTCCGCGATGAAGAGCCTGCTCGAAAGCTGGGGTTACGATGCGATCGTCGCCGGATCCTGCGACGAGATGATCGAGCGTCTCGCGAACTGTCCACACCGCCCGTCTCTCATCGTCTCCGACTATCGACTGCGCACCGAAGACGGCATCCGCGTCATCGAACGCCTGCGCTCGGAATACAACGACGACGAAATCCCGGGCATGCTGATCACGGGTGACACTGCGCCTGACCGGATCCGCGAAGCGGAGGCGAGCGGGCTACTGCTTTTGCACAAGCCCGTGTCGAATCACCGGTTGCGCGCCGCGATTCTCGAGCTCACGGGCCTTTTCGCGATGCGATCGGGAAGTCGTGCAGGCACTTTGCCGCCTGGGTGCGGTTGACGACGTTCAGCGTCTTGAAGATCGCAGCGATGTGCACCTTCACCGTTTTCTCCGCGATGCCGAGGTGCGCGCTGATTTCCTTGTTCGTGAGACCGTCCTTCAGATGGCGCAGCACGTCGATCTGTCGATCCGTGAGCTGGGCGACAGAACGGGGACCGTCGGGCGCATGTTGCTCGCTCGCGCGCGCGGCCGCGCCGAGCAGGAGCGGAGGCACATATATGTTCCCGGACAGCACGAGCTTCAACGCGGACACGACGGTCTGCGCCGTCGCCGATTTCGGGATGTAACCCGACGCGCCGGCGTTCAATACGCGCCGCACGTCGGAGGCGTTCTCGGAGCTCGACAGCACGATGATCGGGAGATCGGGATGGCGACGCGTGAACTCGCGTACCGCCGGCTCGCCACACATTCCCGGCATCATGAGATCCATGAACACCGCGTCGAAGATCTGCTCGTCGGCGAGATCGAGCGCGTCCTCGATGGAGGTCGCTGGTGTGACGAGGTTGTCAGGCGATGCCTGGCCGAGAAGCGCCGCGAGGCCGTCGCGAAACAGCGGATGGTCGTCGATGATGAGGAGCTTCACACGCTCATCTTAAAGAAACCCTCGCGTTGCAAGCCACAGTTCACATTCCGGTTTTTGCATAGTGCGAGTTGCATAGGCCGAAGGACTTAGGCCTTGGGGCTAGGTCCTCTGGTCGATTGCCGGGAACCCCCTACGCCTATGGAATGTGCGCCCTGGGAGGAATCACATGGACCGTTTGCTCACCGGCTGGGCCGCGAAGGGGCTTTGCACCAGCCTGCGCCCGCAATCCGTATCCGCCGTAGAGCGCATCCCCGATGCCCGCGGCTTTTCGCTATCTGGAGTCCGCCCGTGAACAAGCCGTCATCGAAGAAGCTGCCGTCGTCGCAGCCGACCTTCCTCAAGTCCGCCGTCGCGCTCGCAGTCGCGGCCGGGCTTTACGGCGCACCGGCCCGGGCGCAGATTCCGTCGCCATTTCCATCACCCCCGGCCATCGGCAGCTCGATCCTGAATCCCGTGACTGGCCTGATGGAGGTGGTTCGCAGCCATCCCGACCTGCCGTTCGGCACTGTGCGCACCTGGGAAGGGAGCTACATCTGGTACGGCCCGACGACGGAAGACGAAATCTTCGTCATCCCGGCGCAAGCCGCCATTCCGGCGACGGCTGACTACCCGGGACAGCCCGCGCTGTCGGAGCGGGTCGTACGCATCGATGACGTCACCCGACTCGACGACAACGACCCCAGTACGCCAGTCGAAGACCATCTAGTCATCGGCATCTCGATCGTGACGTTGAGCGGGGATCCTTCGCCGACTTCTTCGATCGATGTCGTGAGCCCGATCGTGCAGTCGCCGCCACCGCCTGGACGTGTGCTCGTCCCGACGCCGGGTCCGGGTGAAGGCGGCGCTGGATATACGATTCCCGCGGTGCCGGCGGACAGTGTGAACGCGATCTACGATCCGCAGCACGGCCGCTATGGCGACAACGGCTCCGATGGCTGGGGCTTCGAGGTCTGCTTCTTCGGATGCTGGACCGTCGGCGACGATGCGGATCCCGGCGAGGCGGGCAGCGCCCCCTCCGCCTTCACGCAGACTTATGACGCGGATGACCTCGTCGTCGCGAACGGCGGACAGATTTTCGCCACCGGCTTCGAGCAGGCGGGCATCGCGGTGCTGCGCCGGGGTGGCGACGGCGGCCAGGGCGGCGACGCGTGGGGTGCGCTCAGCGCCGGAAACGGCGGCGCGGCGGGCCAGGGCGGCCAGATCGACATCACGTCGAACGTCGACATCACTACGACGGGCGAACGTGGCTTCGGCATCTGGGCCCAGAGCCGCGCGGGCTACGGCGGCGACGGCGGCAGCGGCTACATCTTCAGCGGATCGGGCAGCGGCGGACCTGCGGCGCTCGCGGGCAATGCGAGTGCAACCAACAACGGCGACATCATCACCCGCGGTGAAGGCGCCATAGGACTTTACGTCCAGAGCATCGGCGGCGGCGGCGGCAACGGTGGCGATTCCTACGGCATCGTGGGTGATGGCGGCTGGGCGAGCGAGGGCGGCGACGGACGCACCGCGACGGCGATCAACAACGGCACGATTCAAACCGGCCGCATCGATTTCAACTCGCAGGGCGTGCTCGACAACATGGGACAGGCAGCGCACGGCGTGTTCGCGCAAAGCGTCGGCGGCAGCGGCGGCAATGCCGGCGACGGCGGCGGCATCACGGGCCTCGGTGGGACCGGCGCAACCGGTGGCGATGGAGCGCTCGCGCACGCGATCAACGGGGCCAACGCCGGTATCACCACGATCGGTCACGCATCGCATGGCCTGTACGCGCAGTCGGTCGGAGGGGGCGGCGGCGACGGCGGTTCGGGCGCGGGTATCGTGGGAGTCGGCGGCGGAGGTGCGGGTGGCGGTGATGGTGGTGAAGCGCGCGCTGAAAATCGGGCGGGCGCGACCATCCTGACGGCTGGCGACGGCGCGTTCGGCATCCTCGCGCAATCGGTCGGCGGTGGCGGCGGCAACGGCGGCAACTCGGGCGGCATCGTCGGCATCGGCGGCGGCGGCACGAGCGGAGGCCAGGGCGGAGCCGCGAACGTTGACAATAGCGGTTCGGTGACGACGCTCGGCGACTACTCGCACGGCGTCGTCGCGCAGTCGATCGGCGGTGGAGGCGGCACCGGCGGCAACGGCGACGGCCTCGTGGGGCTCGGCGGCGGCAGCAACTCGCTCACGCCAAATCACGGCGGCCTGGTGCGCATCGAGAATTTTCTGGGTAGTTCGATCCGTACCGAAGGCCAGAGCTCGTACGGCGTGCTCGCGCAGAGCATCGGCGGCGGCGGTGGGTCGGGCGCGGGGTCGGGCGGCTTGGTGACCGTCGGCGGATCCGGCGGCGCAGGCGGCAACGGCAACGACGTGACGGTGGTCAGTCGCGCGGCGATCGAGACTCTCGGCGCGGACGGCAAGGGCATCGTCGCGCAGTCCATCGGCGGCGGTGGCGGTTCGGCGAGCGCGTCGACGGGCGCGGTCGAGCTCGGCGGTGAGGGCGCGGGCGGTGGCAATGGCCGGCTCGTCATTGTCGAGAATCACGGTAGCATCTCGACGATCGGCCGCGGTGCGGACGGGATCTTCGCGCAGAGCATCGGTGGTGGCGGCGGCAACGGCGCGAGCTCGAGCGGCGTGGTCGCGCTCGGTGGCTCGGGCGCGGGCGGCGGTAACGGCGGCGCCGTGAACGTCTCTAACTACAGCACGATCTACACGCAGGGCGCGCGTGCCCGCGGCATCATGGCCGAGAGCGTCGGCGGTGGCGGCGGCAGCGGGGGCGAGGGCGACGGGCTCGTCGCGATCGGCGGCTCCGGCGGCGCGGGCGGCGGCGCCGGTGTCGGCACGCCCAACATCGCGGGCGACCTGACGGTCGTCAACGCGGGCGAGATCCTCACGGCCGGCGCGGTCTCGGCGGCGATCGAAGCGCGCAGCGTCGGCGGCGGCGGTGGCAGCGGCGGCAGCGCCGGTTCCACCGTGCCCGGCGGCATCGTGATCGGCGGCACCGGCGGCGACGGTGGGCGCGCCGGCTTCGTCGACGTGACCAACAATCGCGACCTCGAAACATTCGGCGATGATTCGCACGGGATCTTCGCGCAGGCCGTGGGCGGCGGGGGCGGCAACGGTGGCAACACCACCTCGATTTCCCTGTTCAGCGGCGCGTCGCTCGGTGCGTCCGGCGGTGACGGCGGCGATGGCAACCGCGTCTGGATTCGAGGCAACTCGCTCGCGGGCGTGACGCCGACGATCGAAACCCACGGCGACCGCGCAAAGGGAATCTTCGCGCAGTCGGTCGGTGGCGGCGGCGGCAACGGCGGCTTCGCGATCCAGGGCACGATCGGCCTGGGTCTTGGCGCCAGCGTCTCGACGGCGGTCGGCGGCGCGGGCGGCGGCGGCGGCGCGGGTGCGCGCGTCGACGTCCTCGCCAGCCAGGCCCTGCGCACGGCGGGTGAGGACGCCGACGGCATCCTCGCACAGTCGATCGGTGGCGGCGGCGGCAACGGCGGCTTCGCGATGTCGTACTCCGCGGGCTCGGGTCCCGTCGCATCGGGCGCCGTCGCGGCGTCCATCGGCGGGCGCGGCGGCGCCGGCGGCAACGGCGGCTTCGTCCGCGTCGACGCGGGCGGTTCGATCCTGACGACGGGCGCCCTGTCCGATGGTCTCATCGCGCAATCGATCGGCGGCGGTGGCGGCTCCGGCGGCTACTCCATCGCGTTCGCGGCGTCGGGCGCGGGCGCCGCCGCGGGCTCGGTGTCGGTGGCGATCGGCGGCACGGGCGGCGACGGCGGTGCGGCGGGCGAAGTCGACGTCGACTACGCCGGCGACATCACGACCGCCGACAACGATTCCGTCGGCGTGATCGCGCAGGCGGTCGGCGGTGGCGGCGGTACCGGCGGTTACACCATTTCCGGTTCGCTCGCGGGCGCGGGCGGCGCCGCGGGCGCGGTCGCGGTCGGCGTGGGCGGTGCGGGTGGCGGCGGAGGCGGCGGCGGAGTCGTGAGCTCCTCGCTCACCGGCAACCTGACTACCCTCGGCGATCGTTCGACCGGAATGATCGTGCAATCCGTGGGTGGGCGCGGCGGCAGCGGCGGCTTCAACATATCCGGCGCGATCTCGGGCGCGGGTGGCGGGGCGGCGGCGGTCTCCGTCGGCGTCGGCGGTTCGGGCGGCGGTGGCGGCAATGGCAACAGCGCGACGGGCACGTTGCTCGGCAACGCGATGACGCTGGGCGCCGATGCGGATGCCGTGCTCGTGCAGAGCGTCGGCGGTGGCGGCGGCAACGGCGGCTTCAATGTGAGCGGCTCGATCGGTGGCGCGGGCGGTGGCGCCGCGGGCCTGGCGGTCGGCGTGGGTGGCGCGGGTGGCGGCGCTGGCGACGGCCTCGCGGCGACGGGATCCGTCACCGGCAATCTATCTACCGCGGGCGACGGCTCGAATGCGTTCGTGACGCAGAGCATCGGCGGCGGCGGCGGCAACGGTGGCTTCAACGCTGGCGGCGGAATCTCGGGCGGGGGCGGCGGCGCGGGCGCCGTGTCGGTGGGCGTCGGTGGCGCGGGGGGCGGTGGTGGCGCGGGCGGCATCGTATCCGCGACGCTCGTGGGTTCCGCGCAAACGCGCGGCGACAACGCGACCGCGATCGTCGCGCAGAGCATCGGCGGTGGCGGCGGCAACGGCGGCTTCAACGCGACCGGCTCGATTGCCGGCGCGGGTGGCGGCGCGGGCGCCGTGTCGGTCGGCGTCGGCGGATCGGGCGGCGCCGGTGGCGGCGCGCTCCAAACTACTTTGACGGTCACCGGCGACGACGGTTCCGGCGGCATTCTCGCGCAAAGCGTCGGCGGCGGTGGCGGCAATGGCGGGTTCAATGCAACCGCAGCGATCTCGGCGGCCGGCGCGGGCGCGGGCTCCGTCGCGGTCGGTGTCGGCGGCGCGGGCGGCACGGGCGCGCACGTCGGCGGCGTCGTGACGGCAACGGTCACCGGCAATATCGTCACGCGCGGCGTGAATGCGACGGGCATGACGGCGCAGAGCATCGGCGGCGGTGGCGGCAACGGCGGCTTCAATGCGTCGGCGGCGATCTCGGGCGCGGGCACCGGCGCCGGTGCCGTTGCGGTCGGCGTCGGCGGTTCCGCCGGCGGCGCCGGCAGCGGCGGCGACGTCGTCGGCACGCTGACCGGCGACCTCGAAACCACCGGAGACGGTTCCGACGGCATCGTCGTGCAGAGCATCGGCGGCGGCGGCGGCAATGGCGGCTTCACGGCCGACGGCGCGATTTCCGCGGCTGGCGCCGGCGCGGGCTCCGTGTCGGTGGGCGTCGGCGGTTCCGGCGCGGGCGCCGGCAACGGCGGCATCGTGACGGCGAACGTGACCGGCAACGTGGTCACCACGGGCGAGAACGCGAGCAGCATCGTCGCGCAGTCGATCGGCGGCGGCGGCGGCAACGGCGGCTTCGCCGCGGGCGGCGGCATCTCGGGTGCGGGCACCGGCGCGGGCTCCGTGGCCGTGGGCGTCGGCGGCTCCGGCGGCGCCGGCGGCACGGGCAACGAAGTGCGCGCGGTCGTCAGCGGCAATGCGACCACGCTCGGCGAAAACTCGACGGCCGTGGTCGTGCAGAGTCTCGGCGGCGGCGGCGGCACCGGCGGCATGAGCGTCGTCGGCACGCTCTCGGGCGGCGGCACCGGCGCGGGCTCAGTGTCGGTGGGCCTGGGCGGTGCGGGCGGTGGCGGCGGATTCGCGGGACTAACTACCCTCGATCTCACCGGCGACGTCGGGACGGCGGGCGACGGCGCGGGCGGCGTGCTCGTGCAGAGCGTCGGCGGCGGTGGCGGCTCGGGCGCGATGAGCGTCGTGGGCGCGCTCGCGGGCGGCGGCCAGGGCGCGGGCGCGGTGGCCGTGGGCGTTGGCGGTTCGGGCGGGCTCGGCGGCGATGGCGCCGTGGTCGAAGCGGCCGTGACCGGCAACGTGAGCACGCGGGGCGATCGCGCGACCGCGTTCATCGCGCAGAGTCTGGGCGGCGGCGGTGGCAACGGCGGGATGAACGTGACCGGCGCGATGGCAGCCGCGGGACGCGGCGCGGGCTCGGTGGCGGTTGGCGTCGGCGGCGTCGGCGGCGGTGGCGGCGACGGATTCGGCGTCACTGCGAGGCACACGGGCATCCTCATCACTCTCGGCGCGGATTCGCATGGCGCGCTGTTCCAGAGCATCGGCGGCGGCGGCGGCAATGGCGGCATGAACGTCACCGCGGGTCTCACGGCGGCCGGTGACGGCGCGGGCACGCTCGCGGTCGGTGTGGGTGGTGCGGGCGGCGACGGCGGCGACGCGGGGTTCGTGACCGGCACGGTGACCGGCAATGCGTCCACGCTCGGCGACGGCAGCTTCGGCGTGCTCATGCAGAGCGTGGGCGGAGGGGGCGGCAACGGCGCCATGAACATCACGGGTGCGGTCTCGTTGAGCAAAGGTCCCAACGGCTCGATGGGTGTCGGCGTCGGCGGATTCGGCGGCGCGGGCGGCGATGCGGGCGCGGTCGAGGGAACGGTCGACGGCGAGGTCGCCACGCACGGCCGCGGCGCGATTGGCGTGCTCGCGCAGTCGGTCGGCGGCGGCGGCGGCAACGGCGGCATGAACATCACCGGTGCGATGTCGATCGCGAAGGAAACGAATGCCGCGGCGGCGCTCGGCGTTGGCGGTTTCGGCGGCGGCGGTGGCGACTCGGCTCTCGTGACGCTGACGCGCATCGGCACGACGCAGACGATCGGTGCGAATTCGGACGGCGTCGTCGCGCAATCGATCGGCGGTGGCGGCGGCAATGGTGGCATCAACATCTCGTCGAGCCTCTCGGGTTCGACCCAGGGCTCGGCGTTTTCACTGGCGGGCGGAGTCGGCGGCTTCGGCGGCGACGGCGGCGAGGGCCGCAACGTGACAGCCACCGTGACGGGCGACGTGCTTGCGACGGGCTTCGGCGCGCTCGCCTACGAACACGAAGACGGCGTCCATCGCCGGCGTATCGCCGACGGCTCGAATGGCGTGCTCGCGCAGAGCATCGGCGGGTCGGGCGGCAACGGCGGCATGAACATCTCGGGCGGTATCGCGCTCGACGGCTCGAACGGCAGCTCGCATTCGTTGTCGCTCGGCGTCGGCGGATTTGCAGGCGGCGGCGGCGACGCGGGCGAGGTGCGCCTCACGGTCGACGCGTCGCGAGTGTTCGCGGTCGGCGATCACCGGTTCGGCATCGGTGCGCAATCGGTCGGTGGCGGCGGCGGCAGCGGCGGAATGAACATCGCGGGCGGCATCGCGATGGATGGCGTTCTGTCGGCCGGTGTCGGTGGGTTCGGCGGTGACGGGGGCGTCGCGCGCGCCGTGACCGCGACAGCGAACACGGGCATCGATGTCATCGGCGCGCACAGCATCGGCTTCATGGCGCAATCCATCGGCGGCGGCGGCGGTACCGGCGGCGTGAACATCAGCGGCGCGATCCAGGCCAACAGCCAGAGCGACCGGCCCACGGTCACGTTCGGCCTCGGCGGCGCAGGCGGCGCGGGCAATGTGAGCGGCACGGTGAACGCCACCCAGCACGGCGACATTCTCGTGATGGGCAACCAGTCGATCGGCGTGCTCGCGCAGAGCGTGGCGGGCGGCGGCGGCGCGGGGGCGATGAACATCACCGGCAATATCGCGCGGGGTACCGGGTACAACGCGACCGTCGCGATCGGCGGCCAGGGCGGCGCCGGCGCGGACGCGGCGCGAGTCGAGCTGCGCAGCGACGGCGACGTCACGGTCGACGGCCGCGAGGTCAATTTCTCGGGCGTCATCGCGCCCAACGGCGACACGATCGTCGCCGGGATCGGCGGCAGCGGCGGTGGCGGTGGTCATGCGGGTGCGGTGTTCGTCGAGCGCGGCGCACGAGAGGCGGGCATCATCGAAACCTTCGGCGCACGCGCGAACGGTCTCACCGCGCAGTCGATCGGTGGCGGCGGTGGCAACGGCGGCATCAACTTCACGCAGAGTCTCGCGGACGATGACGGCGACACGCTGAATTTTGGCGTCGGCGGCGATGGCGCCGCCCCGGGTCACGGCCAGCAGGTCGACGTGCGCCACACTGGCGACATCCTCACCCATGGCAATCGCAGCGCGGGTCTGCTCGCGCAATCCGTGGGCGGCGGCGGCGGCAACGCGGACCTCAACATCGCGACCGCGCACGGCGGCGACACCGGCGTCAACATCGGCATCGGCGGCAACACGGGTCCCGGCGGCGACGGCGGCGATGTCGACGTGCGCCATACCGGCGACATCTCGACGAGCGGTCACTTCTCACATGCGCTCATGGCGCAGAGCGTCGGCGGCGGCGGCGGCAGTGCCGGCACCGACTTCGTGTCCGGCGACGCGTCGGATCTCGCGTTCCAGCTCGGCCGCCGTGGCGGCACGGGTGGCGACGGCGGCGACGTCCACGTCGAGTCCGCGGGCACGCTAACTACCGTGGGCGACCGATCCGTCGGCATCCGGGCGCAGAGCGTGGGTCTCGGCGGCGGCGAGAGCAGCTCGACGTCGGGCGAGATCTCGGGCGGCGACGAGGACGACGATTCCGATTGGGCGGTGTCGCTCGAACTCGGCATCTCGGGCTCGACCGGCGGCGTCGCAGGCGACGTCGATGTGCGTGCCGGCGGCTCGATCTCGACACAGGGCCTCGAGTCGCACGGCATCCACGCGCAATCGCAGGGCGGCGGCGGCGGTGACGGCGGCGCGATCGAGCGACAGCCCGCCGCGACGGCCTCGCACCAGGTCCAGGTCGCGATTGGCGGCGGCGGCGGTTCGGGTGGCATCGCAGGCGCGGTGCTCGTGGACAGCGATGCGGACATCGAGACGGACGGCGACAGGTCGCACGGCATCTTCGCGCAGAGCGTCGGCGGTGGCGGCGGCAATGGCGGCTACACGGCGGCCGTGGATCTCGAGGATGGCGATGACGACAGCGGTGGCAACACGATCGCGGTGAGTCTCGGCGGCGACGGCGGTACGGGTTCGATCGCGAGTACCGTGGACGTCACCAACCGCGGCGACATCCTCACGCGCGGCCGTGAATCACACGGCATCAATGCGGAGTCAACGGGCGGTGGCGGCGGCGCGGGCGGCGCGGTGCTCAGCATCGGCAACAGCAGCGGCGCTACGACGCGTGCGCTCACCGTGAACATCGGCGGCAGCGGCGGAGAGGGCGGCGTGTCCGACGACGTCACTGTCATCAACGAAGGGGTGATCGCGACGCTCGGCGACAACGCGTCCGGCATCCGCGCCAAAAGCATCGGGGGCAAAGGTGGCGATGCCGGCCTCATGCTCAGCCTCGGCGTGCAGAACGTCGGTCCGAACCAGAGCGCGACCCGCCTCACGGTCAACGTGGGCGGCGATGGCGGCACGGGTGGCGTCGCGGGGGACGTCGCGGTCGTCAACCGCGCGCGGACGGGAGTCGCCGACAGCGGCGTCATCGCGACCGCGGGTCGCGAGTCGCACGGCATATTCGCGCAGTCGCTCGGCGGCGGCGGTGGCAACGGCAGCTCGATCATCACCTCGAACCTCGGCGCGTCGAATGGCGGTCAGCTCACGCTCATCGATCTCGCGTTCGGCGGACGCGGCGGCAACGGCTCGCAGTCGGGCACCGTCACCGTCACCAACGATTCGCTGATCGACACGTCCGGCGAAAAAGCGCACGGCATCTTCGCGCAGTCGATCGGCGGGGGCGGCGGCAACGGCGGTCTCGTGCTCGCAGCGAACGCGGTGCTCGCCTCGGGCGACGTGCCGAACGAGGCGATGGTCACCATCGGCGGCGAAGGCGGCACCGGCGATGACGCCGGCGACGTCACGATCAACAACAGCGGCCGCATCGTCACGCGCGGCGATCGCGCGCACGGAATCTTCGCGCAATCAATCGGCGGCGGCGGCGGCAACGCGGGCCTCGGCTTCGGTCTGTCGACCAACCCGGGCAGCATGGTCATCGCCGGCGCGTTGTCCGCGGCGTTCGGCGGACGCGGCGGCGAGGGCGGTCTCGGCGGCCACGTCACCGTAACTCACACGGGCGACATCACGGTGCTCGGCCGTGGCTCGCAGGCGGTGGTTGCGGAAAGCATCAATGGCGGTGGCGGTCACGTGACGTTCGATCTGAACGGCGTCGCGACGCTGCCCGGCGTGCCCGACAATGTCTACAACGTGATTCCGCTGCCATCCGGCATCGACGCGGCGGATCCGCGGCTCGTATTTTCCGGCGGCGGCGCGTCGCAGCAGAACTCGAACGCCGGCAACGTCACGCTCAACTACACCGGAACCTTCGGCGTCGCAGGCGACAACGGCGCAGCGAACGCCGTGCAGGCGATCGGTGGCGGCGGCGGCACGTTCGATCTGTCGATTGACCTGCTCGACGTCGAGGGCGCGGTCGACGACGTGGATGTCGACGGCCGCCTGGGTGGCATCGATGGCCGGAACAATCGCGGCGGCGATGTGAGCTCGGCTCACGACGGCGATCTCGTGACCGAAGGTGACAACACTCAGGGCGCGCTCGTCCAGTCCATCGGCGGCGGCGGCGGCCGCGCAAACCTGGATCTGACGTCGAACCACGATTCGATTGGCGCGGCCGCGATTTCGCTCGGTGGCCGGAATGGCACGAACGAAGAGGGCGGCAACATCCAGCACACGCAGAACGGTTCCGTCGCGACGTTGGGAGAGAGCGCGCACGGCGGCGTCTTCCAGAGCATCGGCGGCGGCGGAGGTAGTTTGAGCCTCATGGCGGGCGGTGCGGATTCTCCGGCGCCGGATGCGGCGTCCGTTTCCAAGCTGGAAGACGGCACCGGCCACGGCAACCCGACGCGTCAGGCGCTGAACATGATCGTGCCGCAGCTCACCTTCGGCGCGGACGGCGGCACGCGGCTCGAGGGCGGTGATGTTGGCGTCATGCTCGACGGCGACGTACATACGCAGGGCAACAACGCGGTCGGCATGATCTTTCAGAGCGTCGGCGCCGGCGGCGGCATCGCGAGCGTGCTCGGCGTCGATGGGCTCGGCGTCGCCCTCGGCGGCAGCAACGGCGCCACCGGCGACGGCGGGTCGCTCGGTGTGACGAACACGGGTGATGTGTCGACGCAGGGACGGCGCGCGCATGGCGTGTTCCTGCAATCGATCGGCGGCGGCGGAAGCGCAGTGTTCACCGACTCGCCCGAAGCGACGGTGACACTCGCGGCCGGCAACACCGGTAGCGGCGGCGCGATTTCATTCGCACAGAACGGCACGATCGCCACGAGCGGCGAGCGCGCATACGGAGTGTTTGCACAGAGCGTCGGCGGCGGAGGCGGCTATGTCGATGATGTCTTCGCGGGCAGCGCCGGTGGCGCCGGCTCCGCGGGCAACATCGACCTCACGCTCAACGGCGACATCGTCGCGCTCGGCGACTTCTCGACGGCGGTGTTCGCGCAGAGCAGCGGCTCCGGCGGGCTCGGCGGCAACATTACGGCGACGCTCGCGGCGGGCAACGGCCTCCTCGGCGGCGCGAACGGCAACGCGGTGCATTTCGATGGCGGCGCGCTGAATCGCTTCACGAACCGCGGCAATGTGGCGACGCTCTCCGGCATCGAGGGCTTCGCATTCCGCGGCGGCGCGGGCGGCGACATCATCGACAACTTCGGCGTTACGGTGGGCAACGTCGATCTCGGCGCAGGCGCGAACGCATTCGTCAACAACGCCGGCGCGACTTTCTACACGGGCACGACGTTGAACCTGGGCAGCCCTGCGAACGTGTTCCGGAACGACGGCACCATCGCGCCCGGCGATGCGGCGCTCGCCGTGGAGACGCGCCTTGGGGGCAGCTATCTACAGACCCCGACGGGTGTCGCGAACATGGAGATCGATTTCGCCCGCCGGGAAGGCGATCGCATCACCGCGACGGGCACGGCCGAAGTTTCGGGGACGGTGAACTTCTCGCTGCTCAACACGCAGTTCATCCGTCCGGGCTTGCAGTTCCAGCCGCTGTTCACTGCGAGCGACGGCGCGCGTGACCGCGGCGTGGCGTTCAATCCGCAGCGCTCGATCGTCATCGACTACCGGCTGATCAACCAGAACCCGAACGCGCTCGGCGTGCAGTACGACGTGGACTTCAACGCGGATGGCCTCACGGGCAACCGTCGCGAAGTCGGTGACTACCTGAATCGCGTGCAGTCCGCAGGCGGTCCGGGTGCGCTGGGCGACACGATCTCGACTGCCGTCCTGCACACCGACCTCGACGCGTACGCGTCCATGCTCACGCAGCTCGGCACGGAGTTCTACGCGGAGCAGCAGGCACTCGCGCTCTCGGGCGCACAGCGCTTTTCGCGCAACCTGCAGAACTGCGGCACGTTCTCTCTGGCGGAGACCGCCGGGGACTCGACGGGCTGTTGGTGGGGACGCTACGACGACAACCCGTCCTCGCGCGAAGCCGCTGCGGGCTTCCCCTCCGCCCGGCACGACAGCTACAGCATCTCGCAGGGCATGCAGAAGCCGCGCGACGACGGCTGGGTTATGGGCGTCGGCGTGGACCTGGAGCAGCACCGCTCACAGGGCTTCGACGGGATGTGGACCTCCGAAAGCAGCTTCGTGCAATTCGGCAGCAGCCTGCGTCGCGATTTCGGTTCGCATGGCGTGGGCGCGACGGTCGCGCTTGGTCACAACGCGCAGGAGGTCACTCGTCAGCTCGGGGTCACGCAGGTCGCGGAGGCGCAGGGTAATCGCAGCGTGTTCTTCATGAGCAGCATGCTCGACTACACGCGCATCCTCGAGGTGGCGGGCGTGCGCATCGAACCGGGCATCAACATCGGCTCGTCGCTGCTGCGCTACGGAAAGATGACGGAGCGGGGCGCGGATTCGCAGAACGCCGTGATCCATCACGGGTCGGAGATCCATCTGTGGGCGGAGCCCGCGGTCGGTGCGCGGTACGACGTGAAGTTCGTGAGCGGTGCATCGCTGCGGCTGTTCGCGCGCGCGGGAGTGTTGCACTACCTGTCGGGCACGAGCTCGAAGTTGCGGGCGGGACTCGAGGGCGCGCCGGCCGGCGCAACGCCGATGCGCATCGGGTCGAACCTGGATCGTACGCATTTCGTCGGCGAAGCGGGATTGCAGTACCGGGCGACGGGCGGGTTCACGCTATCGATGTCGTTCGCGGAACAGCAATCCGAGATTCGCGAGGGTGGGGCCAGCAGCGTGAGGTTCGTATTGCCATTGCAGTGAGGCGTTCCGCCACATGGGTTGCGGCCCTATTTTCTGGGCACCGAGCTATCGGCAAAGCCTTCAAAGAAGCGCTGCTGATCATGACCCAGCCACTCGCCGAGCAGTGGTTCGGCGAGAGCACGGTGACAGTGAGGATTCTCGGCAACGGGCGCCCGCGGCAAATGATTGATTACCAAGGGTCGTTACATCGTTCGACGGCACTCATAAGTCCGGGGTCGAGGGTTCGATCCCCTCCCTTTCCACCAATTTCTTCAGGGTCCGTTCCGGACACATCTGTAACAACCGCCGGACCTTTCATGAGCCGCTTCGCTGCCAGTGCTCTCGGAGAGAGTTGTTAGGTGCGAGCCGGCGTGAGCATGGGGCGCTACGGTGAATGCGCCCCCGGACTGGCGGCCGCTAATCCTTATTAATAGTCTGGAGCCAGATCGACCCTCCGCAGTAGAGTGCCATCTTCCGCAATCAACACCAGTTGCACCACAGTCGTGCACGGGTTTTCTGCATCCACATCCAGGAACCGTCTTGCCCAAACCGGTGCAGATCAGCGAGCAGCCACTGGCCTTCGGCGGTTTCCAGCTTTTCCGCGAGCGCAAAATCCTGCTCGAAGACCTGCGTCCCGTGCGCATCGGCAGCCGCGCGCTCGAGCTGCTCATCGCGCTGGTGGAACGCGCCGGCGAAATCGTGGGTAAGAACGAGCTGATGGCGTACGTCTGGCCCGACACGGTGGTCGAAGAGAACAACCTGCGCGTGCACATCGCGGCCCTGCGCAAGCTGCTGGGCGACGGACAGGGGGGCGCGCGGTTCATCCTCAATGTGGCCGGCCGCGGTTACTCGTTCGTCGCGCCCGTCACGCGGCTCAGTGATTCGCGTGCGGTGCGTCCGCCCATGCAACCCTCCGGCGCATTGCCCGTGGCACTCACGCGCGTGGTGGGCCGCGAACCGGTCATCCGGTCGGTGCTCTCGCTTGTGCAGAAGCGTCGGCTCATCAGCATCATCGGCCCGGCGGGTATCGGCAAGACCACCGTGGCCCTCGCGGTGGCGGATCGCGTCACCGGCGACGGGCAGCTGCGCGTCTGCTTCGCGGACCTCGCGACGATCAGCGATCCGCTGCTCGTGGTGTCGGTCATCGCAGATGCGACGGGCGTCGCGGCCGCCACGGAAGATCCGCTCGGCATGCTCGCGGGCTCGCTGCGCGATGCCCATCTCCTGCTGCTGCTCGACAACTGCGAGCACGTCATCGAAACGGTGGCCAAGGTCGTGGAGAGGCTGCTGCGTGCCGCGCCCGGAATCACGATCGTCGCCACGAGCCGCGAGCGCCTCATGGCCGACGGTGAACACGTGCTGTCGCTGGGCCCGCTGGAGTTCCCGCCGGCGTCGCGCAACATCACGGCGGAGCAGGCGCTGCAGTTCCCGGCCGTGCAACTCTTCGTCGAGCGGGCGGTAAACGCGCTCGATACGTTCCGCATCGACGACTCCAACGCCACCCTGATCGCCGGCATCTGCCAGCGTCTCGACGGTATCCCGCTGGCCGTGGAGCTCGTGGCCGCGCGCGTCGGCACGCTCGGACTCGAAGTGCTCGGAGAATCCCTCGATCAGAGCCTGCTGGTGCTCTCGAAAGGTCGACGCACCGCCAATGGGCGTCATCAATCGTTGAGCGCGACGCTGCAGTGGAGCTACCGGTTGCTGTCGCCCGCGGAGCAGATGGTATTGCGCCGGCTGGCTACCTTCAGCGGATCCTTCACGAGCGAAGCGGCGCTGGCCGTCGCCGCGGATGTCGACGTCACCGCGGATGAGGTACACGGCGCGCTCATGGTGCTCGCGCAACGCTCACTGTTGATCACGGAAGTCGGCGGCGCCGAGGTGCGCTACCGGCTGCTGTACGTGACGCGCATGTTCGCGGTCGCGCAACTCGAGTCCTGTGACGAGGCCGCGAGCACCCGGCGGCGTCACGCCGCCTATCACCTGACGATAATGGAAGCGGCCGCGGAGAGCTGGGAAAAGCTCGATCGTACCGGCTGGCTGCAGCGCCACGGTGCCGAGCTGGAAGACCTGCGTGCGGCGTTGCATTGGTGCTTCGGTGCGGGCGGCGACATCCACATCGGAGCGCCATTGTTCGTGGCGTCGTTGCCGTTCGGCGTGCAACTTTCGCTGCACGACTTCGAGCGTCGCGCCCATCTGACTCTCGAGGTCCTGCGCAAGCAGGGCCCGCAGCTCCTCGCAGAGCTCCAGGTGCACACGGCGCTGGCCAGCCTCATGCTGCAACTGGGCGGTCGTGAAGAGTCGCTGCACCTGCACGTGGGACGCATGCAGGCGCTGGCCGATCGCACCGGTCTCATCAAACTGATGGTCGAGCCCATGGCGGCGCGCGCGGTGGTGGCATTGGAGCGCGTCGATTTTGCCGAGGCGATCCGCCAGGTGGACATCCTGCAGGAAATCTCGCGCGGGGCCGACGACGCGTTCGCGGTGCTCGTCGCCGATCGCGTGAGCGCACAGGTCTTCCACTGGGCGGGGGACCACGCGCGCGCACGGCCGCGCGCCGAGCGCGTGCTGCGTCATCCGGCCAGGTCGATTCCGCTCGCCTACGGCGCGACCGCCGTGGATCGGCGCGTTTCGATGCGCGTGGTGCTCGCGCGCATCGCCTGGCTGGAAGGCCGCGGTGAAGAGGCGCAGCAGATCTGCGACGAAGCGCTGGAGTACGCGCAAGCCGACGCGCCCGGATCCGTCTGCCAGACGCTGGCATTTGCCAGCTGCCCTGTGGCCCTGTGGCGCGGCGATCGCGCGCGCGCGCGCGCGGCTATCGATGCACTACTCGAGTGCGCGCAACGCTACCAGTTCATGCGCTGGTATCGCATGGCGCTGTGCTTCCAGCAGGCGCTCGAGCCGTCCATGCCTCGCGGCGAGGCCCGTGATCCCGGCTCCGCATCGACCGTCGACGGAAAGCCGCTCAGTCTGTTGTGCCAGGACCTGCTCGCCACCATCGGCGCGCGCTGGTTCCACATCGACATGACGGCGCGCGCGACCTCGGGCCGCGCCGGCTGGTGCACCGCCGAGCTGCTGCGCCTGACGGGTGATCGATTGCTCGACGTGGCGCAGGCGGAGGAGCGCGAGGCGGCCGCGCGCGGAGCCGAGTTGCGTTATCTCGAGGCGTTGCAATGCGCGCGCGCCCAGCAGGCACTGGCCTGGGAACTGCGTGCCGCCACCAGCCTCGCGCGGGTGCGCCTGCACACGGGCGAGCCAGAAACCGCGCTCGAGGCGCTAGAATCCCTGTGCGAAAGATTCCTCGCCACGGACCAATCCGCCGACGTGCTCGCCGCACGGCAGCTGCTGGCCGGACAGGGACTGCCGCGGCGTATCCACTCCATCGGGTAACACTTGGCAGACCGCGAACACGGCCGCGAGCAGGTGCTCTCCTTCGGGCCGTTCCAGCTGGTGCGGTCGCGCAAACTGTTGCTGCGTGACGGACGAGAGGTACGCCTCGGCAGCCGCGCCATCGAGCTGCTCACCGCGCTCGTGGAGCGCGCCGGCGAAGTCGTCGGCAAGAACGAGCTCATCGCCTACGTGTGGCCCGACACGATCGTCGAAGAGAACAACCTGCGCGTGCACATCACCGCCTTGCGCAAGTGCCTCGCCGAGGGCCAGGCGGGTGCGCGCTACATCGTCAACATGGCCGGCCGCGGTTATTCGTTCGTCGCGCCCATCTCGCGCAGCATCGACGATGCGCCACTACCCGCGCCCCCGCCGCCGCGCTACGGAAATCTGCCCGCATCGCTGTCGCGTCCCGTGGGCCGCGGACTCGCTGTCGAAACCATCGCGCACCTGCTCGTGGGCCACCGACTGGTCACCGTGGTCGGCCCGGGCGGCATCGGCAAGAGCGCCGTGGCGCTCGACGTCGCGGAACGGATCGGTGACCGCTACGCCGACGGGCCGTATTTCGTGGATCTCGCCGCCGTCACGGATCCCGCGCTGGTCGTCGCCGCGGTGGCCAGCGCCGTGGGCGCATCGGCCGCGGGCGCCGAAGCCGTCGCGGCTCTCGCCGCGGTGCTGCGCGACATGCGTGTGCTGCTGCTCGTGGACAATTGCGAACACGTCATCGACGGCGTCGCAGACGTCATCGAGCGGCTGCTGCGCACTACCTCGCACCTCACCGTGCTCGCGACGAGCCGGGAGCCGCTGCAGGCCGACGGCGAGCAAATCTACCAGCTCTCGGCGCTGCCCGTGCCGCCGCCCGACGCGCGGCCGACGGCGTCCGAAGCGCTGCGCTATCCCGGCGTGCAACTGTTCGTCGATCGCGCGACGAACGGCTTCGACAACTTCGCGCTCACGGATGCCAACGCGGCGCAGGTCTCGCGCATCTGTCAGCGACTCGATGGCGTACCGCTGGCCATCGAGATCGTGGCGGCACGTGCGGGCCTCGTCGGCCTGGCGGCGCTCGAGCTCGGGGACGAGGGCAGCGAGTTGCTCGCGGCCACCGGCCGGCGCACGGCCTCGAACCGACATCGCTCGTTGCGCGCCACGCTCGACTGGAGCTATCGACACCTCACATCCATGGAGCGGCGCGCGCTGCGCCGGCTGTCCGTGTTCGGCGGCTGGTTCACGCTCACGGCCGCGGTCGCCGTCATCGTGGATCAGCAACGCGAAGAGGCGCAGGCGCTCGAAGCCGTCATGTCGCTCGCCACGAAGTCTCTGCTCAGCACCGACATCTCCGGGCAGGAGTGCCGCTACCGTTTGCTGCACATGACGCGCCTGTATTCCGCCGAATTGCTCGATTCCGGGGGTGACGCGCTGCAGGCTCGACGCCTCCACGCGCGCCGGCAGCAGCGGCTGCTCGAGGATGCGATGCGTGAGCAGGTGCCGCTCGCGCGTGCGCGCTGGCTGCAGCTACATCGCGCCTCGATCGAGGACGTGCGCGCCGCGATCCAGTGGTCGCTCGGCACCAGTGGCGAAGAGCTGCTGGGCGCGCACCTCGTGCTCGCGGCTCTCGCGTTCGGATTCCAGGTGTCGCTCATGGAGGAGTTCAAGTCGTGGACGGAAGCCGCGCTCGCGGCGCTGCGCCGCGCCGGCATCGCCGCTCCCGAGCTTGAAGTCCGACTCACCGCCGCGCTCGGCATGATGCGCAACCGCACCGCCGACGCGGACGGTTCGGTGAGCGCGGACATCGACCGCATGATCGCGTTCACGCGCGAAGGCGGCACGCCAAAGGACGTCATCTGGCCGCTGAGCCTGAGCGCGCTCGTGAAGCTGGACTTCGGGGACTACGCGGGCTCATTGCAGGCGCTCGCGGATTTGCAGGCCGCCGCGGCTACTGAAGACGACGTCTTCGCACGTCTTTCCGCGGATCGCGTCGGCGCCATGGTGTGTCACTGGGCGGGCGATCACGGCCGCGCACGCCAGCTGGCCGAGCGCGTGCTGCGGCACCCGGCGCAGACGATCCCGCCGGCGTACGTCCCGGTGTCCGTGGACCGGCGCGTCTCGATGCGCGTGGTGCTCGCGCGCGTGCTGTGGCTGGAAGGCTACGCGGACCAGGCGCGTGACATCGCGGCCGAAGCCCTGGAGCTCGCCGCGTTGGACAGTCCAGGCGCGGTGTGCGATGCGCTCGGACACGCTGTGTGTCCCATCGCGTTCTGGCGCGGCGATGTCGCGGAGGCGGCGCGGATGAGCGCGATGCTGCTCGAGCATGCGCGCCGATTCACGCTCACGCGCTGGTTCATCGCGGCGTCGTGCCTGCAGGCCGTGCTGCGCCTCGATCTGCAGGTGAAAGAAGCCGGACTTGTGACTCCTGAGGCATTGTCGCAGGCGGCGCCGTTGCCGGGCTTGCAACGGGACTTCATGGCGACCATCAGCGGCCGATGGCTCGACGACGTGACGACGATGCGCGGCGATCAGCAGCTCGGCGGTTGGTGCACGGCTGAGATCCAGCGACGCGCGGCCGAGATTCGCTTCGCAGCCGGCGCTCTGTCCGCGGCGCAGCTCGAGGTCGCGCTGAAATCCTCGCTCCAGCTGGCGCGTGCGCAGGGCGCGTTCGCGTGGCAACTGCGCACGGCCACGGCGCTCGCTCGTCACTATTTGTTCGAGGAGGAGCGCGCCACGGGCCGCGCGCTGCTCGACCCGCTCGTGGCGTGCATCACCGAGGGCCGCAATACGGCGGATGCCGTGCAGGCGCAGCGCCTGCTCGCGCAACTGCACTCCTGACGTGTCAGAACTTCGCGCTGAGCACGAGGCTGATGGTCCGTGGCCGCGCCGCGGTCAGCGTGCGCGCCTGGTAGCCCTCAATCATCTTCCCGGCCTGCGGCACGAATTCATCGAACAGGTTCGTGACGTGCAGGCCGATGGAACGGCCGTCACGGGTTTCGAGATCCAGGTGCAGGCTGGTCATGTCGCTGGCGGGAATGACGAAGTAGCTCGGGTTCCGTGAAGAAACGATGTTGTGCCGATCGGATGCGTACTGGTAGTCGAGCCGTGCGTGAGCGGACAGGTTCGCGGCGACTGCATGGGTCCACTGGATGGCGCCGTTCACCGTCCACCGCGGCACGCCGGCCAGGCGGTCGCCATCCTGCAATTGCAGCGCGGGATTGGTGACCACCGGCTGCGGGCCGTGCAGACGCGCATCGGCATACGCCACACCCAGGTTCACTGACGTGTTGCCGGGCAGCTGCACGCCGAACTCGGTCTCGAAGCCATCCGACCGCGCGTCGCCGCCGTTCACGATGGAGCTGAAGATCGCGACCGGCAGAAGCTGTTGCACGTTCGCCCATTCGACGCGATAGATGGCGCCGGTCCAGTCGAAGCGTTGATCGAACAGCGCGAGTTTCCAGCCGAGCTCGTAGTTCCACGCCGAGTCTGCCTCGTAGGGCGGGGCGGTGAGCGCAAACCCGCCGGGGTAGTTAGGGCCTCCGGCGCGGAAGCCCTGCGCCGCCTCGACGTAAAAAAGACTCTGCTCGCTCGCCTCGTAGGCCAGGTGGAATTTCTTGAACAGCTGGGATTCGCTGAAATCCTGGAATGGCTGCGCGCCCACGGGCGCGTCGGGAAAGAACTGCTGGACCAGCACTTGCTGGTCCGATCGGTAGGAGTGGAACCAGCGTGCGCCCACACTGAATTTCCACTTCGGCAGGATGCGATAGCCGGCATCGAGGAAGACCGCGTACTGATCGAAGCTGTCGTCGTTGTTGCGCGCGAACAGGCGGTTGATCGCCTGTCCGTCGTCGTCGTAGTCGATGTGCCCGTACTCGTTGGTCACGGCGAGTTGGCCGCGGCGGTACGTGTCCGACTGCTGCGTGAACGCGCCAACCGTCCACTCGCTGCGCTCGCCGGAGTGCGAGACGAGCCGCATCTCCGCGGAATACGCGCGCACGCCCTGGCGCGCGCTGGAATCCGCGGGCACGTTGTCCGGCCCCGTGCAGCCGGCGTTCCAGTCGAACTCGGTGCAACCGCTGAGACTCAGCAGAAAGCGCGTGGAGTCGACATTGACGGTGGCATCGCGCTTCTGGAAAGCACCGGTCACCACGAAATCCGCCCAGCCCAGGTCCGACGTGGAGATCAGGTTGAACATCCACGATTCATCGACCCACGGTGTGCGCACGTATGCTTGCGAAACGTATCGGTCGCGGGGGGTCGCGAAGCCCGGGAACGTCTCGAAGGAATTGCCGGTCTCGAGATTCTGGTAGTAAGCGATCGCGGTCACCGACCAGTGGTCCGTCGCCTGCAACAGCGCGGAGAGACGCGCGCCCCAGGTGTGCTCCCAGTTGATGTCCTCGCCTTCCACCTGCCGCAGGGTGGTGCCGGCGAGGTGGTGGTTGTCGAGCCAGCCGCCTTCGTCACGGTAGTAAGCCGCCAGGCGCAGCGCGAAGCGATCGTCGATCAGTGGCTGGTTGAACATGCCGTTGAGCCGCCACGAGGGCGACCCGTGCGTGGTGCTTGCCCCCGACGCCTCGACGGCCGCTTCGGTGCGGTCGAGCACGGGCCGCCGCGAGATGATGCGGATGGCGCCGCCGATCGAGCCGTTTCCATACAGCGTGCCCTGCGGCCCGCGCAGCACTTCCACGCGGTCCACGTCCCAGAGCTTGAGATCGGGCTGACTGTCGCCCGTGTCGAGCGATGGACCGGGTAGGCCGCTGATCGGGATCTCGTCGTAATAGAGCGAGACCTCGGGTTCGCCCGCAGACTGCAGACCGCGCAATGCATAGCGTTTCTGTCCGGGCCCGAGATCCGTGGCCGTGAGACCGGGAACCAGCGTGGCGAAATCACCGAAAGAATCCACGTTCACGGCCGCAAGCGTGTTCGAGCCCAGCACCGTCATGCTCACGGGCGTCCGCATGGGGAGAGTGGGGCGACGGGTGGCCGTCACCATGACCTCTTCGAGATCCTTATCTACATCCTGCGCCATTGCGGCCGTGCCGGCCCAGGCGATCGCCGCCAACCAGACCCGCGGAAGAACTTTTCGCATGGCGGCATGATCGCGGTCCTGGCCGTCGCCACCTGCTAATAAGTGTGAATCCGCATCGAAGTGATCACCATCCCGGGCGCAAGCCTGCGACGATGGTGGCATGCACGAAGTCGTCACCGTCGCTGCCGCGCCTGCGGGGCGCATTTCCCGTCTGCATGTCATCGCGGGCATCGCCTGTGGGCTGGCGCTCGCCGTCGACATGATCGAGATGGCCCTGGGCGGCGCGCTGTCGACGGTGTTCCTCGCGCCGCCCTACAACCTCGGTACCACGCAGTTATCGCTGCTGGTGGCGGCGGTGTATCTCGGCGCCGTGCTCGGTGCGCCGATGTTTGGCTGGCTCTCGGATCGGCGCGGCGTTCGTCGCTGCCTCGTGATCGCTCTGGGCTGGCTCGCGGTAACGACGATTTTTTGCGCGGCCTCTCCCGACATGGTGTGGCTGGGCGCGCTGCGTTTCCTGTGCGGCCTGTCGCTCGGCGCCATTCCGCCGCTGCTCATCGCCTATCTCACGCAGATCGCGCCACCCGAGCGGCGCGGTCTGCTCATCTTCTGGGTGTGCGGGCTCGCGGCACTCGCGCCGCCCCTCGGAATCATGGCGGTGCGCTGGTTGCTGACGGCGGAGCCGTGGGGCATCGCGAGCTGGCGGTGGCCGCTCGTCGCGGCGGCGGTGTTGTCCGCCGTCGCCGCGTCGTTGTTCCGCCGGCTCCCGGATGGAAATGCAGCGGAGAGCTCGCGCGGCGCCGCGGGCATTGCGGAGTCATCGGCATCGGCATCGGCATCCGCATCGGCCTCGCCGCGACGCCTCGTTTACGTCTGCGCCATCTACTTCCTGTTCCCGTGGGCCGCGGTAGGTTTTCCGTTGTTGACGGGGCCCGTGTTGTTGCTGCGCGGCTTCGACGTGAGCCGCGCGCTGCTGTTCGTCGCATTGACCACCGTGGGCCCGACGGTCGCGTCACTCATCACTGGCGCATTCGTCGACAGGCTCGGCCGGCGGACGACGCTGTGCGCGGCGGCGGCGCTGATGCTCGTCGCGGTGCTGCTGTTCGCATTCTGTCGCGCGCCGTCGTGGGTGGGCGGGGCGCTCGTGCTGTTCGGGCTCGCCGGTGCGATCTACGTCACCGCGCTCACGCTGTATGCCGCGGAGATCTTTCCACGTGCCGTGCGCACGTTCGCCACATCCACCGCCTGGGCGTGCAACCGCGCGGCCTCGGTCGTCGTGCCGCTCGCGCTGCTCGCGGTAATCACGCCGCGCGATTCGCTGCTACCCCTGTTGCCCATAGTCATCGCCATGCTCGCATCGATGGTGTTGATAGGCATGGGTCCGCGCGGCGCGGCCGGTCGCGCGGTCGATTAATACCCGCCACAACGTTTAGCAGCTCTTTACTCACGCAGCGTCCGCGCTGCTGAGCAGAATCCTCTCGCGCCATCGAGGCGCGAGGAGGATCCATGAAGAAGCTGCTGGCAATGTTGCTCACCTGCGTGTGTGTCGGCGCGCACGCGGGACAGTTCGATTTCCCGACCGGGTTCACGACGCGATCCGTGCACGCGAAAGACGTGGACATCCACGTGCGCGTCGGCGGAAAGGGGCCCGCCGTGCTGCTGCTGCACGGCTACGGCGAGACTGGCGACATGTGGGCGCCGATGGCGGCGCAGCTCGCGCGCGATCACACCGTCGTGGTTCCCGACTTGCGCGGCATGGGCCTTTCGTCGCGGCCAGCGGGTGGTTACGACAAGAAGACGCAGGCCGGCGACGTGGCCGCCGTGCTCGATGCGTTGAAGATCGGGCGCGTCGCGGTCGTGGCGCACGACATCGGCAACATGGTCGCGTTCGCGTTCGTCGCACAGCATCGTGATCGCGCGACTTCGCTCGTGGTCATCGACGCGCCGTTGCCCGGCATCGGACCGTGGGAGGAAGTCCTCAAGAATCCCCTGCTGTGGCATTTCCGCTTCGGCGGACCCGACATGGAGCGGCTGGTCGCGGGCCGCGAGCGCATCTATCTCGATCGGTTCTGGAACGAATTCTCCGCGACGCCGGCACGCTTCAGCGAGGAGGCGCGGCAACACTACAGTCAGCTGTATGCACAGCCGGGCGCGATGCGCGCCGGGTTCGCGCAGTTCGCTGCGTTCGACCAGGACGCCATCGACGATCGTGCGTACATCGCGCAGGCCGGCAAGCTGCAGCTTCCGGTGTATGCGATCGGCGGGGAGAAATCGTTCGGCTCCACGATGGCGGTGGTGATGCGCGCGGCCGCAAGCAACGTCACCGAGGGCGTCGTCCCGGATTCCGGTCACTGGATCATGGAAGAAAACCCGCGTGAAACAGTGGCCATGGTGCGCGCGTTCCTGGAGAAGAACCGATGAACGGGCTTCGAAAGTCATTGGCGGCAACCGGTATGTGCCTGCTCGCGGTGGTGGTGCTTGCGGCGGCGGATGCGCGCCTGCTGCGGCTCACGCCGGCCGAGATCGCGGCGCAGGCGAAGGGTGGGGCCGGGCCGGGCACCTCCGGCGTCGCTGGCATCCTAACTACCACGCTGTCCGGCGACCCGCGCAAGGCGGGCCCCTACACCATCGAGATCCGCGTGCCGCCGAACACGCGCATCCAGGCGCACACGCATCGCGACGAACGCACGGCGGTGGTGGCGTCGGGCCGCTGGTTTTTCGGTTACGGCACGAAAGCCGATGAGGCGCTGGTCAAGGAATTGCCCGCGGGCAGCTTCTACACCGAACCCGCGCACGTCGCGCATTTCGCGCTGACACGCGACGAGGGCGCCGTGGTCTACATCAGCGGCTTCGGTCCCACGGACACCGTCTACAACGCGGCTGCGAACACGCCCGCGGACCAGACCGCTCACAAGGAGTAAGACATGAACAACAAAATACTGATGATGGCGGCCGGCCTGCTGGCGGGCGGCAGTATCGCTGGCGCCGCGCCGGCGGCCGCGGCGCCGAAGACCACGGTGGTGCTCGTGCACGGCGCGTTCGCCGATGGCTCGAGCTGGAACCGCGTGATCCCGCTGCTGCAGGCGCGCGGGCTCGAAGTGGTGGCCGTGCAGAATCCGCTGAGCTCGCTTGCCGACGACGCTTCGGCGGCGCGGCGCGCCATCGAAGCCGCGCCGGGTCCGGTGGTGCTCGTCGGCCATTCGTGGGGTGGCGCGGTGATCACCGAGGCGGGCGACGACCCGCGGGTCAAGGCCCTGGTCTACGTGGCGGCGTTCGCGCTCGAAAAAGGCGAATCGGTCAACGATCTGCTGAAGGCGGGGCCGCCGCCCGCGTGGGCGGCGCAACTCCGGCGCGACTCGGCCGGATTCCTCACGCTGCCGCCCGACGTGGTCGCGAAAGATTTCGCGCAGGACCTGCCTGAGGCGGAAACGAAGCTCATGGCCGCGACGCAGGGCCCTTGGTCCGAGCGCTGCACCGCCGACGTGCTGAGCGCGGCGGCGTGGCACGGGCGTTCGTCGTGGTACCTGGTGGCGGAAAACGATCACATGATCGATCCGAACGCGCAGGCCGCCATGGCCGCGCGCATCGGCGCGAACGTCACCCGCGTGGCCGCGAGCCACGTCCCCATGCTCTCGCAGCCGCAACAGGTCGCCTCGGTCATCGCCGCGGCCGCGGCCTACATCCACTGAACCAACAGGAAAACACCATGTCCCCGAAGAAACTCGCACAACGCAGCGAGAAGGGCCTCCTCACGCCCGACAACTGCGTGCTCGCCTTCATCGACCTGCAGCCGCAGATGCTGTTCGGTGTCGCCAACTTCGATCGCCAGACCGTCATCAACAACAACCTGTTGCTCGCGAAAGCGGCGCGGGTGTTTGGTGTGCCGGTGATTCTCACCACGGTCGAAACCCGCGCGTTCAGCGGAAACCTTTGGCCGCAGGTGCAAGCCGTATTCCCGGAGCAGCAGCCGATCGAGCGTTCGACTATGAACTCTTGGGACGACGCGAAGTTCGTCGCCGCCGTGCAAGACACGGGTCGCCGCAAGCTCATCATCAGCGGCTTGTGGACGGAGACCTGCGTAGCCCTGCCCACGGTCCAGGCGCTCGATGACGGCTACGAAGTGTTCGTCGCGGAGGATTGCTGCGGCGACGTCAGCGCGCTCGCACACGACAACGCGATGCGACGCATGGAGCAGGCGGGCGCGAAGCCGGTCACGGCGCTCTCCGTGTTGCTCGAGTGGCAGCGCGACTGGGCGCTGAAGGAGACCTACGACGCCGTCATGGACATCGTGAAGACGCACTGCGGCGCCTATGGCGTCGGCGTGGAGTACGCGTACACGATGGTCCACGGCGCGCCGGCGTCGCAGCTTCCCGCGTACGTGCCGGCCGGATCATGAAGGGCAGCCTGGTGACGACGGCGGCGCGCGTGCCTGCGCATCTCCCCGGCGAAGCCGCGCGCGCCGTCGTTACCGGGAGGAGGTGACACATGGACGCGATTGCCAGTCTCGCGATCACGAATGCCCGCGTGACGACGCTGGATCCGGCCCGGCCGCAGGCGGAGGCGGTCGCCGTGCACGGCAACCGCATCCTCGCGGTCGGTAGTGAGGCGGAGGTGCGGCGACACATCCGCGCCGCGACGCAGGTGGTGGACGGGCGCGGTCGGCGCCTGATCCCCGGGCTCATCGATTCCCACATCCATGTGATCCGCGGCGGCCTCAATTTCACACTTGAGCTGCGCTGGGACGGCATCTCCTCACTCGCCGATGCGATGCGGCTGCTGCGCGAACAGGTGGCGCGCACGCCGACGCCGCAATGGGTGCGCGTGGTGGGCGGCTTCACCGTTCACCAGTTCGCCGAACGGCGACTGCCTACGCTCGACGAGCTCAATGCGGTGGCGCCGGATACGCCGGTATTCATCCTGCACCTGTACGACCGCGCGTTGCTGAATCGTGCCGCGCTCGCCGCGGCAGGATATACGCGCGAGACGCCGAACCCGCCGGGCGGCGAGATCGTGCGCGATGCCCGGGGCGAACCCACCGGGCTGCTGCTGGCGCGCCCGAATGCATTGCTGCTGTATTCGGCGTTGGCGCGCGGTCCCAAACTTTCGCCGGAGTACCAGCTCAATTCCACGCGCCATTTCATGCGCGAGCTCAATCGCCTCGGCGTCACCTCCGTCGTCGATGCCGGCGGCGGCTTCCAGAATTATCCCGATGACTACCAGGTCATCGATGAGTTGCACCGGAACGGCCAGCTCACGCTGCGCATCGCCTACAACCTGTTCACGCAGAAGCCGAAGGAAGAGGTGGCGGACTTCCTGCGCTGGACTTCCGCGAGCCGTTACCAGCAGGGCGATGACTTTTACAAGCTCAATGGCGCGGGCGAGATGCTCGTGTTCTCGGCTGCCGACTTCGAGGACTTCCGCGAACCGCGCCCCGAATTGCCGGCAGCGATGGAAGGCGAGCTCGAAGCCGTGATCCGGGTGCTCGCGGCCAGGCGGTGGCCCTGGCGCATGCATGCCACTTACGACGAAACCATCGGCCGCGCGCTGGACGTGTTCGAGCGCGTGGATCGGGACATCCCGTTGTCGGGCATCCACTGGTTCTTCGACCATGCCGAGACGGTGACCGATCGGAATCTCGAGCGCATCGCGCGTCTCGGTGGCGGCGTCGCCATCCAGCATCGCATGGCCTTCCAGGGAGAGGACTTCATCGCGCGCTACGGCACGCAGGCCGCGGGTCGGACTCCGCCCTTCCGCCGCATGCTCGAAATGGGGATCCAGGTGGGTGCGGGCACGGATGCCACGCGCGTCGCGAGCTATGACCCGTGGACGCTGATGCACTGGCTGACCACCGGCCACACGGTGGGCGGCACCGCGTTGTACGGCCGCGAACAGTGCCTGTCGCGCGTCGCGGCGCTCGATCTGTGCACGCGCGCCAATACCTGGTTTTCGAATGAGCGGGGGCTCAAGGGCCAGGTGGTCGCGGGGCAATTGGCGGACCTCGCGCTGCTGTCACGCGACTTCCTGGAAGTCGACGAGGACGACATTCGCGGCATCCGGTCGTTGCTCACCGTCTGCGACGGCAAGGTGGTCTTCGCTGCGGGCGAGTACGCGTCGTTTGATCCGCCCTTGCCGCCGGTGCTGCCGGACTGGTCGCCGGTGAAACACGCCGCCCGCATCGACCCGGTCGCCCCGCCCGCAGCGGCAAACGGCCTCACGTGTGCGCCGCATTCCTGTCAAGTGCACGGCACGAAGCCCCGGCCGAGCGCGACCTGGAATGACAGCGCAGGGTTCTGGGGTCCGCTGGGCTGCTCGTGCTGGGTGTTCTGATCATGGAGGTCACGATGGACAGATCCGCAACTCTCTTCATTCAGCATCGGGTGCGAGCGAGCGAGTTGACGCGCTACGAGACGTGGCTGCGCATCATCATGGCGAAGGCCGCCGAGTATCCCGGCCATCAGGGCGTGCACGTAATCCGACCCGCACTCGGCGACAACGAATATTCCATCGTCCTCCGTTTTGCGACGGGCGAGGATGCAGGTCGATGGGCTGCTTCGCGCGACCGTCAGCAGTTGCTGGACCAGATTGCCGACGCCATCGAAACCGGCGATCGCGTCGAGATCCGATCGGGGATCGACTTCTGGTTCACGCCCGCCGGAACCGTCGATCGCCGCGCCCCGGCGTGGAAGCAATGGCTGGTCACTACCGGTGTCATCTGGGTCCTCACGATGCTCGTCCCGCCGCTTCTCGATCCGCTGTTTGCCGAGTTTCCGTTGCTCGGTGCATGGGGCGTCCGGCACGGCATCCTCGCCGCGGTCATCGTTGCGCTGGTGGTGTTCCTGGTCATGCCCCGGGTGACGCACCTACTCGAGCGCTGGCTGTTCGCCGGAGGGCAATCGGAACCCACCCAATGAGAGAAGCCAGGGGCAAGCCGAGGCAAATATCCTCGGCGCCGAACCGAGAGGGCGCTGGTCGGCGCTACCCGTGCCTCGGCGTTTGGTTCGCATCCATTTGTATTGGCGCGCTGGGTAGCGTGGCCACCGCGCAGACGGGACCAGCATTCAAATCACTGCGACATGACGAGAACTATGACTACCTGCGTGATCCAGAGCTCAGGACATCGGTCCTCGATTCGTTGAAGTTCATCCCTTTGCGAGCCGACGCATCGTCGTACTTTTCCCTGGGAGGAGACATTCGTGAGCGATTCGAACGGGTCGATCACCCGGGTTGGGGCCGTAGTCCGCGAGACGACGATGGCTACCTGTTGCAACGATTCATGCTCCACGCAGATTTGCATGTTGGCGAGACCATGAGGTTCTTCACGCAGGTGAAGAGCGGCCTGGAGGACGGGCGTGAAGGAGGTCCCAGACCCATGGACCGCGATGGCGCCGACCTGCACCAGGCATTCATGGACTGGAACGCGCTGCGCTCCGGCAGATCACAGATGACCTTGCGCGTGGGCCGGCAGGAACTGGTCTATGGCTCTGCGCGACTGATCTCGAACCGAGATGGACCGAACGTCCGGCTCTCATTCGACGGTGTGAAGTTGATGTTCGGATCGCGAGCTTGGCAAACCGATGCCTTCGTGGCTCGGCCGGTCAGCACCCGTCCAGGTGCCTGGGACGATGGGCGTGATCGGAACACGTTGCTTTGGGGTCTATACGCCAGCGCGCCATTCCATCGGCTTCAGGCGGCCAGCATCGAGCTCTACTACCTCGGCTTGCACAAGGATGAGGCGCAATTCGATCAGGGGATCGGAGAAGAACATCGCCACTCGCTGGGCGCCCGCTTTTCTGGTCGCGCTTCAGGCTGGGACTACAACATGGAGGCTATCTACCAATTCGGGACGTTCGGATCCGGGAGGATCCATGCATGGACGCTGGCGTCAGATTGGGGATTCCAGTTTCGAGGCCGCAAGTTCGAGCCGCGCCTCGGGTTGAAAGCCAATGTGACGAGCGGCGACCGGGACCCGACGTCACGCGATCTGCAGACCTTCAACCCGTTGTTCCCGCGCGGTGGCTACTTCGGAGAGCCGGCGCTGATCGGGCCGGCCAATCACATCGACCTGCACCCGTCGTTGAGCCTGGACCTCGGTGCTGGCGTCAAGCTGGATCTGAGTTGGGACTACTTCTGGCGCGAAAGTGTGCGCGACGGAATCTACGGGCCGGCCGTGAACTTGCTCCAACCTGGCGCCGCGGGTTCCTCACGGAACGTCGGTGATCAGGTCGAAGTCAAACTTGACTGGGCAGTCAACCGCAACCTGGCCATCAGCGCTGACTATGCTCATTTCTTCACTGGAAAATTTCTGAAGCTGTCCGGGCATGACAGGGACATCGACTATCTATCTGTGTACGGAACGTTGCGATTCTAGGGATCGGCTGCTCGAAGGGCCTTTCCATGGCGACCGCATCTCCTGTTGACCAGTGAGTCTTGTCTTGGACGATCGAAGGGTGCGGGACTCTTGCGTGACCAGCTCTGCTCAGTTGTGCTCAGTGCGGATGTTCAGCAACGGACGCCCGCGGCAAGTGGTTGATTTCTAAAGTTCGATAGTCCGATCGACGGCACTCATAATGCCGGGCTCGAGGGTTCGATTCCCTCCCTTTCCACCAAACTGATTCTCTCTTCCGCGGCGCCAAGAGGGCGGCGGACGTCTGTCGGTGCAGGGCGCCAAGAGGGCGGCGGACGTCTGTCGGTGCAGGCGGACGCGCTGCTGAAATTCGGGAGTGCAGTCAAGCCGACTGCGCCGGCGACAGTGCCTGCCAAGATGTCACGACGTGACTCACGGTCTCCCCTTGGAACATGCGCGTGGCACTAGGTACATTCCCCATACTCGTCGCTAGACCGACATCGAGGGTACTATCTTCTCATGAGTTCAGAGAGAGTCGCGGTAACGGCGGCGAACGCCGAAGCGCCAAGCCTGCGGCTACAAATCGACGGGCTGCGCGATTTCGCCATCTTCATGCTGGATCGCGCTGGCCGGGTGTCGAGCTGGAACATCGGCGCACAGCGGTTCCAGGGCTACCGTGCGGATGAAATCGTGGGCCGGGAAATCTCCTGCTTCTTCCTGCCGGATGACATCGAAGCCGGGATCCCGCAGCAGAATCTCGAATGCGCCAGGCGCGAAGGTCACTTCGAGGGCGAGGGTTGGCGCCTTCGCAAGGATGGCAGCAAGTACTGGGCCAGCGTGATCCTGACCGCGATGCGCGGCGACGACGGGGAGATCGTCGGCTTCGGAAAAGTGGTCCGCGACATCACCGAAAGGGTCCGCTCGGTGGAACAATTCCGCCTGGCCATCGAAGCATCTCCCACGGGCATGCTCATGATGGACGAGAGCGGGGCCATCGTGCTGGTCAACGAACAGACGGAAAAGCTGTTCGGGTATCCCCGCGCCGAATTGCTGGGCCAGAAACTGGAGATGCTGGTGCCCAGCCGTTTCCGGTCCCGGCATCCCGGATTCCGGCTCGCCTTCTTCGCTGACCCCAAGGTGAGGGCCATGGGCGCGGGACGCGATCTCTACGGCCTGCGCAAGGACGGCAGCGAGATACCGATCGAAATCGGCCTGAATCCACTGACGACTTCAGAAGGCCGCTTCGTACTGAGCTCGGTGGTGGACATCACCGAACGCAAGCGCTCCGACCGCGAGCGAGAAACGCTGCTGGGCCAACTGCAGGCCCTGAACGCGGAACTGGAAGAACGCGTCACGGCCCGGACCGCGGAATTGACCGCCACCTTGCGCGAGCGGGAAGTGCTGCTCCAGGAAATCCATCACCGGGTGAAGAACAACCTGCAGGTCATCTCCAGCCTCATCAACATGCAGTTGCGCCAGCTGGAGGACTCGGGCAGCCGCGACGCGTTGGAGGAGTGCCAGACGCGGGTGCAGGCTATCGCGCTCATTCACGAGAAGCTGTACCAGTCGAAAGACTATTCGCGTGTGCCCTTCTCCGAATATGCGCGGGGACTCGCCGGCAACGTTTTCCGGGCTCTCGGCGTCTCGAAGGACCTCGTCAACCTGGAGCTGGCTTTCGAAGAATTGTCGCTCACGGTCGACAAGGCCATCCCCTGCGGCCTGGTGCTCAACGAACTCATCACCAACTCCCTCAAGCACGCCTTCCCCGACGGCCGCCGTGGCACGGTCAAAGTGATCCTGCGCCGCGATGGCGCGGGGCACGCGATGCTGTGCGTGAGTGACGACGGCGTCGGCATCCCGCCCGGCGTCGACCCGCGAAATTCAGCATCGTTGGGCATGTCACTGGTGTTCATGCTGGTCGAACAGCTGGGTGGCTCCATCGACATTCAACCTTCGCCCGGCACGGAGTTGCGTATGCGCTTTCCCATAGAGGCGGGTTCATGACAACGCGAACAGGCAGTCGTTGCTCCATCCTGATCGTCGAGGACGAGCCCATCGTCGCAAAGGATCTGCAGATGACATTGCGCGACGCAGGTTTCGACGCCTTCGCGATCGCCTATTCCGCCGATGACGCCATCAAGCGCGCATCGGAGCGGTGCCCGGACCTGGTGCTCATGGATATCCGCATCCGGGGCAATCTCGACGGCATCCAGACCGCGGAACTGCTGCGGCAACGTTTCGGCGTACCCGTCGTATATCTGACTGCCCACGCCGATGAAGCCACCGTCGAGAGGGCATCGGTAACCCAGCCCTACGGCTACCTGCTCAAGCCCATCAAGGCCGATGAACTGCGCAGCGCCGTCGACATCGCCATACGCCGCATCCGGCTGGACAAGGGATCGCGTGATCGCGAGCGATGGTTGGCCACGGCGTTACAGACGGTGCAGGACGCCGTGATCACCACCGACGCCAACGGCCGCGTCGTTTTCGTGAATCCTGCCGCGGAGGCATTGATTGCGATGCGCGCCGATGAGGCGCTGGGACGCGATGCGGGCGAGTTGCTCAGGTCGCTCGACAGCGAGTCGCTGGTGGCGCAAACCACGCCTCTCGGCGTGGGCGACGAACGCCCTGGCGATCATGCTCGCGGCAGCGTGATCGTGCTCCACAGTATCGGCGAGCGTCAGAAACTGCAGAAGCAGCTCGAGTTCGCCGACCGTCTCAGTTCGTTGGGCGCCATGGCGGCCGGGACCGCGCACGAGCTCAACAACCCGCTGACCGTGGTCATGACCAATGCCGGACTGGTGTCCGACCTCGTGGCGCAGTTTCGCGCGTCGCTGCCAGATACCCTGGCCGGCGGCGCGCAATCGCGCCTGGCACGCATGGACGATGCGCTCGGAGACCTGCAGGCCGCGGCCAGCCGCATGGCGCGCATCGTCGGCGATCTGCGCGCGTTCTCGCGCCCGGGCGACAACGCCGCTGAACGCGTGGACCTGCGTCATTCGGTCGAATGGGCCATTCGCGCCACTGCGCACGAATTCCAGCTGCGCGCACACATCCGGACTCGCTTCGAATCCGCACCCTTGGTGCTCGGCGAACCGGCCCGCATTGAGCAGGTATTGGTGAACTTGCTGGTGAACGCGGCTCATTCCATTCCCCCCGGCAACGTGGACAACAACCACGTACACATCGGCGTTCGCACGGCTGAGGATGGCCGGGCCCTGGTGGAAATCCGTGACACCGGCGCCGGCATCCCACCCGAAGTGTTGTCGCGGATTTTCGATCCGTTCTTCACCACCAAGGCCTCCGGCTTCGGCACCGGCCTCGGGCTGGCGATATGCCAGGGAATCGTGAAGGCACTCGGTGGCGATATCCGCGTGACCAGCGCGGTGGGCAGGGGCACCTCGTTCAGCATCCTGCTGAATCCAGCGCCGCCGGAGGCAGTGGAACACAAGCCGGAAACGACGACACCGGTGCTCGATACGCCGCCGGCCCGCGTGCTGGTGGTGGACGATGAGCTCACCTTGCTGCGTGCCATGCAGCGCATTCTCGAAGACGAAGGCCACCAGGTGGTGGCGCTGCACAGCGCGGCGCTGGCGCTGGCTCAGCTGGACACCGGGGAATCCTTCGACTTGATCCTCTCGGACCTCATGATGCCCACGATGACGGGCATGGAGTTCTACAAGGTTCTCTGCCTCCGCCACCCCGCCATGGCGCCACGCGTGATATTCACGACGGGCGGCGCCGTCACTCCGCAGGTGGCGTCATTCCTGGACTCCATCACCAATCCGCGCCTGGAAAAGCCTTTCAAAGTGGCGCAATTGAGTGAGGCTGTACGCCGCGCCCTGGCTTCACACCCGCCCGACCCCGCGCGGCGAGTGCCGCCCAAACACGCCAACTGATTCTTGCGCCCCGAGAGACCCATGAAGGCCATCGTGCCTCCATCTCTCGACAGCGTGACAAATAGTCAGCCCCAGGTCACCCGCCGGTGAGGACCCGTCTTCGCCTCCACCACAGGATCACGCCCGTAACACACAAGACCATCGTCCCGATGCCAGCACCTGCAATGAGCAGTCGGCCGACCAGGCCGAAGGCCTTGCCCGAATGCAACGGGTATTGCCAGGCAAAAAAGGCGTCACCGGCGCTTTCGCCCAAGTCGTGGCGCTGGCCCAGTAGCCTGCCGTCACTCATCGAGATGTAAGTCCACAGTCGGCCATACGGGTCAATGTCGCGTTCGTCGAAGCTGCGGATGCCGTATGCCGATTTGTGATCGAGAATGAGCACACTGTCCGCTGGACCAGTGCCGTGCCGTCGCGCCGCGAGCAGTGCGTCCTCCACGCTCAGAGACGTGGGCGGCCTCTGAATGTCCGGAAACTCCTCGTGCAGTCGAATTGAGAGTGTTGAAAACGCGCCGACGAGGGCGCGTGATTCGTCGTACCAGCTCAAGCAAAAGCCCGAGACCGCGATCACCAGTGTAATTGGCAATACCCACAAGCCAGGCGCCCGGTGCAGGTCGAACAGCCGGCGCAGGCTTCCGACTTTGCCGTGCACGGCCAATGCTTCTCGCCACTTGCTCAGCCGCGGCACGGCCAGCGCTGCGGCGACGATGTGATCCAGGATCCACGCCAGCGCGATCAGTCCGATGAACCACACACCCACGCCGCCGAGCATCAGGTCAACATGCAGCGCGTAGAGCGTGTCCATGAGATGGCGGCGGCCGAAACGAAGCTGCTCGTTCTCGCGCGAACCCAGAAGTTGTCCATCACCGGAAACGAAGACCTGCGCGGGTTCGCCGCTCACGCTGCCGAGCAGAATGATGGACCGGCCCGGCTCGTTCGGCAGATCGATGAACCGCGGCTCGAAGCCGGGCAGGCCGGCATGCGCGGCGGCCAATGCCCTATCTACCTGGGGCTCCTCCACGGCAGGCGAGTAATACCAGTCCGCATTCAGCCAGGCGTCGAACTCGTCATAGAAGACGATGGCGCTGCCCGTGAACGCGAGCAGCGCCAGCCACAGGGCCGCGGCAAGACCGAAACCCCGATGCCAGGCTAGCAGCCAGCTTCTCAGGTGGGCCTGCTCAGAAGCGGATTGAGGCAGTCAACCGGATGTTGCGCCCCGGCTCATAAACGCCCGCGATGCCTTCCCAATCCGGGATATGGTTGTAATCGGCGACGCTGGCGTGCGCTCGGAATCGTTCATCGAAGAGGTTGTAGATGCCCAGCGCCAGGTCCATCTTCCCGACGGGTCTCCAGTTGCCGAACACGTCCACCAGGGTATAGCCCGGCTTGTCCACGAATTGTGTTTCGTCGATCCAGCCGATTTCGACGCCGCGCTGCAAGACTTCGATGTCGTTGAGATCCTCGAAGCGCGTCACGCTGGTTTGGAAGGACCAGGCGGAAGTCGGGCGATAACCCAGTGTCAATGCCCAGTTGTTGCCCACCGAGTTGCCGAGCCCGATGTGTTCGTATCCTTCGATGAGAATGTCGTTGAGGCGCGAGCGAAAACGATTGAAGTACGCGTCGATGGAAAAAGCGCCGGTGCGGTATCCGGCCTGCAACTCGACGCCGTGCGCGCGGAATGAACCCACATTCTCGTAATACACCGGCGCCTGAGGGGGCGGACCGTTGCCCAGTTGATCGAGGATGACGTCATCGATCTTCGTGCGGTAGTACACGGCGGACACGCGAAACACCTCGTTGTCGTATTCCACGCCAATCTCGCGATTCGTGACGCGTTCCGGATCGAGAGCGGGCGCCAGCGAAATGCGCCCTGGGCGCTTTTCCAGCGTGAAGGCGTCACCGATCTCCTTGCCCCGGAACGCTTGCGCGAAGCTGCCGTTCAGAATCCAGTGGGTCGCCACGGTGTAGCTCAGGCCAGCGTTCAGGCTGACGCCATCGCTGTCCGAACCGTTGTCGTAGGTCACCTGCTCGAGGTCGTAGGAGTCGTAGCGTGCGCCATAGCTCAGCAGCAGCGGGTCGGCAATCTGCCAGCGGTCCTGTAGATAGATGCCGAACACCTTTCCCCGTTCGACGAACCGCCCGATGGCCGGATCCCAGGCCCAGTCCGCCCAGATGGCAGGATCTTCCAGATATGCGCTGGCCACTTCGTCATCACGATGCTCGACACCGAACACGGTCCTGTGACTGCTCCAATCCAGGTGAGCCCGCACGTCGAAACCGAAGCTCGTTATTTCGGCGCCGTAGCGGCCCCAGCTGTCGTATCGATCCTGGATGAATTCCGATTGTGTCCAGTAGCCCGTCGTTTCGAGGGTCAATGCTTCGTTGACATCGATGCCGTGGTTCAGCACTGCCGTGCTCCGCGTCGCTTGCGCCGGGAACAGGGCATCGCCATCGAGCGCCGGCCAATTGGGGCGTTGGCCGAACGAGGCCTCTTCCTTGCGGTGCTCATAGCTCACGGAGAAGCGTTGGGAGTCGCCGACGGGTCCTCCTATCTTGAGGAAACCCAATTGCTGTTTGGCGCCGGTGCCGAAGACTCGCTGGCCGTCCCCATCCTCGAAATCATCGCGCTCGGTGTGAACCACCGATGCGAGAAAGCCGGTTTCACCGGCCAGGCGGCCGAACAGCGAGCCGCTGAGCTTGTAGCCGTCGTTGCTGAAGTAGCCAGCCCGGGCCAAGCCACCAAACCTCTGACCTTCGGCGAGCAGATCCGCAGCGTCCACGGTCTTGAAACGAATCGCGCCGCCGATGGCCCCGAAGCCCGAACTGGCTTCGCCTGCGCCGGTCTGTACTTCCACGGTCTTGAGCAACTCGGGCTCGATCGAGACTCGGCCGATGTGATGGAACAGAGTGCCGCGCTGCGGCGCCCCATCTACGGTGATGTTGAGCAGGTGATCCTCGAGGCCACGTACGTAGATCTTCTGCGCGACGCTGACCGAACCGCCGACCGATACCGACGGCACGTAGCGGAACAGGTCCGCGAGATCGTTCACCTGCCGTCCTTCGATGTCCTTGCGGCCGATGGTTTCGCTGGTGAGCGCGCCGACAACCACGACTTGCTCCATTTCCGATTCCAGGATGGAGGAGGTGGGCGCGGCAGTGGTCGTTTCGGAGCCGGATGAGCCGCTTACTACACGGTAGCCACCGACGCCATCGCTGCGGGCGATGAGGCCACTGTTTGCCAGCAGCGCCGCGAATGCGGCATCCGGCGAGTAGCTGCCTCTCAGTCGCTCGGATTGCCGGCCCCGTACCAACGCCGGATCCACGTTCACGACCATGCCTAGCTCACGCCCCAGGCGCGCCAGCGCGGTCCCCAACGTTCCCGCGGGAATGTCGATCTGTTGTTCTGCTGTCCCCGATGAATCGGCGTTCTGCTCTGCAGCGCCCGCCGGCCGGAAAATTGCCGCGCTCAAGGCCATGACGAGCACGGCCGCGATCCAATTCTTGTGCATGTTGTCCATCGATGTTTTGGAGATTCCAGACAAGGACGGACGAGAACGGGAATCGGGCCAAACTTTTACGGCCGGCGAGGCTTCAGCAGGAGGGTGCCATCGGGCGTAGCCTCGATCTCGAGATCCAGGTGGACAGCAAGAGCGGCCAAGGCGCGCTCCGAGTCGTCGAGGGGATAACTACCTGTGATGCGCAGGTTCGCAAGCAGAGACGAATCGATGCGGATGGACCGTCGCGAATAGCGATTCAGCTCGGCCAGTACCTCGAGCAGAGGCCGGTCGTCCACCTCCAGCCATCCCGTCGTCCAGCTGAGAGCCCGCTGCGCGGAAGGAAGGCGGGAGACGCCGGTGTCGTTGATGAGCGCCCGCTCACCGACTTCGAGATCCAGGCATTCGCCCTGTCGAGCAGGGCAGGCACGTACGCGGGATTCGGTGACTTCCACCTCGGTGCCGGCCTCGCCGCGTGTAACGGCGAATGCGGTACCCAGAGCGGTTGCCGTCCCCTCGGCGGTCTCCACCACGAAGGGTCTTCGTGGATCGCGCGCCACCGTGGTGAATAGGCGGCCGTGAAACAAGTCGACGCGGCGCGCGTCGGTGCCGAGGTCTATCGACACGGCGCTGTCGGCGTCGAGCACCACCGCAGAGCCATCGTCTAACGCGAGCGTGCGTCGCTCCCCATGCGCAGTCTGGTAGTCAGGCCAGAATTGGCGCAGGGAAAAGTTCTGTGATGCCCACCAGCCGGCCGCCGCCAGCGCAGCTACGCTCAACAGGGTGTTGCGCTGTCGTGCGCGGCGCCGCTGCCGGACGCGGTCGAGGCGTGTGAGTACGCGGCGCTCGGAAGCTCCCATCGTCTCGATGCGCTGCCCGAACGCTCGCATGTGTTCGAAGACCTGCCGGTGCAGGGGATTCTGCGCGCACCAGGCCTCGAACGCCGCGCGCTGCCGCCGCGGCACGCCGTCGGTGTCGAGCAATGCGGTCCAGCGCGCTGCCTCCCGCACGATCTCCGGCGAGGCTTTCATTCGCCGGCCAACACGTAGCAATGTTGATAGGCGAGGGCGATGTGCCGCTTCACCGTGCGAACCGATATGCCCATGCGCTCAGCGACCTGGTCGTGCGTGAGAGCCTCGCAACGACGCAGCAGAAAAGCCTCACGCACGGGCGTAGGCAGGTGGCGTAATACCCGAAGGATGCGGTCGAGCTGCTGCGCAGCCTCGGCGATACGCTCAGGTGTCAGGCTGTCGACGTCACCGTGCATCTCCGCGTAACACTCGAGATAGGTGCGCTCGATCTCGCGCCGGCGCGAATCATCGATGAGCAGGCGCCGCGCCACCGTGGCGAGAAAGCCGCGCGGTGATCGCAATTCAATGCATTCATGGTGTTCCGCCAGCCGGCAAAAGGTGTCGTGCGCGAGATCATCCGCGCGATGCGAGCAGCCCAGCTTCCGGCGGATCCAGGCGTGCAGCCAGCGGTGGTGATCCCGATACAGCGAAAGCAGGGCCTCGCGGGGTGCCGCGCCTTCTTCCACCGCTATGCGCATTTCTTTGACCGCTCCGGTCGAAACGAATGAGCCGCTATCTTAAAGAGTCAGGTTACATATGAGAATAGTTCTCATTTATCTGTGCGCCGCGACAGCCAGCCAGCCCAGCCTCGATACCGGAAAGTCTCGACCAGTCAGTGGGTTAATTCAGGCCTGGGTCACGACATGTCGAATGCGAATCATTCCCAATTGCATTCAGACGATATACGATCGCCGTCCTGCCGGCCGACTCACAGCAATTTGGGAGACATTCGAATGACGAAGACCCTCACGCCCCTGAAGACCGGCACGATGGCCATTTGGACCGGCCTGATTTCGACGTCGGCGTGCGTACCGGCATACGCCCAGGACTCGGAGACGGCCGTGGACGAAATCGTCGTCACTGGCCTGCGCGAATCGCGCACCAGCAAGGGCGCCACGGGACTGGAGCTCGATATCGCGAGCACGCCGCAATCGATCGTGCAGCTCGATCGCGCGACGCTCGATACTTTCGGCCTCGACAGCATCAATACCGCGTTGCGTTATGCGAACGGCGTCAGCGTGGAGTCGGTGGAAACCGAGCGCACTAACTACTTCGTGCGCGGCTTCGACATCCGGCAGATGCAGGTCGACGGCGTGCTGATGGTTACGGGCGAAGACTACGTCGGCTCCTTCGACACGTCGCTCTTCGACAAGATCGAGGTGATCCGCGGCGCCAATGGTCTGCTCACCGGTATCGGCGCGCCTTCCGGCACCATCAACTACGTTCGCAAGCGACCGCTCAACGAGCGGCAGGGCGCCCTGAAACTCACCACGGATCGCTGGGGCGCGCGGCGCATCGATGCGGACTTCTCGACGCCGCTCACCGAGAGCGGGTCCTGGGCCCTGCGGCTGGTGGGTGCCGACTCCGACGAGGACAATTGGATCGACCGTTACAACAACCATCGTCAGGTAGCCTATGCCGTCATCGATGGTCAGCTAAGCAAGAACATGGTCTTGACGCTGGGATACAGCTTCCAGAACAGCGAGACCGAAAATCCGTTGTGGGGCGCGCTGCCCACGGTGTACAGCGATGGCACGGAAGCGCATTGGGATCCGTCGGCTTCCAACAGCATGAACTGGGCGTTCTGGAACACGGAGACCACGGGCGGCTTCGCCGAGCTTCTCTACCAATTGCCGGGCGATTGGCGGCTCAAGGTCGTCACGAACTTCACGAACCGCAAAGAGGACTCCGAGACCATCTGGTACGACGGCCGTCCCGACCGGGTCACCGGCCTGGGCCTCACCGGTTGGCCGGGTTCCTACCCGGGCGACAGCGACGTGTTGTTCGGCGATCTGTCGCTGTCGGGCACGCTGCATCTCGGCGGCCGCGATCACGACATCATCGTTGGCGTCAGCGAGAATCGCGAGCAGACCAAGTACTGGACTCGCAACGTTCCGGACTCGGATCCGGTCTGGGGCCCGACGCCGCCGTACTTCGGTCGCTGGAACGGCACTGAGATCCCACGCCCTGATTTCGGGCCCGCGGAGCTGGCGTCCGATTTCGACAGCAATCTTTCGCGAGCCTACCTGGCCGCCCAGTGGCAACTGTCCGATGAGGTGACCCTGATCACCGGGCTGCATCACTTCGATGTGGAAAAGGAAGGCATGTCGTGGTGGGCGCCCGTGAACGAAGGCGAATCCAAGACGAGCCCCTACGTCGGCGCGGTGTGGAATGTGACGGATTCGGCCAGGCTCTACGCCAGCTACAGTGACATCTTCCGGCCGCAGAACGAGCTCAACGAGGACGGCCAATTCCTGGGACCGAGCAAAGGCAAGAACCTCGAGCTCGGCGTCAAGAAAACGTGGCTCGGCGGCAAGCTACTGAGCGCGCTCGCGTTGTACCAAGCTGAGCAGAGCAACTATGCCGAGTGGGACGGCTACGACGACGGCTCGGGCCTGAGCTGGTTCCGCGGCGTCGAAATCAAAACTCAGGGCGTCGAGCTCGACATCAGCGGCAAGATCAACGACTTGTGGACCTTGCAGGCGGGTTACACCTATTTGGACCTGAAGGACGCGGGTAATGGTGACGAGCGAACCTATCTACCGGCGCATACCGTGACCTTGCTCAGCGAGGCGGACATTCCTGCCATCGCGGGGTTGAGCCTCGCCGTGTCTCTGCGCTGGCAGGACGGAATCCACTACACCTCGCAGAACACGGCGAGTCTGGTCACGCAGTCTTCCTATGCTTTGCTTGGCCTCGGCGCCACCTACGAATTCAACGACAAGCTGGCCCTGGCCCTCAACATCGAGAACGTCACCAATGAGGACTATCTCAACAGTCTCTACTGGGCGGACATCTATGCCTGGGATCAGGCGTATTACGGTGAACCGCGCAGCGCGACAATCCGGCTGACATACGAGTTCTAACGTCTCGCATGTCGATGCCATGAGTCATTCGTCCCTTCACGTGGTCTCACGCGTAGCTGCCGCGCTGCTCGGCGGCTACGCCTTCACGTGGGGATTCACGACGCTTGGCATCGTGCTCGCGATGGCGGCCGGCGCCGCGTATGGCGCAGCGCAGACCAGCGTCTATCTGCTCGCGTTTCTCGTGTTCCTCCCGGCATTTCTCTGGGCGTTTGCGGCGCGAAGCGCAGGGCGCGTGTGGTTGGTGCTCGCAGGTGGCGGGGCGCTCATGACGGGCCTCGCGGCGCTCTTCGGATGAACTGACGATGTTCGCCTCGTTCCGTCAATCGATGGCCTGGCTGCACACCTGGTTCGGACTGGTGCTCGGTTTCGTGCTCATGGTGGCGTTCTTCTTCGGCGCCCTCTCGGTGTTCGACCGCGAAATCGATCGTTGGGCCATCCCCGAAACGCGCTTCGAGCCTCAACCCATGCCCTCGTTCGATCGCGTGCTACGGCCAGTGTTCGAGCGCATCGAGCCGCGCGAAGAGGAACTGGCGGCGGCGCGCGAGCGAGTGGGCGGGCCGCTCGAAAAGAATCTGCCGCTCATGAATTGGAGCGCGTACACCACGCACCGCGATCCAGTGCTGACGATGTACGCCGAGTTCGCCGTCACCAACAATCCTGACGATCCGGCCGATCACGCGCACGGCTGGGTCACCATCGATCCGCGCAATGGGCAGGTGCTGCCCGATGATCAGCTCAAGATCGGCAGTGAATTCTTCTACCCGCTGCACTACAGCCTGCACCTGCACTGGAAGGATCTCGGCTACTGGATAGTGGGACTCGCGGCACTCGTGATGCTGGCTGCGCTAGTCAGCGGCGTGTTGATCCATCGCAAGTTGTTCCGCGAGCTGTTCACGTTTCGGCCCTGGAAGGCAGTACGACGCGGCACGCTCGACTTGCACAATCTCACTGGAGTGGTCGCCTTGCCATTTCACTTCGTGTTCGCGTTCACGGGTCTCGTGATCTTCGCGTCAATCTATCTACCAGTGGGCGAGACGCAGCTGCGTGACCGCGCCCATGCGTTCTACGAACAGGAGGCCGCGGCCAAGGGTCTCGCGTACACGCCGAGCGGCCAGCCCGCACCTCTCGCTTCCGTGGACGCTATGGTCGTGGAGGCCAAACGCCGCTGGGCAACGCGCGGCATGCCGGGCGAGGTCGGCTGGCTCACCGTAACTCACGTGGGCGACTCGAATAGCTACGTAAGCATCTATCGTGCCGGCAGCGATCGAGTGGCGCTCGTCGGTCAGGCGGTGCACTTCTCGGGCACCTCCGGGGCGGTGATTCATGAGGAACCGCCCCCTAACACGGCAAGCAGCATCAGCGAGTTTCTGACCGGCCTGCATCTGCAGCACTTCGAGCACTGGCTGCTGCGCTGGTTCTACGTGTTCGGCGGTCTGGCCGGCTGCGTGTGCATCGCCACTGGGTTCATCTTCTTCATCGAAAAACGCCGACGGCAGGATGCGAGTCTTGGCTCGTTCGGGCTGCGAATCGTGGACGCGTTCGCCATCACCACGGTCACAGGAATCGTCGTCGCCGCGAGCTCGCTGTTGCTCGTGAACCGACTGCTGCCCGAGCACCTGCCGCAGCGCGCAAGCTGGGAAGAGGGCGCCTTCTGGTGCGCATGGCTACTCACGTTCATGCACGCGGCGTCGCGTTCTGCGGCGCACGCACCCACTAGTGCATCGCGTGCCTGGCGCGAGCAATGTGCGGCGATTGCGGTGCTGGCTCCTGCCGCAGTGCTCGCGAACTGGATCACGACCGGCGATCACTTGTTGGCTACCCTCGGACGCGGCTACTGGCCCGTGGCAGGGCTCGATCTCGCACTGCTCGTGGCGGGAGCCATCGCCGCCACGGCAGCCATGCACCTGTCGCGGCGCGCGCGGGCAGCCGAGCGGTCAGCCAACTTCGGCACGCCGGTCGCAGCGGCGGAGGCCGAACGTGCCTGAGAGCGGGTGGCTGCTGGTCTCCGTCGCCGCAACCTTCGTCGGCCTGGGATGGTTCGCGCTCGCGATGGATGCTCACTGGCAGCAGGCGCGCGGTCCGGGCCTTCCGGGCGCGTCGACGCAACGATTGCTGCGCGTGCTTGGCGCGATGGCGCTCGCGCTCTCGCTGTGGGCGTGCTTCCTCGCGGATCACCCGACGATGGCGCCATTGGTCTGGATCATGGGTCTCGCGGTGTCCGCGGCGTCGATCGCGATGGTCCTGGCTTGGCGGCCGCGCTTGCTTGCGGTGCTTTGGCCCTGAGAGCTGGGTGAATCTGAGGTCATCCGACGTAGCTACCGAATCCTCAGAAGTGTTCGATGTCGATCCTCGTGCGTCGGGTGTGCATACGCGTCGGGTATTGCGTGCGGGACTTTTGCGTGATCAGCACTGCTCAATTCTGATCGGTGCGGACACTCGGTAACGGACGACCGCCGCAAGTGGTTGATTGATAAACTCAGTTCAATCGATCGATGGCACTCATAGTGCCGGGGCGAGGGTTCGATTCCCTCCCTTTCCACAATTCCCTTCAGGTCCGTTTCGGACACATAGGTACGCCGCACGCAGGAGAGAGTCGGCGGACTCTTACAAGGCGGTCGTCCCAAGCCAATGACTGACGGCCAAGCGTTATTAAGCCTTACACTCGTGTTTCCCAGCCCAGCCGGCCCCTCAGCTGAAACAGATCGAAGTGATCGACATCGCTTCCGACGCGCGCGGCTCATGAAAAAGGATTTCCCGTGACCATCCCCGAACCCGCATCGGCGGCATTGAAAGACCTGGCAATCTTCCTGGCGCAGCGACGAGAG
>JAQSWD010000163.1 GCA_029266835.1 Steroidobacteraceae bacterium
TCCGTACACTCCGCACCACAAGTGGGCTCCGGGCCCGCACCAAAACCAGAGGGAGTTGTCGCATGAAGTCATGGATTGGACGCGGCGCCGCCGCGTTATGCCTCGCCACCCCGTTCGCCATCGCCCAGGCCCAGGACAGCCCGCCCACCGACGACGAGATCAGCCAGGAGATCATCGTCACGGCGCAGAAGCGCGCCACCACGCTGCAGGAAGTACCGTTCTCCATCGCCGCGATGACTGGCGACGACCTGACCGAATCGGGCGCCACGAATATCGTGGAACTCGCGCGCAACGTGCCCGGCCTCTATATCGCTGATCTCGGGCCCGGCCAGAGCCAGGTGGCTATCCGCGGCATCAGCGCGGGCCAGGTCATCCGCGACCAGCCCGGCGTGAAGGAATCGGTGGGCATCTATCTGGACGAATCGCCCATCTCCGTGGCGTTGTTCACGCCCGACCTCGACCTCTACGATCTCGACCGCGTCGAGGTGTTGCGTGGGCCACAGGGCACGCTGTTCGGCGCGGGTTCCTCGTCGGGCACGGTGCGCTACATCACCGCGCAGCCGGATATCGGCAACAGCGGCGGTTCGGTCGACTTCACCATCAACAGCGCCACCGACGGCCAGATGGGCAACGACGTCCGCGGTGCCTTCAACCTGCCGCTGGGCGAGAGCGCGGCGATGCGCACGGTGGTTTATCGCAGCGAACTCGCCGGCTTCATCGACTCGCAGTACCCCGGCCGGGTGACGCGCGAGGACGTGAACAGCGGCGAGCGCAGCGGCGGGCGCGTGGCGTTCCGCTTCGAACCCAGCGAGAACTTCGTGATCACGCCGCGCATCGTGTTCCAGAAGCTCGAGACCGAGGGCTTTCCGCGTTACGACTTCTACAACATCCTCGGCAACACCTATACGACTACCGAGCCGCAGGTGCGGGTGAGCGAGCGCGGGCAGATCACGCAGCTGCAGGAAGGACTCAACGACGATTTCCTGATGGGCGACCTGAAGCTGGAATTCAGCTTCGGCGACGTTGGGCTCACCAGCGTCACCAACTACATCGACCGCCAGGTGAAGGTGGTCCGTGACGCCAGCCAGCTCACGGGCAGCGTCACCGACGACGTCGGCGGCACGGCCGCGCAGGTGCGTCTCGATTCACCACTGGTCGACGACACCGATCTTCAGGCCTTCAGCCAGGAGCTGCGCATCGGCTCTTCGGGCGAAGGCCCGTTCCAGTGGCTGGTGGGCGCTTTCTACCAGGAAGCGGATCGCGACTATTCGCAGACGCTGCCGACGCCGGGATACGACGAGATCCTGCCGCGCGGCCTGGGTGCGCCGGCGGACACGCCTTACTACTCGCGCCTGACTTACGATTTCTCGCAGTTCGCGGTGTTCGGCGAGGCCACGTGGCGCATCAACCAGCACTGGGGCCTGACCGGCGGTCTGCGTTACTACGATTTCGAGGAGGACCGCATCATCACCATCGCGGGCGCCTTCGCCGACCTGCCGCACTTCGACGAACTGGGCACCACCAGTTCGGACGGCATTTCGCCGCGCGTGATCCTCGCCTTCAACCCCAGCAAGGACACGCAGTTCACGGCGCAGGTGGCGCGCGGCTTCCGCCTCGGCGGCATCAACGACCCGCTGAACGTCACGCTCTGCCAGGGCAACGACCTCGACATCTACGGCGGCCGACCCACCTGGGACGACGAGGAAGTCACCAACTACGAACTCGGCATGAAGTCGCGCCTGGCCGATGGCCGCCTCACGCTGAACGGCGCGGTGTTCCTCAGCAAGATCGACGGCCTGCAGGTGGTCGCGGACGCGGGCTCCTGCTCGTCGCGCATCATCCTGAACGCGGATGCCGAGTCCCGCGGCGCCGAGGTGGAGCTGTTCTATCGACCCAACCCGAGCTGGGACGTCGGCGTGTCGGCCACCTACGCCGACGCCGAGATCACCGAATCGCAGCTGATCACGGGCACCCCGGATCCCATCGGCGGCATCCGGGAAGGCAATCGTCTGCCTACCTCACCGCAGCTGCAGGCGGTCGCGACGCTGGCGTACAACTTCCCGCTGGGCGCGCAGGAGAGCTACATCCGCCTGACCGCGCAGCACGTCGGCACTTCGTACACGCAGCTCGCGGACCAGGAAGCCAACTTCGGCGTCATCTCGAACGTCGCCACACGGCCGACCGGCAGCGCACGCCTGATCGACTTCGGCGGCATTCCCGCGGATACCACGATCAACTTCGATCCGGAGCTGCCGGCCTACGAGATCGTGAACCTTCGCTGGGGCTTCCGCGCGGATGACTGGGAAGCCGGCGTGTTCATCAACAACCTGCTCGACGAACGCGCCTTCCTGTCGCTGGACCGCGAGCGTGGCCGCAGCGCGCGCGTGGGTTTCCTGACCAACCCGCCGCGCACCTACGGCGTCAATCTGCGCGTGAAGTTCTGATCGGAAAGCGGCGGGGCGCCAGCCCCGCCGCCTTCAATGCACCGCGCGGTTCTGCTGCTCGGCCTTGGTTTCCAGGCTGAAGCGCGGCTCGACGGTTTTCAGTTTTCCGGTCAGCAATTCGCTGGCGTAGCGGCCCACTTCGGGCCCGTGCTTGAAGCCATGGCCTGAACCAGCGCCGACGAGCAGGACATTGTCAGCCGTAGGATGGCGATCGATGAGCAGGTCGCCATTGCTGCTGTTCTCGTACTGGCAGACGCGTTCCTCGTTCAGCGGCGCGTTCGCCAGCGCGGGGAATCGCCTCGCCATATAGGCGCGGACATCGGCCAGCGCACCCGGCGACGCGACGCGGTCGCCACGGTCCGGGTCGATGGGCGGGCCATGTTTGTCGTGCGCGATCTTGAAGCCGCGGCCTTCGAGGTCGGGCATGCCGTAGTAGATGTCGCCATCGTTGAAGTCGGCCCAGCCGGGAAGGCTTGCCGCGCCAAAGCGCGCATCACCCGCCGGGGGCGCGAAGAAGAACACTTCCTGGCGCGTGACGAAAATTCGCTGGCCTAACAACCTCGGGAAGAGCCTGGGCAACCAGGGGCCGCCGGCAAAAATGTAATTGCCCGCGGAGACCGTCGTGCCATCGCTGAGTTCGACCTGCGACAAAGCCCTGTCGGCGGCCGGGGGCTTCACCGCGGCCACGCGGTACTCGCCGCCGGACTTGACGAACGCGCCCACCAGCGTCTGCACCGCGCGGCGCGCCATGAGCACGCCGAAGCCCGGTTCCAGCAAGCCGACCTCGATGTCCTTCCAGGTCGCCTGCGGATATCGCCGCTCCAGCGCGGCGCGGTCGAGCTCCTGCGTGGGCAGCTGCAGCCGGCGATGCACTTCCAGCGACTGGTCCACGTAGGCTTCGCGCTTCTGGAAAAAGAACACGATGCCCGTGGGATGGAACACCGGCAGGCCCGACTGGCCCGACAGCCATTTCCACTGGCTCAGCGAGTTCAGCGCGAAGCGCGTGTACACCTCGTCGCTGCCATAACTGCCGCGCGTGAGGCGCGATTCACCGCCGGAGGAGGCGCGCGCATTCGCGGCGCCCAGCGCGTCGAGCAACAACACGCGCCGGCCGGCCTTGCGCAGGTACCAGGCGGTCCAGGCGCCGAAGACCCCGGCGCCGATGACGATGGAATCCCAGGTCGCGGACTTGCTCATCTTCTTGTCCTGGCTGTTGGCGGTGACACCGGCAGCCAGCGCGGTGGCCATCGTCGACACGATGGCGCGCCGTCGCGAGATCCTGCTCATGTGCCGGAAGAACCATGGCTCATGAGCAGGATATTAGCCCTCGCGGTTATTCGTGTCCGCCCGTCTGGCCTTCTTTCACCGTGGTCTGCATGGCGCGCGGCCCGTCGGTGCTCATGCCGGATTCGCGGCGTTCCTGCTTGAGCATGGTCAGGAAGGCCACGACGTCGCGCAGCTGCGATCGTGTGAGTACCTGGGCGTAGATCTCGGGCATCGACGAGGGCGCGGTGACACGCTGCGCGATGTCGGCTTTCTGCAGCGTCGCGCTGCTGCCATCCGCGCGCTTGAGCACGAGCTGGCGCCCGGTTTCGTCGGCCACGGAGCCCGACTCGGTGTTGCCGTTCTTGAGCGTCACCGTGACCAGGTCGAAACCCGGGGCGATGTGCGCGCTCGGACGGATCACCGACTCGAGCAGGTGCTCCGCCGTGCGTTCCTTGCCGATCTGCGAGAGATCCGGACCGGCTTCGCCGCCGTCGCCGTTGACCTTGTGGCAACGGCCGCAGGGCATGACCTCGTTGCCGTAGAACTCGCGCGCACCAGGCCAGGGCTTGCCGCCTGCCAGCGCGTACGAGTACTCGGCCAGCGGTTTGCCGCTGGCCTTCCATGCCGCCTGGGTCTTCGCCCAGCGTGCTTTCACTGCCGGCGCGTCGCTCTTCTCGACGGCTTCGATGAGCTCGAGCTGCGCACCCGGCTTCACCTTGCCCGCGGCCATCTGGTCCAGCGCGTCGACCAGTAGTTTGGCCTGCTTCGGACCCTGCAGCTGCGCCGCGGCGAGGAACGCCGCCTGCTGCTCGGCTTCGGTGCCGGTGGTGGCGAAGTGCGCGACGATGGGCAGCGCGCGATCGGGCGCACGGCGCGCGGCAATCTGCAACGCGGCCAGCCGCAGCGCCGCCGACTTCGACGCGTCCGACAGGTCGATGGCGCGCGCCACGTCGTGGCCGCCGAACGAATCCACCGCCTTCAGCGCGCCAATGCGCACGGCTTCAGGCACCTTCTCGTTGCCGAGTGCCGCGATCAACGTGGGCCCCGCGCCGCGCAGTTCCAGGCCGTTGACGGCATCGAGCGCCGCGAGCTGCACGACTTCGGGACCTGCGCCCAGCACCTTGGGCAGGACGTCCGCCAGCGCTTCGGCGGCAGGCCGGGCATCACGCGCGGCCAGCGGCCGATAGATGCCCACCACGCGATCGCGTTGCGGAGGCTTGCCCCAATGACCGAGCTGCATGAGCGCCTCGGCGCGCATGGCGGGCGTGGCCGCATCGCGCGTGGCGTATTGCGCCAGGGCCTGCGCGTCTTTCGCGGTGCCCAGCCGGTAGCGCGCGTTGATGGCGCGTTCCACGAGCGCTTCGTCGCTCACGGTCGCGCTGTCGAGCTTGGCCGCCAGCGCCTGGTAAGCGCCCGTGATCGGCACATCGTTGATGGCGCTCGCGGCCTCGCGGACGATGAACGGGTCGGAGTCGTTCAGGTAAGCCGCGATCTTCGCGTCCTTCAGATGTCGATAGGCGAGCAGCGTGCCGAGGCGCACGCCGGCGTTCTGCGACTGCAGCCCGGCATCGAGCGTGGCCGTATCGTTGAGGCGCGCCAGCGCCAGCGAAGCGGCATGACGTAGATAGGCATCGCGATTGTCGTTGGCCTGCAGCAG
>JAQSWD010000002.1 GCA_029266835.1 Steroidobacteraceae bacterium
GTACTCCACCCAGGGCTCATCGACCCGGTCGCCATGGACGTAAAGCCGTGTGACCGCTCCATTCACGTACTCCGCGATCAGAGCGCTTCCGTCATACAGAAACTCGGTGGTGGAGGTCCCGATGGTGAGCCGGGAAAGGCGACCCGCGGGGTCGTACTTGAAAGACGATGCAACCGCGGCCGCGCCACTGGTGGCCACCAAGCGGTTCTCCATGTCGTAAGTCATGGAGAAGCTCAGTCCGGGGTCGACAGTCAGGTTGCCGTTGGCATCGTGTTTTACGGGCTGCCCCGCCACGGACGTGACCTGATTGAGTCCGTTCCGCGCGTAGTCCCCCGCGCGGTTTGCATTTCCGGCGTACGCGTATGTGATGTTGCTCTGCGTGAGCTGCCTGATCTGGTTAGAAGGCGAATAGGTGAATTCATTCGCCAGGTCATTCGCTGTCCCGGGCAAGTCCTGGGTGATTCTCCGCAGGCGGCCCACTGCGTCCGGAAGATAGGAAGTGATGGTCGCACCACGTGCCAGCAACTTTCGCGAGCCGTCGGCGCCAAAGGTGACGGTCACCATGAGTTGACTTGATCCGCACGATGACGGAACGACGGATTCGGCCACACCGCAGTTGCGGTTCAAACCATCGAAGGCATAGCCGAACCGGTATCCATCGGGATGAGTGACGGAGATGCGGTTGCCGTTGTCGTCGTAGTCGTAGGACACCCTGCGACTCGGCCCTGAGCTGCTGGTGGCCTGGGGCGTGTTCGTCAGTCTGGACTTGAGGCGACCAAAGGCATCCACATCGTCCTGGATACCGGAACCTGCACTGCTTCCGAAGCGGGCGTAACGGTTGGCGCCGTGCGGGTAGTAGTCGAAGTAAACATCCGGCGAATGGGTGTTGTCGCTCAGATCCTTGATGCGGACGCGGTTGTTGGCATCGTAGGTGTAGGTGATGGTCTGGCCACCACGCCGTCTCTCGGTCCTGACCTTGCCGGTCGACTCATAGGTGTATTCCTCGTAGTCCCGCTCATTGAGCACACCAGGAAGAGACCGTGATGGATACACGCGCCGGGCCAGTCGCTTCTGACTGTCATACCTGAGCTCTGTCCTGTTCCCGTTCGCATCCGTCTGGGAGAGGAGCAGCCGCCCGCCATACACATTCCTGACATAGGTTTGCGGCAGCGCGGTACCCACGCCACGTTCCTCTGTTAGCACCTGATCCAGATTGTCATACGTGTAGCGCGTGATCCGATCAGGCCCGTGACTGCCCTGGGCACTTTGCTCACAGGCCCCTGGCAGTGAACCGAAGGCGTCCTTGTTCATCCGGACGGCCTTGCACAGGACCCGGCTTGCACCGTCATAGTTGTACTGGATGACCGATTCGGTCTCGCCAGTATCGCCGCGCTTCACGCGCTCGGCGGCTTTCCGCCCGTATTGGTCGTACGAATACTCGGTGATGACGAAGCGCGTGAAGCCACTCACCGATTCCCAGTTGGCGGGCGCCACGTCGTCGTTCACCCAGCTCTGGAGCTCGCCGGACTCGACCTTCGCGACCAGCCCGCGGTCATAGGTGGTGCGAGTGGCGAGGTATCTCAGCGGGCCGCTTCCGTCGGGATCCGGAGAAATCGTTCCGGTGACTTGGCCCTGGAGGTTGTAGCGATACGCGGTCGTGAAGGCACGTTCCGTCTGCTCGGCCGACTGCGCGGCCAGCGACGTCAACAACCCCAGCACGATCGAAGCAGAGAATTTCTTCATGGTGCCCCCTCCCCTGCGTCAGCTGCAGGCCGAGGCGCCCTTCGGCTGCGTCTCGCCCAATCTGTTGCCGTATACGTCGTACTGGTAGCAGGTGCGTAATGTCTTGCCACCCGCCGTCGTTGCTACGCTGGTCAGCAGCAGGTTGTTGTGGTTGTAGCCGAACCTCGTCACCACTTCGTCTCCGCCAATGCAGGTCGCCGCGGCGGCCGCACTGGCATAGTTGCTGTCATGGCAGTGCCGCTCGGCGACTTTCATGTAGATAGGTGCCCCTTCGACCATGCTCCCCGCGTGGTCGAAGTAGCGTGCCCGCAGCGGTTGATAGTCGTAGCGCACTTCGGCGACTTTGCCGTTCTGGTCGGCCGGCGGGATGATTCGCAGGACTTGCCCCGAGGCGGCGTGATACTCGTACCGGGTCTCGTTGTTCTTGGCATCGAACGTCGATGTCGCCTGGTTGCAGATCTTCGGCAACGAGGCGCAGGCGTTTTCGTTGGAGTACGCCGCCCGTGCCGTCACCACGCCATTGGCGGTGATCGACTGGAGATTCCCGCGTGGTGTGTATGCGAGCACTTCGGTGAGGCCCGTGTGGCGCCGGATCTGCGACGGGAAATTCCGCACATCGGCCTCGAACAGGACTTGCTCTTCCGCTGTATCCACGCTGGTAGTCATGGGTGGAGTAGTCGCGATCGATGTGATGACTCGCCAGACCCCTCCCACCTGCGATCCGACGTTTTGCGACGCGCTCTCGTTCATGTAGACCTGTCCCATCTCGTACAGGTTGTTCTCACCGATGCGTCTGGCGGTTTCGATGACGCCAGCGTCCTGCACCAACGTCGCGTAGTCACCCATGCCGGAGGGAAAGGACCCCACGGGCAGCGGGTACTCCACGCCAAAGATGTCATCGCGCAGACCGACGCTGGTGTAGACGAACAGATTCTTGTACGTGTACTCGAGCGTCGGGCTGAGACTCCACGCGGGCCTGATGCTCTTCAGGCGTGGAGAAATCCTCTGGCCCAGCTTGTATCCGCTCACGACGACGTTGCCGTCCTTCGCCAGGTCGTAAGGCTCGTATTCATATGAAGTCCGCCCGATGGGCGTATCGACGGTGAAGACGCGCCTGCCGATGTACATGGTTCGGGGCATGCCCGGAGGCCAGGTGAAAGTCGCGGTAGGCCACGTCCGCTGCAGGCAGGCGGCACTGCCGGTGGAGCACGCCGCATTGTTCACTGCGCGCACATAGCGCGGATTGTGCAAGGCCCACTCCGCGACGCTGTACAAGGGCGCGCCAGCAGGTGCGTTGGCATCCGCGACGGTATCGGGTAGCCGGGTATCCTGCTCGTACTGATAGACGAGCGAGAAGCCGGTGTTCGTAAACACCCGCTTCAGGTTGTCGAAGTAGATAGTGAAGCCGTTCGGATACGTCACCTGGAGGATGCGGCCGTCGGCTTCATTGGACGCATTGGGCGCGCGCCCAAACCTCGTCACCGTGCCGTCTGGCTTGGTCCAATCGAGGAATTCTTTGGACGCGCCGCTGATCACCAGCTTGTTGCGCGCATCCTTCAGGGCCGCGTAGGGGCCACCGCCCGCAATCCGGAAATCGACCGAACCGCCAAAATCATGCACGCGCATGATGGGCCAGACGAAGCCCGGGCCGACGAGCTGGGAATACTTCGCGGCGCCCGCGTACCGGTCGATGTAGCCGCGCTGGCTCGCCCGCTCGAAGTGGTTCGAATACAGCGAAATGCCGTGGGCCAGGCCCATGTCGCCACCGATGGAAACGGTATCCAACGTGGAATTGACCTGCCCGTTGAGCAGGTTGACTCCAAATTTGTCCACGAACTGTGTGCTTGGCGGAGTCAGGTTGGCCGCATTTGCGCCAACGCCAACGACCATGCTCGCGACCGCCAATGTCGCGACGAAGCTGAGGATGTTCATCTGTTTTCCCATGGAAGAATGATTCGAGCCGTCTAGAAGGAGGCCGCGTCGCTGCAGCCATCGGCATTGCAGGCTTTGACGGATGCCGGCTCATAGGATTGCGACTCGCCGTAAGGGCAGTTGACCGTCACCGTGATCGTGCTGCCGATGACCTGCACGGACGTGCCGCCGCTGGAATTGACGGGGTAGACATTGGTGGTACGCCCACCGACGGTCCTGTGGCTGTAGTAAGTGGCACCTTGGCTGAGCGTCCAGGACGCGCGCCACGAGCACTCGGTGATGTAGTTCCTGGTCAGGTTCGATGGTTTGGCAGGAATGACGCGCGCCAGCGGGTCTTCGCCCGCCACGTACGGTGGAGTCAACGACCCCGGATCCGCTGCGGCGTCACTCGCCGTTCCGACCGCGACCTTCAGCCGGTTTCCAGCGCTGTCGTAGTCATAGTCGCGATTGCCGTTCTGGCTATCCTGAACGTACGTGAGGCGCCCAAGCGCGTCATAGGTGTAGATAGTCGTCTTGGCTTGCGCGCCAGAAAGCGTCGCGCACAGCAACGAGCCGGTGATTGCGGCAAGCAGCCGCATGCACATTGGAAGCATGGCATCTCCTCATGAACTCAGGCTCCATGCTGAGGAGATACCTTCGCGGAGTACACGCGCGAATCTGGCGGGTTCGCCCAACAAGTTGCGCGCGTGTTATTGCTGCGCCAACCCACAAATGAAAAAGGCGCGGCCACTTTCGCGGCCGCGCCTTGGTTACTCGACTTCGAGTCGTCTTACTTCTTGACGATCTCGAGCAGCTCCACGTCAAACGTCAGCGTCGCCTGCGGCGGGATGGTCGGCGGCGAGCCGTTCGGGCCATACGCGAGGTTGGCGGGGCAGACGAACGTCGCCTTGCCGCCCACCTTCATGGTCTGCACGCCTTCGGTCCAGCAGGCGATGACGCCGTTCAGCGGGAACGTGGCCGGTTCGCCGCGCTTGATCGAGCTGTCGAACACCTTGCCGTCGATGAGGCGGCCTTCGTAGTGCACCTTCACCTCGTCCTCGGCTTTCGGCGAAGCGCCGGTGCCGGGCGTGGTGTGGTTGATGAGCATGCCGCTCGCGGTCTTGGTGAACCCGGCTTCCTTCGCCTTGCCATCGAGGTAGGCGACGCCGGCGGCGGCGGCTTTTTCACCGGCCTTGGCCATGCGCGCGCGCTGCAGTTCCTGGATCTTCGGCACGTCGGCCTGGGCTTCTTCGGCGGACTTCTTGCCGCTGATGCCATCGGCGATGCCCTTCTGCACCACCGCCACTTCTTCGGGCGTGAGCTCGAAGGTGGAGATCGACTGGCTCATGAGCACGCCGAGCGAGTAGAGAGACTTCTGATCTTCGGTCAAAGGGGCCTCCGTCTTGGCCTTCTTGTCTTTGGCCGCATCAGCACAGGCGGGAAGGGTCAGGGCAAGGACAATAGCCGCAATGGCAGTCAGTGTTTTCATAGGGGGCGAGAGCTTAGCTTGCCGGGCACGCAGGTGCGCGGGTTTTTCGCCGGAGTTCCCCGGAAGCAGTCGCCGTAGTCAGACAATCTCCGACGTCTGCAACTGCTGCAGGATGGCCAGCGCATCGGCCACGGACCAGTGCTCGGCGATCTTGCCGCCGTCCATGCGCACGATGGCAATCTCCTGGTAGTGCACCTTTCTGCCGCTTCCCGGCATTCCGAGGAACGTGCCGCGATGCGTGCCGGTCACTTCGAACCGGCACACCACCATCTCGCCTTCGGCGACGGCGTGCGTGACATCGGCGCGCATATCGGGGAATGCACCGTGAAAAGCCTTGAGAGCTGCGATGAAGCCCTCCCGGCCGGGTTCCTGGCCCGGTAACCCATTGTGCGTCGTCACATCGGGCGCCAGGTAGTCAGCCACTACCGAGAAGTTGCCGGCATTCAGCACCTGCTCGATGAACTCGAGGTAAGTGGCCTTGTTGTCGCGCTTCGGCGGCTTGGGTGTCGCGACCGCGGTCTTTTTCCGGGTCTTGGGGGCGGCTTTGGGCTTCGGCTTCGGCTGGGGTTTCGGCTTGGACTTCTTCACTTTTCCCACACTTCGAACGACAGGGGCCAGGCATGTCGCTCATCGGCGTCATGGTGCTGGCTATCGACGCGGCGCCAATGGCTCCGGTCGAGCTCGGGCCAGCGGACATCACCTTCGATGTCCGCATGAACACGGGTGAGATGCACCCGGCCGGCCAGCGGCAGGAACAACCGGAACAGTTCGGCCCCGCCGATCACCATCACCTCGGGCACGTCGCCCGCGGCGCGCGCGGCGGCGGCCACGTCGTGCACCACGGTGACGCCCTCGCGCCGGTAGTTAGTATCGCGGGTCAGCACGATGTTGTGCCGGCCGGGCAGCGGTTTGCCGATGGACTCGAAAGTCTTGCGCCCCATGATCAGGGGCTTGCCCATGGTGAGCTGCTTGAAACGCTTGAGGTCGTCAGGCAGATGCCAGGGCAGCGCGTTGTCGCGGCCGATGACGCCGGAGTCGGCCACCGCGACGACGAGGGTGATCAATGTGCCGCCGCTCATACGAATCCATCCAGTGAACGCCGGCGGAACCAGCCCGTGAAGCTCATGCGCTCGCGACGCGCGGGCAGCACTTCGTGCTCGAAGCGCTCGGAAAGGAATGCCACCAGCCGACCGCCGACGGGGATCACGTCTTCGCTGCGCCCTCCTCCGAGGTACATGCGCAACTGGCCGCCGTCTTCCGGGCTCCACGCGTCGTTGAGATACAGCGCGGCGGAGATGGCGCGCAGGTCGCTGTTCTGCAGCTTGTCGAAGTGACGCGCATAGGCGGCGCCAGCCGGGTAGACGGCGAAATGCCCCTGGAAATCTTCGAGCCCGGTCATGAGCGCGCGGTTGAGCTGGCCACGCAGGTCGTCGAGCCTGGACAGCAACTCATGCTCGGCGTCGCGCTCCGGTTGTTGCAGCCAGGAAATGAAATCGCCGCGCACTTCGGGCACGAGCCTTTCGTTGGCGCCCCGGCCCACACGGGCCGGGCGCAACGCACCCGAGGCCTGCAGCTCCGAACAGCGCCACCGCAGTTGCGTGAGCAACCCGGCATCGACGAAATCATCGACCACGCCGAAACCACGTTCGGCGAGCTGATCGATCAGGCCCGGCGTCGTGATCGTTCTCCGCGCTTGGTCGTCTGCGGACGGCGGCTCTTGCGGGCCTGCGTCTTGACGCGAGGCTTGGCCTTCGCGCGCGCCTGGTTCTTCTTGCCGGCCTGCTTTTTCGCCTTCGGCTTCTTGCGCGCCGTTTCTTTCTTCGCCGGCCAGAGCATGGTGCCCCGGCACTTCGGTGAGCCGCAGCGGCAGGCGTAGATCTCGTCCACGTTCGGCGGGTCGTCCTTCTCGCGGCCGATCTCGTAGTCGTAGCCCAGCTCCTGGCCGGGCGCGATATCGCGAGTGGCGTCGATGAACACGCGGCGGTTCTCGATGACCGACTCGCAGTTGCCTTCGCACTGGTGGTTGATGAAGCGCGCGTCGTTGCCGCCGACGCCGGCGTCGATCACGGTGTGCTTGTCGACGATGAACAGGAACGTGTGGTTGTCGTTCTCGTCATGATCTTCGTAACGCTTGTCCGCGGCTTCATGCGACACGCGGTCCCCGAGGTATTCGATGATGCGCGCGCCTTTCTTGATGGGCTGCACGGCGAACACGCCGCGGCCATGCACGGGCGAATTGCGCACCTCGACCAGCGGTGAAGTGGCGATGGCCGGCCCGCCCTTGGTGGGCTGCGGCTGGCTGGACATGTCGATCTTCTTGGTTTTCCTGGCCATGGTTCAGACTGCGACGGGCGCCTTGATCGCCGGATGATGTTGGTAGTTCACGAGCTGAAAATCCTCGAACGCGTAATCGAAAATGGTTGGCGGCCGGCGGTTGATCACCAGCCTGGGCAGCGTGAGGGGCACGCGCGCAAGCTGTTCATCCACCTGCTGGAGATGATTCGAATAGAGGTGGCAATCGCCGCCGGTCCAGATGAACTCCCCCACGTCCAGGTCGCATTGCTGCGCCAGCATGTGCGTGAGCAGCGCGTACGACGCGATGTTGAAGGGCACGCCCAGGAAAATGTCCGCGCTGCGCTGGTACAGCTGACAACTCAGCTTGTTGTCCGACACGTAGAACTGGAAGAACGCGTGGCAGGGCATGAGCTTCATGGCATCGAGCTCGCCCACGTTCCAGGCGGAGACGATGATGCGGCGGGAATCCGGGTTGGTGCGCAGCTGCTTCACCACCTCGGAGACCTGGTCGATGTGCCGGCCATCGGGCGTGGGCCAGTTGCGCCATTGCTTGCCGTACACGGGACCGAGTTCCCCTTCGGGCGTGGCCCACTCGTCCCAGATGGTGACCCCGTGGTCGCGCAGGAACTTCGTGTTGGTGTCGCCGCGCAGGAACCACAGCAGCTCGTACGCGATGGACTTGAAGTGCACGCGCTTGGTGGTCACCAGCGGGAAGCCGGCGGCCAGGTCGAAGCGCATCTGGTAACCGAATACCGAGAGTGTGCCGGTGCCGGTGCGATCGGCCTTGTGCGCGCCGTTGCGGCGCACGTGGCGCATGAGGTCCAGGAACTGTTTCACGCCGGCTGCGCAGCGGCCAGGTAGTTGCCCGACGCCTCGCGGCGCCGGTAGGCCATGAACATCAGCGTGAAGCCCACCAGCAGCATGGGCAGCGTGAGCAGCATGCCCATGGTGAACCAGCCGCCGAACAGGTAACCATGCGCGGCTTCGTTCAGGTGCTCGTCGGGCAATCGCCAGAATTCGACCGTCAGGCGGGCGGCGCCATACATGATGAGAAACAGGCCGGAAGGCGCGAGGCGCGGCCGCGGTTTCGCGGTGTACCACCAGAGCACGATGGCCAGCAGCAACCCCTCGAGCGCAGCTTCGTACAGCTGCGTGGCGTGGCGCACCGTGCCATCGACCTTGAAACCCCAGGCTACGTCGGTGGGTTTTCCCCACAGCTCGCCGTTGATGAAGTTGCCGATGCGCACCGCGAGAATACCCAGGCCCGGCAGCGGCGCGGCGAAGTCGAACACGTCGGCGATCTTGCGCTTGCGGCGAATCGCGAAGACGGCGAAGGCGACCATCACGCCTAACAACCCGCCGTGGAAGGACATGCCGCCATCCCACACCTTGATGGGGTACAGCGGGTCCTTGGCCCAGAACGACAGGCCGTAGAACAGCACGTAACCGATGCGGCCGCCAAGAATGGTGCCGAGCATGCCGAAGAACATGAAATCGTCGATGTCGTTGGGCTTCCAGGTGGACCCGGGCTTGTTCGCGCGGACCCGGCCCAGCCACCAGGCGGTGGCGAAGGCGACGAGATACATGATGCCGTACCAGTGGATCTTCAGCGGGCCCAAGCCGCCGAAGGGGCCAATCTCAAGTGCGATCTTGTCGAAGCCGGGGTACTCGATCATGCGCGCGAATTCTACTTTCTAATCGCGGGTTACGCGGCAGAAAAAACTCTTCAGGTACCGGGTCTCGGGGATGGCCGGATGGACGGGATGATCGGGCGACTGCCCGCCCAGCTCCAGCACCTGCACGAACCGGGCGCTGTGCCGTGCCGCGGCCTGGATGGCCGACGACAAATCCTCGGCGGGCATGTGATACGAGCACGAGCAGGACACCAGCAGCCCGTCGCGCTCGATCAGCGGCAGCGCCAGCTGGTTGAGCTTGCGGTACGCGGCCTGGGCCTGCGGCGTGTCTTTCTTGCGCTTGGCGAAGGCCGGCGGATCGAGGATCACGGCATCGAAACGCGCGCCGGATTCCTGCAGCGCCTTCAGCGCGTCGAAGGCGTCGTCCTTGATCGTGGTGACGTCCACGCCGTTGGCGCGCGCGTTGCGCGATACGTACTCCAGCGCCATGGCGGACGAATCCACGCAGGTGGCGCTGCCCGCCCCCGCCTTCAACGCCGTGATGGCCCAGGCGCCGACATAGCTGCAGACGTCGAGCACGCGCGCGCCGGCGGGCAAGTATCGGTGCAGACGCTCCCGGTTGGCCGCCTGGTCGTAGAACCAGCCGGTTTTCTGGCCATCGCCCAGCGGGGCGACGAAATCCACGCCCTGCTCGCGCACCGCGATCTCGGCAGGCAGGGCCGCGTCACCGGCCACGGTCACGTTCTTGTCGAGGCCCTCCAGTTCACGGGCGCCGGAGTCGTTCTTCCAGACCAGCGTCTTCGCGTGCACCACCCTTTCAACGGCCGCTTCGATGTCGGCGCGCAGGCGGTCGATGCCGGCGGTGCCGCTCTGCGCCACCACCACGTCACCGTAGCGATCGAGTACCAGGCCCGGCAGCCCGTCGGACTCTCCGAACACCAGGCGATAAAACGGCTCGCGATACAGACGTTCGCGCAGCGCCAGCGCCACGCGCAGGCGATGCACGATGAGCGAGGCATCGAGTGGATAGGCCGCATCGCGTCCAACGATGCGCGCGGCGATCAGCGTGCGCGGGTTGACGTAGGCGAAGCCCAGGAACTGGTCGCGGTCGGACAATACCTGCACGGCCGCGCCGGGCTCGAAGGCCGTGAGGGGCGTGGCGGCGGTGTCCACTTCGTTGCTGAAGATCCAGAGGTGGCCGGCGCGCAGGCGACGGTCTTCGCCACGCTTGAGTTTCAGGACGGGGAACGACATGGCGCGTATTCTAGCGGGCCATGGACAAGCAGGACGCGCGCAAAAACCGGTTGGCCAAAGAAACCAGCCCCTACCTCCAGCAGCACGCCACCAATCCCGTGGATTGGTATGCCTGGGGCCCGGAAGCCTTCGAAGAAGCGCGCCGGACCGGCAAACCCGTGCTGCTTTCCGTGGGTTATTCGGCCTGCCACTGGTGCCATGTGATGGCCCACGAATCCTTCGAAGACCCGGCCACCGCGCAGGTGATGAACGAGCTGTTCGTCAACATCAAAGTGGACCGTGAAGAGCGCCCGGACATCGACAAGATCTACCAGTTCGCGCACCAGGTGCTCACGCAGCGCGGCGGCGGCTGGCCTCTGACGATGTTCCTGACCCATGACGACCAGAAGCCCTTCTTCGGCGGCACGTACTTCCCTCCGGCCGCGCGTTACGGCATGCCGGCGTTCACCAACATCCTGCAGCGCGTGGCCGAGTACTACCGCGAGCAGGGCCAGGAACTGCGTGCGCAGAACGACACGCTCATGGAGGTGTTCGACGACCTCACGCCGGCGCCGGTGAATGGCGAAGTGCCGCTGGACGCCACGCCGCTCACCGCGGCGCGCTCTCAACTGCACGAGACCTTCGACCAGAAGTACGGCGGGTTCGGCAACGCGCCCAAGTTCCCGCATCCGGCTTCGATCGACCGGCTGCTGCATCACTGGCACTCGACCGCGGTGACGCAGGAACCGGATCTGCATGCGTTGTACATGGCCACGCTCACGCTGACGCGCATGGCCGAGGGCGGGCTGTACGACCAGCTCGGCGGCGGCTTCGCGCGTTATTCGGTGGATCAGTTCTGGATGATCCCGCACTTCGAAAAGATGCTGTACGACAACGGCGCGCTGCTGGCGTCGTACGCGGAGGCCGCGCTGGCCACGGGCGAACCACTGTTCAAGCGCATCGCCACGGAAACCGGTGAGTGGCTGCTGCGCGAGATGCGCGGCCCTCATGTGAATGAAGACGGCGGCGGTTTCTACTCGGCGTACGACGCCGACTCGGAAGGTCACGAGGGCAAGTTCTATGTATGGTCGCGCGAAGAGGCGCAGGCCGCGCTGACGCCACTGGAATGGAGCGTGTTCTCGCGCCGATTCGGCTTCGACCAGGAAGCCAACTTCGAGGGCGCGTGGCATTGCCACGTGTATGTCTCGATCGACCAGATCGCGAAGGAGCTGCAGCTCGAGCCCGCGGTCGTCGAGACAGAACTGAACGGCGCGCGCGCGAAACTGCTGGCGCTGCGCAGCAAGCGCGTGTGGCCCGGCCTCGACGACAAGGTGCTCACCAGCTGGAACGCGCTGGCGATTCGCGGGCTCGCCATCGCCGCGCGCAGCCTGAACGACAGCCGCTTCGCGGAAGCCGCGGACCGCGCCCTCGCCTTCGTGCGCGCCAACCTGTGGAATCCTGGTTCGAAAGAGGGGGCACGTCTGCTCGCCACGTCCAAGGATGGCGTGTCGCACCTGAACGCCTATCTCGACGATTACGCGTATCTCGCCAACGCGTTGCTGGAGATGCTGCAGCTCCGCTGGCGCAACGAGGACGTGACGTGGCTGCGCGAAATCATCGGCGTCATGCTCGAGAAATTCGAAGATACGCAGCTCGGCGGTTTCTTCTTCACTTCGAACGACCACGAAGCACTCATCCATCGCAGCAAGAGTTTCAGCGATGACGCCATCCCCGCCGGCAACGGCATCGCGGCGCGCGTGCTGATCCGCGCGGGCTATCTACTGGGCGAGACGCGCTGGCTGGAAGCCGCGGAGCGCACGCTGCGCGCCGCGTGGCTGGCCATCAACCGGTTCCCGCACGGTCACATGAGCCTGCTCGAGGCGCTGGACGAGTACCTCACGCCGCCCGAGTCGGTGATCATCCGCGGCGCCGACGCTGAAAAATGGCGCGACGAACTGAACAAGCTGTACGCGCCGCATCGCCTGGTGTTCGCCATCCCGGCGGATGACGCCGGTCTCGACGCCGCCATTGCCGACAAGAAGGCCGGCGCCGGTACGCGCGCATACGTATGCCGCGGCAGCACCTGCTCCGCGCCGGTGGAAACGCTGGACGACCTGGCGCGAGTCGCGCGGGCTCGCGTTTAGGCGCGCTATTCTTTTTGGGCGGGTTTGCGCGCCGGGGTGCGCGCGGATTTTCGGGCCACACGCTTCGTGGGTCTGGGCTTGCTCACGGGGCGCTTCTTGCCGGCCGTTTTCGACGGTGTTTTCGTTCGCTTCCCGGCCGCCGGCTTCTTCGCCGGCTTCCTCGCCGCCTTCTTCTTGAGAGGCTTCGCCGCCTTGGCCGCCTGCGCCGTGAGCGCCACCGCCACCGATCGACGCGCCCATTCCACCAGCGACTCCGCGTCTTCGATGATGTCCGCCGGCACCTGGTGGTAACCCATCACCGCACCGGTCCTGTCGGGGAACGGCATGAACTTCGGCATGTTGCGCGAACGATAGGCTTCGATGTTGGCATCGCTGGTCTTGAAGTACAGCGTGTCGTCATCGATGAGACCGAAGAACAGGCCGTCGCTGTACAAACCGATGCCGCCGAACATGCGGTTCGGACGCACCGCCGGCAGGCCGGCGAGCTGCTCCAGCACATAGGCCAGGTACTGAGGCTGTACGGCCATGTGCGACTCAGGGCGATCGCAATACGCCGAGCAATGCCAGCTCGACCCGCAACGCCTTGAACAGCGGCGCGGCCGCGACGGCATCGAAGGCCGGCGCCGCGTTCCAGTCGTAGGCCCAGGGCTGCTGGGTCTGCATGTTTTCGGGTTCGGTGCGGTAACGAGGGATCACGTGCGCATGAAGCGCGGGCTCGACGTTGCCGAAGATGGCGTAGTTGATGCGTATGGGAGAGGTGGTGCGCATCAGCGCATCGCCCAGGCGCGACATGTCGAGCAGGAATTGCGAGCGCCGCTCGGGAGTAAGGGCATTGAGATCCGGCACCACGGGGTCTGGCAGCAGCAGCATGTAGCCCTGCACGAACTGCTGGTGGCCGAAAACGGCCCAACCGGAGGCGCAGCGGCCGAGCACGGACATATCGCGGCCGGCGCGTGCATCGTTCACGCGTCGATGGATGGCGGTGTACACGGAGTTCTCTTGTGGTTCTTCTTGCATAGTTAGTGTCACCACGGCGTGATTTCTCCCACCCTGTTTTCCGGCATGTTCGCGGGGCGGGTTTGCCGGGGTTGCTCGTAAGATTTACAAACTACCCGATCCAGGTGCGGAAGTTGCCGGTGTCGATGTGCACGAAGTCACTGCGCTCGTAGTAGCCCACCCCGCCCCGTTTCGCCTCCAGCGCGAGGTCGCGCAACTTCGAGGTCGGGCAGTTACGGAGCCGGACGTCGATGGCGCGGCCCTGCATGTGCAGCGATTTCTTGGCCACGCCACTGCCCGGGCGTGACGACATCTTGTCGTTGCTCTCCGGCGAACGGTACCCGGAGATGATTTCATAATGGGGCTCGACCTTGGCGGCGCGTGCGAGGTCGAACAGCTGGTCGTAGAGACGCACATCCATGTCGTGCGCGTCGCCATTGCGGCGATCACGCAGGATGTTCTTGAACGCCGCGAGCGCGGCTTCGTCGAATTCCGCGCCACGCTTGTAGACCATCTTCACGGTCTCGCGAGTGTGCGTGTTGAAGAATTCGAGGTAGCGTTCCTCGACAGGAGCCTCTTCGACGGCCAGCACTCCAGCCGCGCCCGCACTGCTGGCGGACATCCACCCCGGCGGGGACAGCAGGAGCATTACGGTGAACAGGGCGGCGCGCATGGCGTCAGTCTGCGGGCGGGGACGCGCGCAGACAAGGATCGGCGGCGCGTGTCAGCCGCCGGCCGCCATCAAGGGTCGATGACCAGCGTGGCGCTGTACTCTTCCAGCGCGGGCTGGGTGGTGAACCTCGGCTGCGGATCCAGCCGGCGCAGTTCGATCACATGCCCGGCGAAGACCGCGGAAATCGGAAATTTCGAATTTGAATTGAGGGTCAGTACTTGCGAGGCAGTGCCGTTCGTGGCGCTGACCAGGATGAATGCGTTGCCTTCCCAGACGCAGACGGCGGAGCTGCTGGCGCCGCATCGGGAATCCTCGACGTCGGTGAACTCCAACGACAGCGGCCCCAGGTAGGCCGTCTCACCGTAACCCAGCAGAAACTGCTCGCCCGGGTTGATGCCGCCGCCCGGAAATGTCGCGAGGGCTTTGGTATCGCCCTCGCCATCACCACCGCCGCCGCACGCGGTGATGGCCAATGCGGGTAGTAAGGCCAGGGCGCGGATGAAGTTGCGCATGGGCAAATGCTGCGCCGGCACCCCCGGCAAGGCAAGGCACCGGGTGACGTAAGCTTGTACTGAAATTGTCGCGCCAGGGCCAGAAGCACAACAAATGCGCGCTGGCGCCGCTACCAATGCTCAGAGACCAGCCTTGCGGCCGGAAGCTAGAACGGCAGCGGCACCACCGAGCCCCGGTCGCCGGGTTTCCGGTTCACCGTGACCACCGTGGCCTTGGGGAAAAAGTTGAATTCCGAGGCACTGGCCCAGGTGTACGCGCCCATGGCGCGGCCCACGATCAGGTCACCGGCCTTGAGCTGCGGCAGCATGAGGTTTTCGCCGATCACGTCGATGCTGTCGCAGGTCGGGCCCGCGAGCACGGAGGGAAATGTCTCGCCGCCCTGCTTCAGCGATTCCACCGGGTACTTGGCGTGGTCGAACAACTGACCGCTGTACGAACCGTACAGGCCGTCGTCGAGGTAGTACCACCAGTGCCCTTCGCGCTTGGCGCGACCCATGACCGATGCCACACCGATCGCCGCCGGGCCGCAGATGTAACGCCCCGGCTCGGCGATGACGCGGATGCGCGCCGGTAGTTTGGCGAGCGCCGCGCGGATGGGCGCGCAGAACCGGCCGATGTCCGCCACCTTCTGGCCGTACTCGATGGGATAACCGCCGCCGATGTCCAGCGTGTCGAACGTGCCGAGCTTTTCCTTGCGCGCCTTCGCCATGAGCTTGGCGCAGACCTCGATGGCCTCGACGTGTTTGCTGGGGTCCGCCGCCTGCGAGCCCACGTGGAACGACAAGCCGCGCACCGGGATGCCGAGCTTGCGCGCGAGCCGCGCGAGTTCGAGCAGGTCCTCGGGGTCGCAGCCGAATTTGCGCGAGAGGTCGACGACCGCGCCCGGCGAGCGGAACGACACGCGCAGCAGCAGTTCGGCCTGGTCCTTGTAGCCCTCGAACTTGCGCCTCGCCCGTGGTGGCGAGATCCAGCCAGCCGCCCAGCTCGACGATGGTCTCCACCACCGACGGATGCGGCAGCGGCTTGAGCGCGTAATGCAGGTCCACGCCCGGCAGCGCCTTGTGCAGCTTGCGGTACTGCTCGCGCACGCGCTGGCAATCGATGATCAGCAAGGGCGAACCGAATTCGGCCACCAGCCGCTGGATCTCCCCGTCGGTGAACGGATCGATGTACGAAGCGGTCTTGCGCGCGCGAGTAGCCAACACTCATCTCCCGGGGACAGGGACTGGGGGAAAAGCGGCGGATTGTAGGGAAGCCGGCGGTCAGTGTCATGGCGGCCTTCCGTGACCCAACTGGCAGCGCCCGAACAGGGCGTTTTGCTACAGTGCGCCGCCCATGAAAGCCGCCTCCGCCGCCACCTCTCCCTCCGACGAACTACAGACTCTGCTGGCGTCGCGGGTCGCCATGGTGGTCATCGAGAGCCGCGAGGAAGGCCGCGCCCTGGAGGTACTCCGCGACGCCGCCATGAAGGCCCAGCGCGGCAAGAACTGGGGCATTTTCCAGTGGACGGTGACCGACGGACTGAGCCGCATCGACGTCGACATGGGCGGCGCGCAGAAGACCCTCGCCCAGCCCGAGCAGCTGCTCAAGCACATCCGCGCCACTACGATGGCCGGTATCTACGTGCTGCTCGATTTCCATCCCTATCTCGACAACCCGATGTTCGTGCGCACGCTCAAGGACATCGCGCAGGACTACAGGAAGTGCGCGCGCACCCTGGTGCTCATCAGCCATGAGATGAAACTGCCGCAGGAGCTCGAGCATCTCTCCGCGCGTTTCAAGATGAGCCTGCCGACGAAACAGGAACGCCACGCCATCGTCATGCGCATGGCGCGCGAATGGGCGCAGCAGAAAGGCGGCATGCCGAAGATCGACATGAAGGTGGTCGAACGCATGGTCGACAACCTCGGTGGCCTCACCGAGAACGACGTGGAACGCCTCGCGCGGCAGGCCGTCTTCAATGACGGCGCGCTGACCGAAGAAGACATCAAGCCCATGCTGGCGGCCAAGTATCAGCTGCTGAACCGCGGCGGCACGCTGTCGTTCGAGCCGGATACGGCGCGCTTCGCCGAAGTCGGCGGCCTGAAGAACCTGCGACGCTGGATCCTGCAACGCAAGGCCGCCTTCGATGGCAGCGCGCCGGGCCTCGATGCGCCCAAGGGCGTGCTGCTGCTGGGCGTGCAGGGTTGCGGCAAGTCGCTGGCGGCGCGCGCGGCGGCCGGCGTGCTCGGAGTGCCGCTGGTGCGCCTCGATTTCGGCGCATTGTTCTCCAAGTGGCATGGCGAGTCCGAGAAGAACCTGCGTGAGTCGCTGTCTTCCGCCGAGGCGCTCGCGCCCTGCGTGTTGTGGCTGGACGAGATCGAGAAGGCCCTGTCCACCGGCGACGGCGACAGCGGCACTTCACGCCGTGTATTGGGCGCGTTCCTGACCTGGCTCTCTGAGCAGCGTGCGCGCGTGTTCATCGTCGCCACCGCCAATGACATCACCGCCCTGCCACCCGAGCTGGTGCGCAAGGGCCGCTTCGACGAGATCTTTTTCGTGGACCTGCCGACGCCCGCGGCGCGGCTGGAGATCCTCGACATCCACTGCAAGAAGCGCGATGTGGCGGTGGGCGAGAACGACATGAAGGTGCTGGCCGCGCGCTGCGAAGGCTTCTCGGGCGCGGAGATCGAACAGGCAGTGGTATCGGCGCTGTACACCGCGCATGCGAACAACCAGAAGGTCGACGCGCGATGCATCGCCGCGGAGATCGAGGCCACGCGCCCGCTGTCCGTGGTGCTGGGCGAGAAGATCGCCGAGCTGCGCGCCTGGGCCGCCGAGCGCACCGTCCCTGCTGATTAGTGGGGACATTCCTCGTTTTCCAGCCACTTCTGGAAAGACAAGGGGGGACGCGGCTCATCTCGCCCCTTCAAGAGCAACCCGCCGCGCCTGCAGCTGCGCATGGAGGCGCGCCGCGGTCACCAGCACTCTGATGGCCACGACCAGCATCACCACACCCGTCGTCAGCACGACGTAGCTGGCTGCGCTGCCGGAGATCGTCACCGCGGCCACGCCGGCCGCGGCGAACACGGACGTGAACGTCACCGCCAGGCGCCCCGCGATCAAGCGATCGCGCGCGAACAACGGCCGGCGCGCGCGCAACGCCCACAACGACAATAGCGACCACGACGCGCCGATCACGCACATGGCGCCGAAGGCCAGGTGCGTATGCGGCGGCAACGCGGACTCCGTGAGCCACAGCGACGCGATGATGACCGTCATCGCGACTGACACCAGCAGCAGCGCCACATAACCCACGCGCGCCTTCAGCGAGAGTACGGCGCCAGCCCGCTCGCGGATATCGTGCAAAGACTTCATCTGTGGGGTCATGGACGGGCTCCTGTCAGTTGGGTTCGCAATAGCCGCCGCGCCCGGAACAGGCGCGACTTCACGGTTCCGGTCGGGATTTCGAGCAACGCGGAGATCTGCTCGATGGTCAGTTCGCGCAGGTAGAACAGCGTCAGCGTCTCGCGCTCGCGCAGGGGCAGCTCGTCGAGGCCACTCTCCAGTGCGGCGAGGTCGAATTCGAAGTCGGCGTCCTGTGCTACCGCGGGCAGCTCGTCGAGCTCGACGTCGCCGTCCTCGGCGCGCGTGTACTGGCGGCGAAGCCGGTCCATGGCGACGCGCCGCGCGATGCCGAACAACCATGGGCGCAGGCTGGCGTGGTCGCGAAGAGCCGCGATGCCGCGCATCACCTTGAGCCACGTGTCCTGCGCCAGGTCTGCGGCCGCATCGTCGGAGCCGGTGAGACGCCGCAGGTAACGCCAGATCGGCTCGTGCCAGCGAGTGATCAGCTCGTTGAAGGCATCGCGTTCACCGAGCTGGCAGCGGATCGCCAGCAGCTCGTCGGCACGGATGTCAGCGGAGGAATGGGTGCTCACGGGACGGGAGTCGCGCGACGGGCGAAAAGGTTCACGCCGGAACGAAAAAAGGGACGCGATTTTTGAGCCGCGTCCCCCTTGTCTTTCCAGAAGTGGCTAGGAAATGAGGAATGTCCCCATTAGCTGCCGTGGCCATTCGAGGCGGGCAGGTCGGGCAGCTTGGCGTCGCCCAGGTACTTGGGCAGCTCCAGCCCGGCCATGGCCGCCACGTCATGCAGCGGTGGCAGGCTCTTGACCATGCCGGCGAGGAAGTTCGCCGTGGTCGAACCGCCGCTGCCGTTCGCACCGGCTCCCGCATCCCAGACCGTGATCTTGTCGATCTTGATGGCCTTGATGGCCTCCACCTGCAGCGTGACGATCTGTTCCAGCTTCTCGGTCAGCAGCAGCGTGGCCGCGGCGCGCGCATCGTTGTTGGCGCTCTGTACCAGCGCCTGGTAACCCTGCGCCTTCGCCTCGAGCACCTGGCGGATGCCCTTCGCCTCGGCTTCGTACTTGAGCAACGTGGCATCGGCCACACCCTGCGCCTCGCGCCGCGTCTTCTCGGCTTCCGCCTCGGCGGCGATGGTGATCTTCTGCTTCTCGATCTGCTGCTTCACCACTTCCGCTGCGGTGAGGCGCTGCAACTCGGCCTTGGCCTGCGCTTTCTGGATCTCGGCCTGCGCGTCGTACTGCGCCACCTGTCCACGCTGAGCGGCCTGCGCCGCCTGCACCGTGAGCTCGGCATTCGACGCCGCCATCAGTGCGCGCGAACGGTTTTCGCCCGCGATGGCCTCGGCTTCCTGCGCCTGGATGAAGATGCGCTTCTCGGCTTCGGCCTTTTTCTGGCCCTTCTCCGATTCCGCTTCGTTCTCCGCGACCTTGATCTCCTTGTCGCGCGCGGCCTCGGCCTCACCAATGGTCGCCAGCGTCTCCTGCTTCTGCACGTAGATGCGCTGATCCGCTTCGGCCTGCTTCTTGCCCTTCTCGGATTCGGCGAGATGCTGCGATACCTTGATGGTGCGCTCGCGAACCTGTTCGGCCTCGCCGATCGAACCCTTGCGGTCCTGGTCGGAGACGTCGATCTTGGCCTGGTTGATGGCCTCGGACGCCGCCTTCTTTCCGATGCTTTCGATATAACCCGATTCGTCCGTGATGTCGGTGATGTTCACGTTGATGAGATACAGGCCTATCTTGTTCAGCTCGGGCGCCACGTTGCGGCGGATCGCGTCCAGGAATTTCTCGCGGTCCTGGTTGATCTGCTCGATGGTCAGCGAAGCCACCGTGAGGCGCAGCTGGCCGAAGATGATCTCGCGGGCCATGCTTTCGACGTTGTCCTGCGCAAGATTCAGCAGGCGCTCCGCGGCGTTGTTCATGATGGCTTCTTCGGTGCTGATACCCACCGTGAAGGTGCTGGGCACGTTCACGCGGATGTTCTGCAGCGACAGCGCCTTGGTCAGCGGAATCGGGATCGTGAGCGGCGTCAGGCTCATGTACGTGTAGTCCTGGAACAGCGGCCAGATGAACGAGCCACCGCCGTGGATACACTGGGCCGACTGCCCCTTGCCCACCTTGCCGTACTTCACGAGGATCTTGTCGGACGGGCATCGCTTGTAGCGCGAGGCCAGGAAGATGATGGTGAAGAACACCACGAGCACCAGTGAAACCACCGGCACCAGGGCCATTGTGAGATCCATGCGAGTCCCTCCGGGCGCTGCGGCGCCCTAACTAGCTATTGACGACAGGTCAGGAACGGAAACTTCAGCGGTCGACGGGCGCGACGACCAGCGTATTGGCCGTCACGCTTTGCACGCGGATCGCCGTGCCCGTGGGCAGCGTGGACCCGTCCGCGGAGATGGCTTCGAACTCGCGCAGGCGGTTGGCGAAATTGATCTGCACACGTCCGCCTTCCTTGCCGACGGTGAGATAGACCGAGCCTTCACTGCCGACGGCCGCGAACAGGCTCACGGTGCCGCTCGACTGCAGCCGCAACATGGCGCGGAACACTCGCCCGATGAGCCACATCGAGAACGCGCCCGCCGTCACTGCCCCGACAAGCGACAGGATGATCCCGAGCGCGGCGTTGTGGTTGAGCATGTAGCCCACCACGCCGAACATGGTGAAGAACGCGGAGATGCCCTGGATGCTGAGCGCCTGGAAGCCGGCGTCGCTGTCCAGGTGAAGGTCGGCATGGTGATCGAGGCCTGAGATCATCAGGATCAGCCGCAGTACCAGAATGAGTCCACCGACGATGGCGCCGAGAAGAAACAACTGCTCGAGGCCGCTGTGCGAACCAAACCACTCGATCATGGTCGTTCCCCCCGCCGGTTGTTTTAGTTGATGTACCGGCAATGGAGACTATAGCTAGGAATTCAACGAGCCGGGAGCCAAGAAAAAACGATTTCCGGATGCCGGCCCTCCACCCCGAGCAACCTGAGCAGCCGGACCGTGATATGTCAGTTTCGTTGCCCTTCTCCCAGCCGCGGCGGCGTCCCCACGGGAAGTCAGGCCTCCGTGCGTCGACAGTGTAGGCTCCGGACTCGTCCTGGAGGTCGAAGGGGATCCGATGCTCGCGCGCGCCTGGACACTGCTGGCCCTGTTGATGCTCGCGGCAGGTGGCGCCACGCCGTCGCTGGCGGCGCCCGCGTACATCGTGGTCGAACAGGAATCCCCCCAGCTGCGATTCGCGATCGGCGACGTGGAAGCCGCGCTGAAGGCCGGGCAATTCGACATCCGCCGCGACGCCAAGGAACTGCTGCGGGCGAAGGCCACCGGCCAGCGCGTGCTGGTGCAGTTCTGGACCATCCAGAGCAAGGGCGTGCTGCAATCGGCGCTCATCGACCTCAAACCCATTGCCGGGGACATCGCCGCGGAAGGCTTCAGCCTGCGCCGCATCAAGAACGGCGACGAGCTGCAGATCCACGTGTTCGCGAACGACGCCGCGGGCGCGATGTACGGCGCACTGGAACTGGCGGAGCAGATCCGCACGCGCGGCGTCGAGGGCGTGAGCGACACCGACCGCAACCCCTACATGCCCCTGCGCGGCACCAAGTTCAACATTCCACTCGACCTGCGCACGCCCAGCTACTCCGACATGAGCGATTCGGCGCAGGCCAACATCGCCACGGTCTGGGATTTCGAGTTCTGGCGCGCGTATCTCGACCAGCTCGCGCGCGACCGCTACAACTACGTGTCGCTGTGGAACCTGCACCCCTTCCCTTCCATGGTCCAGGTGCCGACCTATCCGGACGTGGCGCTCAACGACGTGTGGCGCACGCGCGCGGCGCTGGCCGAGGACTACACCACGCGTACCACGGACCTGCTGTCACCCGGGATGCTGGCGAACAAGGAAGTGGTGCGGCGGCTGACGATGGCCCAGAAGATCGCGTTCTGGCGCAAGGTCATGCAGTACGCGCATGACCGCAACATCTCGTTCTACGTGATCACGTGGAACATCTTCACCTACGGCGTCGACGGCAAGTACGGCATCACCGATGCCCTGGACAATCCGAAGACCATCGACTACTTCCGCGCCAGTGTTCGCGAGATGTTCCACACCTATCCACTGCTCGCGGGCATCGGACTGACCGCCGGCGAGAACATGGGCGAGGTGAAGATGTACTCCGGCGGCGTGGACTCCTTCGATGCCAAGGAGAACTGGTTGCTCGCCACTTACGGACAGGGCGTACTCGATGCTGCGCGCGCCGAACCCGGCCGCAGGTTCACGCTGATCCACCGCCAGCACGAATCGCGTGCGCAGGACATCGCCGCCACTTTCAAGCCCGTGATCGACCAGCCGAACGTGAACTTCGTGTTCAGTTTCAAGTACGCACAGGCGCATGCCTTGTCGTCGACGACCCAGACCTATCATCGTGGGTATGTCGAATCATTGGGCCCGCTGAAGACACTCTGGACGCTGCGCAACGACGACGCGCTGATGTTCCGCTGGGCCGCGCCGGATTTCGTGCGCGAGTTCGTGGGCAACATTCCGCGCGAACCTTCCGCGGGTTACTACATCGGCTCGGACATGTGGGTGTGGGGGCGCGAATTCCTGGCGAAGGCCACGGCTTCGAAAGGCGCTCCGCGCCAGCTCGAGATCGCCAAACACTGGCTGCATTTCCTGCTCTGGGGCCGCATGGGGTACGACCCCACGCTCGACAACGAGCGCATCGCCGCCATCATCGGCCAGCGCTTCGCCGGCATCGATGGCAAACGGCTGCTGTCCGCCTGGCAGGACGCCTCGATGATCTATCCACTGGTCACCGGCTTCCACTGGGCGGATTTCGATTTCCAGTGGTACATCGAAGGCTGCCGCAGCCGTCCCGGCCCGGCGAAAACCGCCAGCGGCTTTCACAGCGTGGAAACGTTCATCGACCAGCGCGTACACCCGGGCACCGACAACATCACCATTCCCGAATTCGTCGCTGGTGAGAGGGGCGGCACTTCACCTCTGCAGGTGGCGGACCGCATCGACGCGCGGGCAGACGCGGCGCTGAGCGGGCTGAAGGAACTGGAGAAGACTTCGAATGCCGGCGACACGGAACTGGGCGACACGCTGGCCGACATCCGCGCGATGGCGCTGCTGGGCAAGTACTACGCGGCCAAGATTCGCGGCGCCACCTCGCTGGCGCGTTTCCGTGCGCGTCGTGACACGGCCGAGCAGCGCGAAGCCATTCGCCATCTCAAACTCGCCCAGGGTTTCTGGAGCGACTACACCACCCGCACGGGCGCGCGTTATCGCAACCCGCTGTGGACCAACCGCGTGGGCCACGTGGACTGGCGCGAGCTCGATTCCGAGGTCGCCAACGACATCGCGCTGGCGTCGGCGCCGCTTCCCTGAACGAATCCGGCCGAAATCCCGGCGAATCTGAACAAGCTGAACGAACCTGAACGGAAACGTTCAGCGTCCGCTCATCTGCGCGCGCAGATACTGGCTCCAACGGATCGAATTCGATCCGCCAAGGAGATCCAGATGAAACGCCCTGTGACATTGCTGCTCGTCGCCGCCCTTCTCGCCAGTGGCGCCGCGTACGCCAAGAACGACAAGGAAAAGCTCTCCGACAAGGTGGCCCACAAGGCCATGCGAGTCGACGAAGCCCGCAAGGACACGCGCCCGCACCGCGTCGCGGAGCAGCGCCGGGACGACCGTCGCGACCACCGCCGTGATGACCGCCGCGACCATGGTCGCAATGACCATGGTAACGACCAGCGCCGCGACCACGATCGAAATGATCGTCGCCATGACGATCGCCGCGCCCATGACCGTCGCGACTACGACCGTCGTCACGACAACCGTCACGACAATCGTCATTCGAATGGTGGCTGGGATCGCCACCGCAGCGACTGGAACCGTCATCCGAACTACTGGGACAACCGCCGCCATGACCGTCGCGACTACGCGGTCTATCGGTACAACTATGGCCGGTACCACGCGCCCCGCGGCTACTACTACCGCGCCTGGCACCGTGGCGACCGCCTGCCCAGCCACTGGTACGGCCGTCAGTACGTGGTCTATGACTGGCGCCCGTACCGGCTCTACGCCCCGCCGCGTGGCTACCACTGGGTGCGCGTCGGCAGCGACGTGGTGCTCACCGCCATCGCCACCGGCATCGTGCTCGATGTGCTCTACGACATCTGGTACTGACCGAGCCCCGAACCTGAGCTAGCAGGTAGTCGCCGGCGCCCTGGAAGGGATTCCAGGGCGCCGATGTTTGGGGACATCCCTCGTTTTCTGGAAAAAGGGGACGCGCCTCCGGCCAGGGAATATCCTTGAGGCGCGTCCCCTTTTTCTGGAAAACGAGGAATGTCCCCATCCGATCCATCCGACCGTCTTGCCCTGCTCGAGGAAAAGCTCGCGTTCCTCGAGCGTGCCGTGAATGAACTCAGCGACGTGGTAACCCGCCAGCAGAAGGACCTCGATCGCGCCACCGACCGTCACCAGCGGCTGCTCGACAAGCTGGCGGCCATGGAATCGGACTTCGGACCGAGCGCGACGGCCGAAGAGAAGCCGCCTCACTACTGACCGACGTCTTCCTCGTCTTGCAACAAGTGGCGATAGAAGCGATCGGGAGCATTCAGGAAATCGCGCGTGAGCCGGAAGTGCTCGGTGTCCCGATAGTCGATCTCACGAAGCGGACCGCCATCCAGGCTGAGCACGCGTGAGCCTGGTAGTGTCAGGAGAATCGGGGAATGCGTGGCGATGATGAACTGCCCCACCTTCCTCGATCCGAGATCGTGCAGGATCCTGAGGAACGCAATCTGGCGCTGCGGCGACAGCGCAGCTTCAGGCTCGTCGAGGATGAACAAGCCATCCTCGAAGTTGTGGCTGAACAACGAGAGAAATGCCTCGCCATGTGACTGGGCGTGCAGCGACTTGCCACCGTACGCATCAAAGGTGCTGCCCGCCTCCTCCAGATACGTCGCGAAGTTGAAAAACGTCTCCGCGCGCAGGAAAAACCCACCCGTCACCCGCTGCCGCCATCTCATGCGCAGCGCTCGTCCCAGCGTGTGCCCGTCCGCTCCTTCCGAAAAACTCTGGTCTCGATGCCCACCGCGCGCACTGAAACCGCAGGCCCAGGCCAGTGCTTCGAGAAGCGTGGATTTCCCAGCGCCGTTCTCGCCCACCAGGAACGTCACCGGGGTGCTGAGCGTCAGTTGGAAATCCGCGGGTACGATCGGCAGGGTGAATGGATAGACATCGGCCCGGTACTTCTCTTCCTTGAGTTGCACGCAGGTCAGAAAGGGACTGCCGGGCAACGCCGACCCCTCGCCGACAACCACCCTGCGTCGCGCGCGCTTCAGCGCGGCGCCTTCACGAATTTCACCGTGAGGTCCAGCGCGTCCAGCGCGCCCTGCATCAGCACTTCGCCGCGCGGCAGATCGCCCCGCTTCTGCCCCTGGTTGCCCAGCACGAAGTCGTGATAGCCGTGCTCGTACACTTCCATGCGCACGTTCTTGCCATGCTTCACGAGCTCATCGTGCAGGCGCGTGTCCAGTGCCAGCAGGCGATCTTCCGTCCCGACCAGGATCAGGATGGGCATCTGGATGGGCACGATGTTTTCCTTCGAATACACCGGATCGGGCGGCGTGACGGCGAAGTCGGGCCGTTGACCGCCCGCGGGAATGTCGTATCCCAGGAACCAGATCGGCGCGGGCGCGCCGAGCACCACTTTGTGCAACGTCGGCACGCGTGAGGCCAGGAACATGGCGAGGTTGCCGCCGAGGCTCACGCCATACACGCTCACGGCATCGCGCTTCACGTACGGCAGTTTCTGCACGTGTTCGACGACGCTGATGCCATCGTCGATGGCGGTCACCAGGCCGCTCGCCGAGGGCTTGTTCATCTGGTTCCAGTCACCGCCGCGGTAGTCGGCCACGACCACGACGAAGCCTTCCTGCAGGAATCTCTCCCATACCGGGCCACCGTGATCGCCGCGCGACCAGCCCACCAGCTGTTCCATGCCGCGTCCGCCCGGCGCTCCGTGCAGCATCACGATGGCCGGAAACACGCCCTCGCCCTTGGGTTTGCGGATGGCGGCGGCGATGTACACGCCGTCCTTGGCCTTGATCCAGGTCTGCATCACGGGGGAGTCCTTTTCGCTCACCACGTGGATGTACTGCTTGTCAGGTACCGCGGCATCGCTGCCGGAATGGCGGGTGATCCCGGCATGCGCCGCGCCGGCCAGCATCAACGTGCTCAACAGCAACATGCGTCTCATAAGCTCCTCCCGAAGGCGCCCCACAAAGCGCCCGCTGAAATTACCAGCGCCACCCCCGACATCACGAGTGCCATGCGCGCGATCCGCTGACGCGCCGCGCGCTCGGCCGAGACTTCGGCGGCGGATTGCGCCAGCGCCGCCACCACTTCCTTGAGCTGCGCCGCGAGTTCGCGTATCTGCTCGGCGTTGCTCGCGGCGGCGGCCTGCAGTTCGGCGATCTGCTGGTCGAGAAGAGCCGTCCGGTCGGTGACATCCTCGAGTTTCTTGCGCGTGAACACCGGACGCACGACTTTCATGATGTTGTCGAGGTTGCCGAGCACCAGTGAGCCGAGCGCGAGCCAGGGAACAGGCATGTGATCTCCTTGAGGTCAGTGGGGCCGGGGCATCAGGCCCGTGCGCAATGCATGCGCCCAGCCCGGCCGGCCGTTGCGCTCGGCCAGCCTCGCCATGGATTCATGATCGTAAGGCACGGGATGGATCTGCGCGTGCCAGGCGCCGCCGCGCTTTTCGATGGTGGCATACCGCGCATACGCATCGCCGCCTTCGACGCGGTAGTAGTGAGGGTGATCGTCCTCATAGGCCTGCAGCCCTACGCTGCCCGCGTTCACCAGCAACTGGCCGCGCGGCGATTGCGTCACGCGCGGAATGTGCGTGTGGCCGCAGGCGATGACCCGGGGCGCGGTCAAGGCGCAGCGTTCCGCCAACTCGTCGCGGGTGGCGGGACGCGTGTGGTCGCCCTCCACTGAATCGAGAAAGCCTTCCACGTCACTGCGCGGCGTGCCGTGGCAAAGGAAGACCTCGTCATCCAGGGCACGGGCGTGTGTCAGGCCGCGCATCCATTCGAACACGTCGGGCGTCAGGTGCGCGTACGCGAATGCATCGGATTCGCCTCCACCTTTGGCCGCGAACTCCAGCAACTGCCGCTCGTGATTTCCGGCCAGCTGCAACCAATCCTGTTTCATGAGGAACCTTGCGGTCTCGATCGGCAGCAGCGGCCCCGACAGCGAATCGCCCAGGTTCACGATGCGCGTCACCGCGCGGCGGCGCGTATCCGCCAGCACCGCTTCGAGCGCGGGAAGATTGCCGTGGATGTCGGATACCAGCGCTATGCGCATGGCGAGGGCCCGCTACGGCAGGACGGAATACCCGCCCGTCTCCGTGTACGGATCACTCTCGGCGGCGGCGCCGCCCACGGCCGCGCCGCGCGCGAGGCGATCGCGGATCGCCGTCCACTTCTCTTCGCTGGGCACGTCCTGCACCAGGATCTGCTCGCAGCCGGCCTTGTCGAGCGCGCGCAGGTTGGAATACAGGTCGTGCGCGTAGGAATCGGGACGGCGCCCGGCGTTGATCCACGTGACCGACGTATAGGTCTTCAGCGGCAGGCGCATGGCTAGCACAGCCACGCGCCGGCCACCTTCGGAGAGCGTCTCGGCGCGTTTGTCGATCTCGTCCACGGGCACGATGCTCATGGGCGTGAGCGGCGCGTAATGCGATTGCTTGGCGCCCGGCACGCGCGGCGCGCCTGCGCCCGCGCCGATGATGACGTCGCCCACCACTTCCTTGAGCTGCGAGTAGGTGACGAAACCCGGCCGCAACAAGCGCACCTGTTCGCCTTCGAAACTCACGATGGTGGACTCGAGGCCGATCTGCGCCTCGCCGCCGTCGAGCACCACGCGCACGGAATCGCCGAACTCCTCGCGCACGTGTTCGGCTCGCGTGGGGCTGACACGGCCGAACCGGTTCGCCGAAGGCGCGGCGATGCCGCCGCCGAAGGCGGTGAGAAGCTGTTGCGCCATCGGGTGCGAAGGCACGCGGATGGCCACGGTGTCCTGGCCCCCGGTGACCACGTCGTGCACGTTCTCGGAGCGCGGCAGCACCATGGTCAGCGGACCCGGCCAGAAGCGCGCCGCGAGCTTCTGCGCGTTGTCGGGCACTTCGCGCGCCCAGCGGTGCAGGTACTTGGGGTTGTCGAGGTGGACGATGACGGGGTGGTCCGCCGGCCGCTCCTTCAGCTCGAAGATGCGGCGCACCGCGGCCGGGTTCTGCGCATTGGCGCCCAGCCCGTAAACGGTTTCGGTGGGGAAAGCGACGAGCTCGCCGTCACGCAGCGCCGTGACGGCTTGTTCGAGTTCCTTGAGCGTGGCGCGAACGATACGGACCATAAGTGGCCGCCATTCTATCGAAACACCTCACTCAAGATCGCGCCTTGCCCAGCCATCGTCGCCCCGGCGCAACTCATATGTCGGCCAATAGTGCCGATCGAGCTTCAAGGTGATCACTTCTGGCGCGTTGTTCCAGGTGATGGTCCGCAACCGGATGGCTGACCGGTCCGGCCGGCCAGCAACCACCTTGAGGAATTCATCGAGGTTCGGGGTGGGTATGCCGTCCACTTCCACGATGCGCCGGCCGGGAAACAGACCATATCTCGTCGCCGGCGACCCATACGCGAAATAGCCCACGTACACGCCTTCGGGCGGCATGCCGCGCTGGGAGATCATCGCGCGGTGCGGAGCCTGCAGGGTCGCGCCCGCCCACATCACGATGCGGTCGAGATCCAGCCCGCTCAGCGCCGCCGTGGCCAGCGGCACGATTTTCTCTTCCCCATCGCGCCAGACGGTGACCTGCACTTCGGCCTTGTCGGCCACGGCCAGTTCGACTTCGCGGAATTTGGTGACCACCTTGTTGTCGATGGCCAGCAGGATGTCGCCCTGCTTGAGACGTCCGACGGCCGCCGAACCGCCGACCAGGCGCACGATGGACAAAACCTGGCGCTGGTTGGGACTGGCGCCTTCGAGCTTCTTCAGCCATTCATCCGTGAGCCCCAGCCGGCGCGCCGAGGCGAGAGTCTGGGGCACCAGTTCGGCTTCCAGCGAGAACACCGGCTGCTTGCCCTGCACGCGACGGAGCATGTCCTGCACCACGCCGATGGCGACGCCGCGATTCTGCTGCTGAAGCTCGCGACCCTGCTCCCAGGCGAAGCTCGACCACAGTCCGATGACGCTGTTCGAATCGTCGGTGAGCACGCCGTCGAAATCCGAGGGCCCATTGACCAGCAGGATGGTCTCGAGATTGCTCTCGCGGAACTGCATGGTGCGCGATAACGGCAGCTGGATGGGCTCCAGCTTGGCCACCTGCGTGGTGCGGGTGTTCACGTCGCCGTCCGCGTCCATGCCCACCACCGACAGCGTTTCTCCGGGAGAGATGCGCCGGTCTGACAACTTGGCGCTCTTCACCGGCGTGTTGCCGATGAGCTTGGGGTCGTAGCTGACGATGGCCAGATTGTGCAGCGGATGCACGAATTCCACCTTGCCGGGAATCTCCAGCGTGCCCGCGAAGATCACGCGCACGTCGCCCATGGAAACCGGCACGGTGTTGCGGTCGACGACCACCAGTCCGCGCGCGGCGTCGACCACGAGGCCGGTGCCGCGGTAATTGCGCTCGGTGATGCCCGACACCGAGTACGGCATGTCGAAGCCCACACCCACCATGGATGGCGCCAGCGCCGCGGCGCGCGGGTCCTCGGGCTTGATGAAGCGCGTGCTTCCGCCCACGTCGGGCTTGATGGAGCCCAGCGCCGGCAGCGGCGCGCATTGCCAGAGCCCGGCCGCATCGTCACGCAGACAATGATTGGCGGGGAACCAGCGCCGATCCATGCGCGCGCTGCGCACGCTCGAGCCGTTCGGGTCGTCGACCGTCGAGTAACGCACGGTGAACCGCTCGCCATCGCCGAGTCCCGCGACCACGGCCTCGAAGGCCGCGAGCGTGGGTGTGGGCTTGCCATTGGCGCTGGCGATCACCGCCCCACGGGGCACTCCGGCGGCGCCGAAAATGTAGCCGGGGTTGGCAACGTAAACACCACTGACCGCCACGTTGAAATGGCGCGCCTGCTGGTACGACACGGTGTGCACCACGGCGTCGCCGAACTCCAGGTAGGCATTGGGCGTGATGGCGTGCAGATCGCCCACGGTGAGCTTGGCGTTGATGACCTTGCCGCCACGTTCGAGATCGAGATCCACCGCGCCGCCGACATTCTCGTCCAGCGCCTCTTCGAGCGGCTCGAATTCCGAGATCATCTTGCCGTTCAGGCGCACCAGCACGTCGCCGGGTTGCAGCGTGCCATCGGCGGGACCGCCGGGCAGCACCTCGTTCACCACCAGCATGCCAGTGAGCTGCGGGAAGGATTTGCGCGCCGCCTCCTCGGTTTTCTCCTGCAGGCCGAGACGGCGCAGCTCGTCGTAAGGCGTGTAGTGGAATACCACCTGCAGCGCGCCGCGCGGCACGCGTTTGCCCGACTGGATCAGCTCGAGCACGCGCTTCACGCGGCCCAGCGGTAGATAGAAGCTGGAGGCCGCGCCGGTGGCGCCACCGGCATTGAGCGCCACCACGCGGCCCTGGATGTCGATGACCGGCGAACCCGAGGAACCGCCCGAGGTGCCCGAGGCCGCCTGCAGGTAGAAAGTGTTGAAGTCGTTGTACTTGCCGATGCCGTATTCCGGCGCATCGCGGTCGAGCTTGGCGATGGTGCCCGCGAGAATGGAGAGCTGCTCGCCGGCGTTGTTGCCGATCACGCGGATCTCGCGGCCGATCTGCGCGCCATCCGGGTACAGCGGCAGCGAGCGCGGCTTGATGAACCGCAGCTTCTTGGGGTCGTAACGGTAGATGCCGAAGTCATGGATGGGGTCGCGGTACAGCGGGTACAGCTGCACTTCCTCGCGGTTGAGGAAGGTGGCTTCGGAAGTCACCGGCCCGGGCGTGACCACGTGGCGGTTGGTGAGGATGAGGCCACGGTCTGCATCCACCACGAAGCCCGTGGCCTGCGAGGACGAATTCCACTCGGTGTCGAAGGCGCGCGTCTGGTCGATCTCGATGGCCACGACGCTTTCGGCGACGCGTGCCAGCGTGCCGCGCCAGGCGGCGCTCTCGCCCTCGGCCTGCGGCAGGGCGGCCTGCGTGGACTGGGATTGCGCGACGATCTGCGGCGGCGCGTTCTGCGCCATGACGGGTGACAGTGAGAACAGGCCGAGCAATACCAGGCGGCGCAGATTCGTCATGCGAGGTCCTTCTTGTTAGCCGAGCTGTACGGCCCAGGGCAGATCAGGCCGACGGCCAGAGCACCAGCAGCCACACCACCGCCAGCAGCAGCAGCGACGTGAGTACCGCCGCGGAACCGATGTCCTTGGCGAGACCCGATAACTTGTGCCGCTCGAGCCCGATGCGATCGACCGTGGCCTCGATGGCACTGTTGATGAGCTCGACGATGAGCACGATGAACATCGGCGCGATCAACAGGACACGCTCGATGCCGCTCTTGCCTAACCAGAGACCCAGTGGGATGACCACCGCTGCGAGGGCGAGTTCCTGCCGGAACGCGGCCTCCTCGCGGAAGGCGCCGGAGAAACCCTTCATGCTCGCCCCGAAGGCACGAAACATGCGTGAGAAACCGGTCGGTTTGAGTCGGTCGCCGATATCGTTCATCCGGCGAACTGTACCAAATCGACGGTGCGCCTAGGCCTACATGGGTCACGAGACCCGACGGCCGGCGCTTTCTACGCGGAGCGCAGCTCCTGGGGTCCCTTCCAGGTGAGATCAAGCTGACGTGCCGCGCGGACATCATCGAGCCGGCGCACGGTCATGGTATGCGGCGCCGACTTGACGAGATCCGCCTGCGATTCCGCTTCCTTCTGGATGGCCACCATCGCGTCGATGAAGCCATCGAGCGCTTCCTTGCTCTCGGTTTCGGTGGGCTCGATGAGCAGGCACTCGGGCACCAGCAGGGGAAAGTAGGTAGTGGGCGCGTGGAAGCCGTAGTCGAGCAGACGCTTGGCGAAGTCCATCGCCGTTACTCCGAGTGTGTCCTTCTGCTTCTTCGCGGTGATGATGAACTCGTGGCTGGCGCGGCGCCCCGGGTACGCGGGCTCGAAGCCCTTCTTCGCGAGCACTGCCATGAGATAGTTGGCGTTGAGCGTGGCGAACTCGCCGACGCGATGCATGCCCTCGCGGCCCAGCATGCGCATATAGATATACGCGCGCAGCAGCACGCCGGCATTGCCCATGAACGCCGACAGGCGGCCGATGGACTGCGGCAGGTCCTTCTCGGTCAGCCAGCGATACTGATCGCCGTCCTTGCCCACCACGGCCTCTCTTCCAACCACGGGAATAGGCATGAACGGCAGCAGGCGCGAGCTCACACCCACGGCGCCGGCGCCCGGACCACCACCGCCATGCGGCGTGGAGAAGGTCTTGTGCAGGTTCATGTGAATGACGTCGAAGCCCATGTCGCCCGGACGCACCTTGCCGAGGATGGCGTTGAGGTTCGCGCCGTCGTAGTACAGCAAGCCGCCCGCATCGTGGACGATCTTCGCGACGTCCTTGATGCGCCGTTCGAACACGCCGCAGGTCGAAGGGTTGGTGAGCATGATGCCGGCGGTGTTAGGGCCAACCACCTGCTTCAGCGCCTCGACGTCGATGTCACCGTCGTCCTTGGTCGGAATCTCCTTCACCGCGCAGCCGCACATGGTGGCGGTCGCGGGGTTGGTGCCATGCGCGGCGTCGGGGACGATGATCTCGTTGCGCGCGAGGTCGCCACGCGCGCGGTGATATGCGCGGATCATCGCCACACCGGCGAATTCGCCATGCGCGCCGGCCATGGGCGACAACGCGACGCCCTGCATGCCGGTCACTTCTTTCAGCATCTCCTGCAACTCGAACATGCAGGCCAGGAACCCCTGCCCCGCCGCGTCGGGCGCCAGTGGATGGCGGTTCAGGAACCCGGGCAGCATGGCGTACTGGTTACAGGCCTTCGGGTTGTACTTCATCGTGCACGAACCCAGTGGATAGAAGTGCGTGTCGATGGAGAAGTTGAGCTGCGAGAGCTTGGTGAAGTGGCGCACCACCTCGAGTTCGCTGACTTCCGGCAGAAGCGCCGCCGGCTTCTTGCGGCGCAGGTTCTCTGGGATGTCGGCGGCCACCGTGTTCGGCGTGTCGTGCTCCGTCGGGAACTGCGCATACGAGCCGCGGCCCGGACGTGAGTATTCGAAGATGATCTTTTCGGGGTGTTTCTGCATGGCCATGTGAGTTCTTCCTCAGGCGGCGCGCACGGCGGCCTTGAGCGTATCGGCGAGAGCGTCTGCGTAGGTCTGGATGTCGGCCGGCGTGCGCGTCTCGGTGGCGCAGACCAGCAACGCATTGCCCAGCTCGGGGTAATCGTTCGACAGGTCGTAGCCGCCGATGATGCCGCGCTGGGCCAGCGCGGCGATGACGGGCGCCACGGGGCGATCCAGCAGCAGAACGGCCTCGTGGAATCGCGGCCGGTCGAAAGCCACCTTCACTCCCTTGATGCGCGTCAGCGCGTTCACGAGTTCCTGCGTACGCGCATGGCATTCGTTCGCCACGCGCGCCAGGCCTTCGGGGCCGATGAGGCTCAGGTAGATGGTCGCGGCCGTGATCAGCAGGCCCTGGTTGGTGCAGATGTTCGACGTGGCCTTGCCGCGGCGGATGTGCTGCTCACGCGCCTGCAGCGTGAGGGCGAAACCCTGGTGGCCGCTCATGTCCACCGTGCGGCCGACGATGCGTCCCGGCATCTGGCGCACATGGTCCATCTTTGCCGTGAGGAAGCCCGCGTACGGGCCACCCGACGACAGCGGCACGCCCAGCGGCTGGCAGTCACCGCAGGCGATGTCGGCGCCGCGCGTGCCCCACTCGCCCGGGGGCTTGAGCACCCCCAGCGACGTGGGATTCACCGAGGCGATGACGATCCAGCCATTCGCCTGCGCGAAATCCGTGAGCGCGTCCACGTCCTCGAGCACGCCGAAGAAGTTGGGCTGCTGGATGACGAGGGCAGTGATGTCCTCGCCCTTGTACTTCTCGAGGTCGGCGACGGAGAGATGACCCTTGGGACAGGGAATCTCCTCGATGCGCACGCCCTGGCCTGCGGTGGTGGCCAGCGAGGCCTTGCGGTAGTTGGGGTTCAGCGTGCTGGGCACCAGGATGCGCTGCGACTTGCTCCGGCGATGCGTGCGGATGGCCATGAGCGAGGCTTCCGCCACCGCCGAGCCGCCGTCGTACAGCGAGGCGTTCGACACGTCCATGCCCGTCAGCGACGTGATCATCGTCTGGTATTCGTAGATGAGCTGCAGCGTGCCCTGCGAAGCTTCGGCCTGGTACGGCGTGTACGCGCTGTAGAACTCGCCGCGCGTGGTGATCGCCCACACCGCCGATGGGATGTGATGCTCGTAGGCGCCGGCGCCGATGAAATTGAGCGGGGTGCCATCCTGCGCCGCACGCGCCGACATCAACCGTCCGATCTGCATTTCGTTGAGCGCGTCCGGAATGCCGGCCAGCGATTCGATGCGCAGCTCTTTCGGGATCTCGTCGAACAGGTCATCGATGCTCCTGGCGCCGATGGCGGCGAGCATGTCGGTGACGTCCTTGGGCGTGTGCGGAATGAATGGCATGTTTCAACCCTCGGCGGCCAGATGCGCCTGGTATTCGGCGGCGGACAGCAGGCCCTGCGGTTCGCCGGACGGCTTGAGCACCATGATCCAGCCACCCTTGTACGGTTCGGAATTGATGAGCTCGGGCTGACCGCCCAGCGCGGCGTTACCTTCGACGACGGTGCCGGCCACTGGCGCATACACGTCGGAGGCGGCTTTCACGGACTCGACGACGGCGAAAGTGTCGCCAGCCTTGAGAGACTTGCCGGCCTCGGGTACCTCGACGAACACGAGATCGCCCAGCGCGCTTTGCGCATGGTCGGTGATGCCCACTTCCACATTGCCGTCGGCCAGCGTGCGCACCCATTCGTGCGACTTGGTGTACTTGAGATCAGCCGGTGAATCGCTCATGTGTTTGCTCCTGAATTGAATTGTTGTTGTCAGCTGACCAGAATCTTGCCGTTGCGCACGAACGGCGCCTTGACCACGCGGGCGTTCAGCAGCTTGCCTCGCACATCGACCTGCACCTTGTCGCCAATGTCCGCCGCGGACCTGGGCACGCGCGCCAGCGCGATGGATTTCTCCATGGTGGGAGAGAAGGTGCCGCTGGTGATTTCGCCTTCGCCAGCGGGCGTGACCACCTTCTGATGGCCACGCAGCACGCCCCGGTCTTCCAGCAGCAGCGCGACGAACTTCTTCTGCAGACCGGCGGCCTTGAGCGCTTCCAGCGCCTTGCGGCCGATGAAATCCCGCGCGGGATTGTCGAACGACACGGTCCAGGCCAGACCCGATTCCAGCGGGTTCTGAACTTCGTCCATGTCGTTGCCGTAGAGGTTCATCGCCGCTTCGAGGCGCAGCGTGTCGCGCGCGCCGAGGCCGGCGGATTTCACGCCGAGCGCGTTGAGCTTGTTCCAGACCTCGGGCGCTTCCGAAGCCGGCAGCATGATTTCGAAACCGTCTTCGCCCGTATATCCCGTGCGCGCGACGAACCACTCCCGCCCTTCGCCCATGGAAATGGACTTGCCGAAGAACGGCTCGAGCGCCTGGGCCGAGGAACGATGTTGTTCGGGCAACAGGCTGATGACCCTGGTGCGCGCGTTCGGGCCTTGCACGGCGACCATGGCCAGGTCGACCCGCTCCTGAAGCTGCACGCCGTAGCCAGGTGCAATGGCGCGCATCCAGGCCAGATCCTTGTCGCGCGTGCCGGCATTCACCACCACGCGGAAAAAGGATTCATCAAGGAAGTAGACGATGAGGTCGTCGATGACGCCGCCGGCTTCGTTGAGCATGCAGCTGTACAACGCCTTGCCGGGCTGCCTGAGCTTGTCGACGTCATTGGCGATGAGCCTGCCGAAGAACTCGCGCACCCGCGGCCCTCGGGCATCGATCACGCACATGTGCGAGACGTCGAAGATGCCGGCGTCCTGGCGCACCGCGTGGTGCTCCTCGATCTGCGAACCGTAGTTGACCGGCATGTCCCAGCCGCCGAAGTCGACCATGCGGGCGCCCAGGCCTACGTGCAGGTCATATAAAGGTGTGCGTCTGCCCAAGAACCTCTCCCCAGGCGCACCGCGGGCGCCCAAAGTAGGCGGCGGTTGGGGACAGATCTATTTCACTACGACGCGGCGGGCAGCCGCCGGAATGCATCGTAGTCAAATAGATCTGTCCCCAACCGCCCCTCTGTCCTTGAACCTGAGAGATCGGGCCCGCACCTGTGCGGACCGCACCCCTTCGGTGGATGGCAGCCCTTCTCGAAGATGGGGTGACATCGCTCTCCAGAACCCGCCTCAGATCCCTGCCGTTCGTTTGCCTGAGCGTTTCCGGGCGGAAACTTGCGCCTTCGGCGCCCTCATCTAAGAGGGTCTCTCGGACAGAGTCTGGTCAATTGGCGAGCGGGTGGCATCATAGCAGCCCCTGCGCAGGAGTCCGCAGGCGAAGTGCTGCTTCGTTCCGCGGAACTGTCGCGATTCCAGGCGCAGGTGAAGGTCGACCAGCGCGCGCTGGGTCTGTTGCTCGATGACGACCTCGAATATGTGCATTCCAACGGCGTGGTGGACAGCAAGGCTTCGTTCATCGAGTCGCTGGTCAAGGGAACCCGCGACTACGTCGCCACCACGGCAAACATCGAATCGGTGCGCATCTTCGGCAACGTGGCCATCATCCGCGGCACCGCGAAGGTCACGGTGAACGAAGGCGGCAAGCCGCTGGATCTCGACCTCGGCTACACCGACTTCTGGGTGTGGAAGGACGGCCGCTGGCAGATGACCGCCTGGCGCAGCGCGCGCATGCCCCCGAAGACGCAATGACCCGCCCCCGCCGCAATGCCCTCGCCGTCAAAGTCGGTCGCGTGACCGTCGGCGGCACCGCGCCCATCGTCGTGCAGTCCATGACCAACACGGACACCGCCGACATCGAAGGCACCGCGCAGCAGATCAAGGCGCTGGCGCGCGCGGGGTCCGAACTGGTGCGCATCACCGTGAACGAGGCCGAGGCCGCGGCCGCGGTGGCGAAGATCCGCGACCGGCTGGCACAGATGGGCGTCAGTGTTCCGCTAATCGGCGACTTCCATTTCAATGGCCACAAACTACTGCGCGAGTATCCGGATTGCGCCGAGGCGCTGGCCAAGTACCGCATCAACCCTGGCAACGTCGGCCGCGGAAGCAAGCGCGACCCGCAGTTCGCCGAGATGATCGAGTTCGCCTGCCAGTACGGGAAGCCGGTGCGCATCGGCGTGAACTGGGGCTCGCTCGACCAGGATCTGCTCACGCGCATGATGGACGAGAACAACTCGCGCGCCACGCCGATGTCCGCGCAGGAAATCATGCGCGAGGCCGTGGTGGCCTCGGCGCTGCAAAGTGCGGCCAAAGCGGTGGAACTCGGACTGCCCCGCGAGCGCATCATCCTTTCCGCCAAGGTCTCCGGCGTGCAGGACCTCATCGCCATCTACAGGCGGCTGGGCGAACGCTGCGACTGGCCGTTGCATCTCGGGCTCACCGAGGCCGGCATGGGCAGCAAAGGCATCGTGGCTTCCACCGCGGGCATGTCGGTGCTGTTGCAGGACGGCATCGGCGACACCATCCGCGTGTCTCTGACCCCGGAGCCCGGTGGCGATCGAACCAACGAAGTGATCGTGGCGCAGGAAATCCTGCAGACCATGGGACTGCGTTCGTTCATTCCGATGGTGGTGGCCTGCCCGGGCTGCGGCCGCACCACCAGCACCTATTTCCAGGAACTGGCGCAATCCATCCAGGGCCACATCCGCCACCGGATGCCGGAATGGCGCAAGTCCTACGAGGGCGTGGAAGACATGACGGTTGCGGTCATGGGCTGTGTGGTCAATGGTCCGGGTGAGAGCAAACACGCCAATATCGGCATCTCGTTGCCCGGCACCGGCGAGCGACCGGTGGCGCCTGTCTACATCGACGGCGAGAAGGGTCCGACGCTCAAGGGCGAACGGATCGCCGAGGAATTCCAGGAACTGGTGGAGCAATACGTGGCGCGGAAATTCACGCGCAAGGAAGCCGCGCCGCGCGAGGAGATACCCGCATGAGCAGCATCGACGAAACCCTGGTCAACAAGAGTTGCGTGCCCTGTCACGGCGGCGTGAGCGCGCTGAGCGCAGCCGAAGCGCAGCGGATGATGTCGCGGCTGCTGTCAACGGGCGCGGGCAAGGAAGGCTGGCAGATCATTGAAGACGGCAAGGCGCTCAAGCGCGAGTTCAAGTTCGCGGATTTCTACCGTGCCATGAGCTTCGTGAACGCGGTGGCGCACGTGGCCAATATCGAAGATCACCACCCGGACATCGAGTGCGGCTGGGGATACGTGCGCATCCGCTACCAGACGCATGCCATCGGCGGGCTGCACGAGAACGACTTCATCTGCGCCGCGAAGATCGACGTGATTCAGCGCTGAGTTTTCCGGGGCTCACGCGCGACTCCTGCGCCGCCGAAGCGGCGGCGTACATACAAAATTTGAACGATTGTCGAATCGGCCGGCTGTAGAACGACTAACTGGCAGCTCCGTTCAGAATCCCAGCGAGGAATGACCATGTTCGACGACGCACGCAAGCGTTGGTGGGCCCTTTATGTCCTGTGTTCCGGCGTTCTCATGATCGTGCTCGATACCACGATCGTGAACGTGGCCCTGCCCTCCATTCGCGCGGATCTGCGCTTCAGCGAAACCGCCCTGGTCTGGGTGGTCAACGCGTACATGCTGACCTTCGGCGGCTTCCTGCTGCTGGGCGGCCGCCTGGGCGACCTGTTCGGCGCGCGCAAGTTGTTCCTGCTCGGGCTGGTCTTCTTCACCGCGGCGTCGGTGGGCTGCGGCCTTGCGAATTCGCAGGGCATGCTCATCGTCGCGCGCGCCATCCAGGGCCTGGGTGGCGCCGTGGTCACCGCGGTGGCGCTGTCCATCATCATGACCCTGTTCACCGACCATGCGGAACGCGCCAAGGCCATGGGCATCTACGGCTTCGTGTGTTCGGCGGGGGGCAGCATCGGCGTGTTGCTCGGCGGCTTCCTCACCACCACGCTCAACTGGCACTGGATCTTCCTGGTCAACGTGCCCATCGGGCTGCTGGTGTACCTCGCCAGCGCGAAGCTGCTCCCCGCGGACGCGTCGCGCACCGGCGGTGTGCGGCTGGATTTCGCGGGCGCCATCACGGTCACCAGTTCGATGATGCTGGCCGTCTACGCCATCGTGAACGGCCAGCAGCTGGGCTGGACGTCGACCACTACGCTCACGCTGCTGGGCGTCGCCGCGGCGCTGCTCATCGCCTTCCTCGTCATCGAATCGCGCGTGCGCGACCCGTTGATGCCGCTGGTGATCTTCAAGCTGCGCAACGTCGCTACGGCGAACTCCGCGGCGGTGCTGTGGGCCGCCGCCATGTTCGCCTGGTTCTTCATCTCGGCGCTCTATCTACAGCTGGTGCTGGGCTACAACCCGATGCAGGTGGGGCTGTCCTTCCTGCCCGCCAACCTCATCATGGCCGCCTTCTCGCTGGGCCTCTCCGCGAAGATCGTGATGCGCTGGGGCTTCCGTGGCCCACTGGCCGCGGGCCTGCTGTTCGCCGCGGCGGGCCTGGCCTGGTTCGCGCGCGCGCCACTGGACGGCGCCTTCCTGGTCGACGTGCTGCCGGGCATGGTGCTGCTGGGCATCGGCGCGGGCATTGCGTTCAACCCCATGCTGCTGGGCGCGATGAGCGACGTGAGCCCGTCCGAATCCGGCCTGGCTTCGGGCGTTTTGAACACGGCCTTCATGATGGGCGGGGCGCTGGGTCTCGCCGTGCTCGCGAGTTTCGCAGCGATGCGTTCGCAGTCGCTGGTGGAAGGCGGCGCCAGCGCAGTCGCGGCCTTGAACGGTGGTTACCAGCTGGCCTTCCTGCTCGGCGCATCCTGCGCCGCATTGGCGGCCGTACTCGGCGGTGTGTTCATGCGGACGCGCGCGGCGCCAGTCGGTGCGCAGGCGCCAGCGGCTCATTAGTCAGGCCGGTCAGCCCCGGCCGAGTCGCAGCTTTACGCTGTTGCCGAAGGATGCGAAGGCGCGCGACATCCTGCCGTGCCCGCTGCCATACACCGAGCGCGCGAACGCTTCGTGGCAGCCACCCTTTCCGAGATAGATGCGGAAGTGATGCAGTCCGCCGGCTTCCTTGTCCGGCACCTGCGATTGTTTGAGATAGTGCTTGAGCGCCGGCGACTCCCGCACCTCGGCCACCGCCATGTCGCAGCCCGCGATCAGCCCGGGGCCGCACTCGGCCTGCGGCGTGCACCGATGCCAGCGCAGCCCGTGAAAATGGATCACGAACGGCGGCAACTCGGCCAGGTGCACGGTCAACAGCGACTCGCGATCCTGCAACGAGAACGCGCAGCGCTCGAAGCGCTCCGAATCCATGGTGGGCAGCAGGATGACTGGCACGACGCTGATGGCCATGCGCCAGTATCCCAAGCGCCTAAAGGGCGGACTGTGCGGTGCGTCGCGCCTCGAATCGCAGCAGATAGAGGCCCGAGCCGATGATGACGGCGGCGCCCGCCAGCGTGCGCCAGGAGGGCAGCACCGACCACACTAACAGGTCGATGATCATCACCCAGGCCAGGCCCGTGTATTCCAGCGGCGCCACGGTGGCGGCCGGCGCGCGTTTGAAAGCCTCGGTGATGCCCCACTGGCCGACCGCGCCGGTCAGCGCCACGCCCACCAGGATGGGATAGTGCCCGCCCTGTATCGGCTGCCAGTCCGGAAGCGCGATGGCGCTGGCGCCAATCGCCAGCATGCAGGTCATCCAGAAAATCATGGACTGCGTGCTGTCGGTGCGGCCGATGATCTTCACCAGCACCGACGACAAGGCGTAACACAGCGCGGTGCCCAGCACGGCGAGCGTTCCGGCCCAGCCGAAACCCACGGTGTCGGGCTTGAGCACGATGAGCACGCCGGCAAACCCGATCACGATGGCCAGCCACTGCGTGCGCTGTACGCGTTCACCCAGCATGAAGATGGACATCACCGCGATCAGCAGCGGCGCAATGAAGAACAGCGCGTAGGCCTTGGCCAGCGACAGTTCCTTCAGCGCGAAGGTGAAGGTGATCATCATGAACACCGATAACACGCCGCGGATCAGATGCAGGGGCCAGCGGACCTTGATCAGTTGCGCGGCGCCGCCGGCGTACATGGCCCAGGCGAACACCACGGGTAGTGCGGCGAGGCCGCGCAGGGCCGCCACTTGCGCGGACGGGTAGTGAGCCGTCAGCAGCTTGAGCCCGGCGTCCATCAGCGCGAAAGCCGCCACGCCGGTGAGCATGGCGGCCATGCCCGCGAGGCGGTCCTGCTGAATGCCGTACAGGGCCATGCGGCGCGCGTTCAGCGCGCGGCCGCGGCGGGCAGTTCGCCGGCCAGGCCCATCGCTCGTTCGATGAACACTCTCTTCGCAAGACTGGAGCGATTCACCCAGGGCATGCCGCGTTGCGCGAGTTCGGCGAACTTGCCGCTGCCACGTGCGAGCAGGCGGTCGAACGCATCGATGGCGGCGGCCATGAGCTCGTTCTCGCTGCGGCGCCAGCGTTCGTATCGACGAAGGATGCGCTCCGCGCCCGGATCCTCGCGTTGCGCGAGCCCCTCGGCGAGCACATCGGCCAGCGCCGCCGCGTCGAGCAGGCCCAGGTTCGCGCCCTGCCCCGCCAGTGGATGAACCACGTGCGCTGCGTCACCCACCAGCGCGAGGCGCGCGGTTACGTAGTGTTCGGCGCTGAGTTTCCACAGTGGAAACCGGATGCGCTCGCTCGCGAGCCTGACCTTGCCCAGCGCGCCGTCGAGATCCTGCTCGAGTTCGCGTTCGAAGGCTTCGGGCGCCAGCGTGAGCAAGCGGTCGGCACGCGCCGTGGGCAGCGACCACACGATGGAACTGCGCCCGTCGTGCAGCGGCAGGAAAGCGAGTGTTCCCTCGCCCAGGAAACGTTGCCAGGCGGTGTGCTGATGCGGGCGAGCGGTCTCGACCATGGCCACGAGCGCGGTCTGCCCGTAATCGCCGCGCGCCGCCGTGAGCCCGGCGAGTTCCCGCACGCGCGAAGCAGCGCCATCGGCGCCCACCACCAGGCGCGCGCGCAAGGTCTCGTCGCCCAGGCCCAGGTTCACCGCGCCGCGCTCCTGGGTCAGCGAGGTCACTTCACCTTCGAGCAGCGCGATGCCCGCGCGGCGCAGCGCTCCGGCCAGCGACGCCTGCAGCACGCTGTTCTCGACGATCACTCCCAGGTCGCGCTCGCCGATTTCCGCGGCGTCGAATATCAGCGCCTCGCCGCCATGCGGCGGCACATCGGCATGCCACACATGCATGCGCTCATAAGGGCCGGCACGGGTGGCGCGGATATCGTCCCAGGCGCCGCATACACGCAGGATGCGCTCGCTGGCGCGTGACAACGCGAACACGCGCAGATCCATGGATGCGGCGGCAACCTTGTCGAGCTCCTCGGGAAGGCGGCGGTCGACCACCGCCAGCCGCGTGCTCGCGAAACCCGACTGCCGGGCGAGCAGCAGCGCGCTGGCAAGGCCGATGGGGCCGGCGCCTACGATGATGGCGTCGTACGGAGTGGCACCGCCGTTCATGGATGCCTTCATTCGAGCGGCAGGCCGCGCGCCAGCCGCGGCATGCGGCCCGCGAATCCCCAGCTCACGCGCGACAACGCACGCTTGGCCGTGGGACTCAGGTCGAACAGCAGCAGCCCGAAGTTACGCACCAGTCCGAGGGCCGGCCGTTCGCTGCCGAACAACTTGACCAGGCTGTCGGTGAACCGCGTGACGCCCTTGCGGTCTTCCTCGCGCCAGGCGGCGAAGCGCCCTAACAACTCGCCGGCATTGCCGGTTTGGCCGGCCGGCATCCGCGCCAGCATTTCGGCCAGCGTGGCCGCGTCGCGCAGGCCAAGGTTGAACCCCTGCCCGGCCACCGGGTGCAAAGCCTGCGCGGCATTGCCGATGAGCACCACGCGCCCCGCCACCGTCTCCTGCGCGCGCGACAGGCTGAGTGGATAGGTATTGCGCTTGCCGATGCGGCTCCAGCGACCGGCGCGCCATCCGAAAGCATCGAGCAGTTCCCGGGCGAATTCATCGTCGCTCAGCGCCAGCAGCTGGGTGGCGCGTTCGGGACGCACGGCCCACACCACCGCGTAGCCGCCTCCGCTCACCGGCAACACGGCCAGCGGACCCGAGGGCGTGAATCTCTCGAAGGCCTCGCCTGTGTTCGGCCGTTCGGTGGCGGCATTCACCACGATGGCCACCTGGTCGTAATCCTCGACGCCGGCCTCGATGCCGGCACTGGCGCGCAGCACCGAACCCGCGCCATCCGCGGCCACGGCCACTGACGCACGCACCTCTTCGGTCTTGCCCTCGGAAGAGATCTCCAGGTTCACGCCATTCTCATGCAGGCTGGCTTTGACGAGGCTGGCGGGAACGGCGAGCGTGATGTTGGGCGCATCGCGCAGCGCCTGCCAGAGCACGCGGCCGATGACGCGGTTGGGAACCACATAGCCGAAGGCGTCGACGCCCTGCTCCTTCGCCTCGAGCCGCGCCACGCCGAACCGCCCGGCATCCGACACATGGATGGAACGGATCGCCGCCGACTCGCCCACCATCGATTGCCAGACGCCCAGTGATTCGAAGATCTGGCGCGAGCCGTTGCCCAGCGCCGTGGTGCGCTCATCGAAACTCGGCTGGCGTGCGGAGTCCGGCGGGATGCCCTCGACCAGCAATACGCGCAACTTCGTCGTGCGTAATGCCAGCGCGAAACTGGCGCCCACCATGCCGCCGCCGACGATGACGACGTCCCACTCTTTCATGGCAGGGTGTTCATGCCACCGACGCCATGAGCCGTTCGATTTCCTGAACGGTCTTCGGGACGCCGCTGGTCAGCACCTCGCAGCCATCGCGCGTGACCACCACGTCGTCTTCGATGCGGATGCCGATGCCGTGATATTTCCGGGGGACGCCGGGAGTCCCGGGCGCGATGTAGATGCCGGGCTCGATGGTCAACGCCATGCCGGGCTCGAACACGCGCCACTCGTTGCCGATCTTGTAGTCGCCGACGTCGTGAACGTCCATGCCCAGCCAGTGGCCCGTGCGGTGCATGAAGAACTTGCGATACGCGCCCGACGCTTCGAGCTTGGAAACCTTGCCCTTGAGCAGACCCAGCTTCACCAGGCCCTGCGTGATCACACGCACCGCGGCCTCGTGCGGCTCGTTCCAGTGGTTGCCCGGCTTCACACGCTCGATGGCGGCGTCGTTGGCCTCGAGCACGATGTCGTACAGCGCGCGCTGCTCGGGCGTGAACCGGCCGTTGACGGGAAAGGTGCGCGTGATGTCGGAGGCGTAGCAATCCACTTCGCAACCCGCGTCGATCAGCAGCAGGTCGCCATCCTTGAGAGCCGCGTCGTTCTCGCGGTAATGCAGGATGCAGCCATTGGCGCCGCCGCCAACGATCGGCAGGTAGGAAAGATCCGCGTTGTGCGAGCGGAATTCGTGAACCACCTCGGCCGCGATCTCGTATTCGCGCTTGCCGGGCACGCAGGTCTGCATGGCGCGCACATGCGCACGCGCGGCGATGCGCGCCGCCTCGCGCATGGTTTCCACTTCGGCGCGGCTCTTGAACAGGCGCATGTCGTGCAGCACGTGGTCGAGCGCGACCATCTCCTGCGGCGCGTGCCGGCCATTGCGCGCCTGGGTGCGCAGGCCGTTCACCCAGCCGACCACGCGTTGGTCGAATTCGGGATGCGTGCCCATGGCATAGAACACCTTGCTCCGGTTCTCGATGAGGCCGGGCAGGATGTCGTCGATGTCGGTGATGGGGAAGGCATGGTCGGCGCCGAAGTCGCGCACGGCGCCATCCGGGCCGGCGCGGCGTCCGTCCCAGGTCTCGCGTGCCGGATCCCGATCGCGCACGAACAGGATGTACTCGCCCTGCGGTCGGCCCGGCACCAGCACCGCCACCGACTCGGGCTCATTGAAGCCGGTCAGATAGTAGAAGTCGCTGTCCGGCCGATAGGCATATTCGACGTCGTTGTTGCGCAGGCGCACGGGCGCCGTGGGCAGGATGGCGATGGAATCGCGGCCCATCTGCTTGAGCAGCGTCTTGCGGCGGCGTTTGAATTCTTCGCGGCCGATGGCGCGCAGCGGCGGCGCGGTGGCCAGTGCGAGATGGCGGGTGCCCTTGCGGCTCACGCCCTTAATGGATGGACGTGGCACCGGGGACCGGCTCCTCGCCGCGCGCGGGCGCGAGTTCCACGAACAGCAGCTGCACGCCCACTCGCACGAACTCCACCACCTCGGCGAACGCGATCTCGTTCTCCTCGGTCTCATCGCCGGCGTCCACGCCCACGTGCGTGATCTCGGTGAGGTCGCGGATGATCTCACCGGCTTCCGTGGAAACCTGGCCCGGGTCGCCGGTAGTTCCAGACCCCAGTCCATAGAGAAAGCCCTGGCACCAGGATGACAACGCATCCGCGCGTTCGGCCAACGGCGCATCATCGTCGGGCAGCAGCGGCTGGAAGTCGGAATCCGCCCCCAGCGAACGCACCATCGAGTCGTAGACGTTTTGCAACACCGAGGTGCGCAGCGCGGGTTCGTCCGGAGAATCGTCGGGGAGGATCTCGCGCAGCCACTCCATGAGGCCGTAATCGCGGGAGCTGCACAGGGCGCCGGCCAGCGTTCCGTGGGCCTCGGACGGTTCCGGCAGCGCGCGCGCCTGGCGGAGCACATGCTCGAACTCGACGTAAGTGGCGGCCAACATGGACGAATTATGATGGTCAGGCGTGAGCGCCACAACGGAAAACGCCGCCCCTTGCCTGCAGGAAAGGCCCTGTTGTTCAGGTACTGGCGCGTTTGCCCGACGACTACACCTACCCTATAGTCGCGCCATGAACGAAAACAACAAATCCGGTTTCAGCGCCGAACTCGCGTTGCTCGAACGCCGTATCGAAGAACTTCTGGTGGCCAACGAGGCTCTCAAGGAAGAGAACCGCGCGCTTCGCCAGCGCCAGGAGTCGCTCGCCGCCGAACGTTCCACGTTCGCCCAGCGCAACGACCAGGTGCGCGCGCGTGTCGAAGCGATGATCGGTCGACTCAAGACCATGGAGCACACTGCGTGAGCGAGAAAGAACCCACCGCGGTCACGGTCCGCATCCTCGACAAGGAATACTTCGTCGGGTGCCCGCCGGACGAGCGGCAGGATCTTCTCGACTCGGCTGAATTCCTCAACAAGAAGATGCGCGAAGTGCGTGACACCGGAAAGGTGGTTGGCGCCGATCGCATCGCCGTCATGGCCGCTCTCAACATGGCCAACGAACTGCTGCGCCTCCGCCGGCAGGAAACCGAACTCCAGGGAAATGTCGCGGGCCGCGTGAAGAACATGCGCGAGCGCGTCGAAGGTGCGCTCCAGCGCACGCGTCAGCTGGATTTGTAGAAATGGGGACATTCCTCGTTTCCTTGAAAAAAGGGACGCGCCTCAAAGAGGCACGTCCCTTTTTTCCGGGAAATGAGGAATGTCCCCTCGCATTCCTACAGGTGCGATGTAGTAAGCTCTCTCTCGCGCTGCCTGGGGTGTTCGATAGCGGGTCGGGTTCCTCTCGACCGTAATGTAAACGCCCGGGACTAAGCCTTGCTGACAGTACTGTGCATGTCCGCTCCGTGCGGAAAGCCTTAAATGTCAGGGCAGGTCCCACCTTGTTGCTCTGGTTCGAGAGCAAAGATTCGCACCGGCACTCACGGGTAGCGCTTTTCCTTCCACCTTCGTGACCACGAAGCAAGAACTCCGCCTCGCCATCAGGAAGCAGCGCCGCGCGTTGCCTGCGCGCGCGCGCGCACAGGCCGCCCTGGCGGTGGCGCGCCACATCTCCGCCACGCGTTGGCTCACGCCGGGCAAACGCATCGGCATCTATGCCTCCATGCCTCACGAACTCGGCACGGCGCCGCTGATCGCGATGGCGCGAGCGCGGGGATGCCATGTCTACCTGCCCCGAATCGTTTCGCTGCGTGGCCACCGCATGCAGTTCGTCCCGATCGAAGGTGACGGGGGCGCGGGCGGCAGGGTGCATGCCCTGGGCATGCATGAGCCCGTCGGCACCGAATTCTTCCCGGCGCGCTTTCTCGACACCCTGTTCGTGCCCAGCGTCGCGCTCGATCGCCGCGGCGCGCGTCTCGGCCACGGCGCGGGGTTCTACGATCGTGCGCTGGCATTCCGGCGGCAGCGATCACACTGGCGCGGACCCCGTCTCGTGGGTCTCGCCTATTCTTTCCAGGTACTGCCGGAGATTCCGGTGACGCCCAACGACGTATTCATGGACGTGCTGGCCACGGACGAGGGGATCTATGAACCATTGGCTGATGAAGACCGAGCCTTCGACCTTCGGCATCGATGATCTCGCGAAAAAGCCGAAGAAAACCGCCATGTGGGACGGCGTACGCAATTACCAGGTGCGCAACATGCTTCGGGACGACTTCAAGAAGGGCGACCTGGCGTTCATCTATCACTCGAGCACCGACGTGGTGGGCATCGCCGGCATCATGAAGGTGGTGCGCACCGCGTATCCCGACCCGACGCAGTTCGAAAAGAAGAGCGACCACTACGATCCCGGTGCCCGACGCGACGACCCGCGCTGGTTTGTGGTCGACGTGCAACTCAAGCGGCGCCTCAGACGCATCATCACGCTCGATGAACTGCGCGCGCACGAGTCGAAGGAACTAGATGGGATGCTGCTGCTGAAACGCGGCAGCAGACTGTCGATCACTCCGCTCTCCGCCGCTCATTGGGAATTCATCCTGTCGCTCGAGTAGTCATCGACGATGGATGTCGACGTGATCCACATGCACATCTCGATGACGCTTGCTTGAAATTTGTCAACACGTGCGTATACTCGGCCCCGGACTAACCCGTAACTACTGGAGATGTGCCATGGCGAAAGCCAAGAAAAAGGCCAAGAAGAAAGCCAAGAAGAAGTAATTCTTCGGCCTTGTGCCAGGCGAGCGAGAGACTCTCTCGCTCGCCGCTAGATTCGAAGACAATGCCCGCGCAAGCGGGCATTGTCGTTTCTGGCCACTGACAACTCGAACAACACCGGGGCACTCATGTCGCAAAACACTGGAAAACAAGCCGCCGCGCGCGCAGCGCTGGAATTCGTGAAGGCCGGTGAAGTACTCGGCGTCGGCACCGGCTCCACGGTCAACTTCCTCATCGACGAACTCGCGGACCGCAAGATCAAGGTCGCCGGCGCTGTGTCGAGCTCCGAGGGTTCATCGGAACGGTTGAAGGCCGCGGGCATCCCGGTGCTCGACCTGAACGAGGTCGGCGACATCGAGACCTACATCGATGGCGCCGATGAGACAAATCCCCGCAGACAACTCATCAAGGGCGGAGGGGCGGCGCTGACGCGCGAGAAGATCATCGCCGCGGCCGCGCACCGGTTCGTGTGCATCGCCGACGACACCAAGCTGGTGGATACCCTGGGTGCATTCCCCCTGCCCGTCGAAGTCATCCCGATGGGGCGCGGGTACGTGGCGCGCGCGCTCATGCGCCTGGGTGGACGCCCCGTGTGGCGCGAGAAGGTGGTCACTGACAACGGCAATCACATTCTCGACGTGCATGGCCTGCGCATCGTCGACCCGGTGTCGCTGGAGATGGCGATCAACCAGATCACGGGCGTCGTCACCGTGGGATTGTTCGCGGCGCGGCCCGCGGATGTGGTGATCCTCGGCGGCCCTGGCGGAATCAAGACTTTCTAGACGAGCCGGACGTCCGCGCGGCTGTCCGGTGTCCGCCCGCGGACACCGCCATTCGGCCCGCGTACGCAGGCGTGGATTTCGAACCCGGCTAGATTCAAGCAGATAGGCGCGCGCATCGCGCCTGGCACGGCGTGTGCTTTGTAGAGCACATGACCATGCTCCTCCGTGATGTTTCGATACGCGGCACACAATCCCAGGACCGCGTCGTCGGCACGCCCCTCGATCGCAAATCCCAGGCGATGAAGCTGATCCGCCGCTACTGGATGCTGGCCGCGGGCGCGCTGTTGCTGCTGATCGCCATCATCTGGAGCGCCAGCGCCTGGCTGTCTTCGGAGAAAACCGTCCCGCGCGAGCGCCTGCGCACCGGTGTGGTGTCTCGTGGCCCCTTCGTCCGCGACGTGGCGGCCACGGGCACCGTGGTGGCCGCCGTGAGCCCCACCCTGTTCGCCGAGGCGCCCGGCATCATCATCTATAAGGTGCGCGCGGGCGACATCGTGAAGCCTGGCGACGTGCTGGGTGAAGTACAGAGCGCCGCGCTCACCAATGAATTCGAGCGCGAGCGCGCCACGCTCGCCAGCGTCGAGGCCGCACTCAACCGCCAGACCATCGAAGTCCGCCGCACCATCCTCAAGAGCGGTCAGGACGCCGATCTCGCCAAGGTGCAGATCACCGCGGCGGAACGCGAGTACAAACGCGCGGAGGAAGCCTGGGGCATCCACGTGATCCCGGAACGCGACTTCAAGCGCGCCCAGGACGACCTGGAGACCGCCAAGCTCAATTACTCGCATGCCGTGCAGACCAGCGGGCTGGAGAAGGACAGTCTGGAACTGGAGCTGCGCGCGCAGCGCGCCACCCGCGATGCGCAGGCGCTGAAGGTCGCCCGGCTCCGCCAGCGCGTGGACGCACTGACGCTGAAGTCGCCCGTGGCCGGCATCGTGGCGACGCTCACACAGGCGGAACGCGCGCAGGTGGCCGAGAACGCGCCCCTGGTCACCGTCGTCGACCTCAGCGCCCTGGAGATCGAGTTCCAGGTGGCCGAGTCGTACGCCAACGAGATCCGCCCCGGCATGGGCGCCGAGGTGACGCTGGATGGCCGCAAGCTCACCGGCACCGTCGCGGGCATCTCGCCCGACGTGCGCAATGCGCAGGTCACCGGTCGCGTGCGTTTCAGCGAACAACCCCAGGGCCTGCGCCAGAACCAGCGCTCCTCGGTCCGCATCGTGCTCGACGAGCGCAATGAAGTGACCAAGGTGGCGCGCAGCGCCTTCCAGGACTCCGAGACCCGCTTTGTCTACGTGGTGCGCGACGACGAAGCCGTGCGCGTGCCCGTCGAATACGGCGCCGCGGCCATCGGGGAAATCGAGATCCGCAAGGGGCTCGCGGTGGGCGACACCGTGGTGCTCTCCGACATGCGCGAGTACGCGGACGCGCCCAGCGTCCTCATCGCCAATTGATTCACTCCTTTCAGCCCCGAGGAATTTCCATGCTGTCCATGACCAACGTGAGCAAAGTCTTCCGCACCGACCTCATCGAAACGCACGCGCTGCGCAATTTCTCACTGGAGGTGAAGGCCGGGGAATTCCTCGCGGTCACGGGACCCTCAGGCTCCGGCAAAACCACCTTTCTCAACATCGCGGGGCTGCTGGAGCCCTACGAGAGCGGCAGCTACAAGCTCGACGGCATCGAGGTGACCGACCTTTCGGACGACGCCCGCTCGAAGCTGCGCAACGAGAAGATCGGGTTCATCTTCCAGAGCTTCAACCTGATGCCGGACCTGAACGTCTACGACAACATCGACGTTCCGCTGCGCTACCGGCGCATGAAGGCGGCGGAGCGCCACGAGCGCATCACCAACGCCCTGGAGATCGTCGGGCTGGCGGCCCGCATGAAACACATCCCGGCCCAACTCTCCGGCGGCCAGCAGCAGCGTGTGGCCATCGCGCGGGCCATCGCGGGCGACCCCAAGCTCATCATGGCCGACGAGCCCACGGGCAACCTGGACTCCCTCATGGCGCGGCAGGTGATGGACCTGCTCGAGAAGATCAACGGCATGGGCACCACCGTGATCATGGTGACGCACGACCCCGAGCTTGCACGCCGTGCGCATCGCAACGTGCAGGTGGTCGATGGCCAGATCACCGACTTCAAGCCCTACGAGGTGCGCGGCGCCACGCCCGCCACCGCCAGCATGGGAGCCTGAGATGTTCGGTTACTACATGCAGCTCGCGCTGGCGAGCTTCCGGCGCAACCCCGGGCTGACGTCGCTGATGATCTTCGCGATCGCGCTGGGCATCGCAGTCTGCATGATCACGCTGACCAGTTACCGCGCGGCGGCCAACAACCCCGCCGGTGAGCGCGGCGAGATCCTGTTCTCACCCTCGCTGGACAGCTGGGATCCGGAGAATGCCTACGACAAGGACGACAAGTCGCTGGCCCCCAACCAGCTCACGTATCGCGACGCCAAGGCGCTGTACGCTTCCGAGATCCCCGACCGGAAAATCATCACCTACAAGACCGGCGACATTTACACGCGGCCCGACAAGGGCATGGACCCGCACTACATCGGCACGCGCATGACCTCGCGCGATTTCTTCGCGATGTTCGAGGTCCCGTTCCTGCATGGCGGCCCCTGGGACGCCAAGGCCGACGAAGGTCCGGAGCCGGTGATCGTCCTGAGCAAGGAAGAGAACGAGAAGGCCTTCGGCGGCGAGAACAGCGTGGGCAAGACCCTCTTCTGGAAAGGCCGCGAATTCCGCGTGGTGGGTGTGCTCGACCACTGGGAACCCATGCCCAAGTACTTCGACGTCAACAATGGCGCCTTCCAGGACATGGAGGGCGCGTACGTGCCGTTCGCGTGGGGGCCCATCCTCGAGCTGGGGAGCCACGGCAACACCAATTGCTGGAAGACCGAGATCATCGACAGCTTCCAGGCCTTCCTGAATTCCGAATGCATCTGGTTCTCCGCGTGGGTGGAACTGCGCACCGCGGACAAGCAGCAGGCGTTCAAGGAGTTCATGGACAACTACGTCATCGACCAGAAGAAGCACGGCCGTTTTCCGCGCCCGCTGAACAACTATCTGTACGACGTGGACGGCTGGATGAAACGCAACAAGGTGGTCCAGGACGACAACAAGGCCATGCTCATCATGGCGTTCGCCTTCCTCGCGGTCTGCCTGGTGAACACCGTGGGATTGCTGCTCGCGAAATTCCTCAACGCCGCGCCCATCGCCGGTGTGCGCCGTGCGCTGGGCGCGAGCCGCCGCGACATCTTCTGGCAGCACCTGACCGAATCCGGCGTGGTGGCGCTGGCCGGCGGAATAGTCGGGGGCATCCTCGGCGTGCTGGGCATCTGGGCGCTGCGCGCCTGGTACGGGCGGTTCGTGGAAGAAGCCACGCGCGTGCTGCCCTTCGACGAGAAGAACTTCGTGATCGTCGTGGCGATTGCCGTTTGCGCCGGGCTGCTCGCCGGCCTGTATCCCGCGTGGCGCATCGGCCGCGCGGCGCCCGCCTCCTACCTCAAGGTGCAGTGAACATGGAAATCCGACCCATTCTCTCCTCGCTGCTGCGCAATCGCGCCGGCGCGGTACTCGTGGCCCTGCAAATCGCCATCACGCTGGCCATCGTGGTCAACGCGGTTTACGTGGCGCAACAGCGCCTGTCCCACATTGGCCGGCCCTCGGGCCTGGACGACCAGAACATCTTCTCGTTCTGGGTGAACGTGTACGAAAAGGACTTCGACTATCTCGGCATGGTGAACGCGGACATGGCGCTGCTGCGGCAGATGCCCGGCATCATCGACGCCACGCCCATGAGCCAGATGCCCCTGTCGGGCAGCGGGAGTTCCACGCAGTTCTATTCGCTGCCGGACAAGAAAGGCGAGAAGGCGCCCGCCAACTACTACCTCACCGACGATCACGCGGTGAAAACGCTGGGAGTGAAGTTGTCGGCCGGCACCACGTTCGATCCGAACACCATCGAATACAAACCCGACCCCGATCAATCGTGGGCGCCCACTGCCGTCATCACCGCGGCCCTGGGGAAGTCGCTGTTCAAGGACGAACCGCCGTTGGGCAAGACCTTCTACGACGACCAGGGCCATCCCATTCGCGTCATCGGCGTCATGGAGCACATGCAGGGTTCCTGGGTGGGCTGGGACAAACTGGACCACGTCATGTTGACGCCGCGCATCAACCCGGATGCGACGCAGTACGCGATCCGGACCGCGCCCGGCGAGATCGACCGCGTGATGGCGGATGTGGAAGTGGCTTTGCGCAAGCGTGATCCCAACCGGGTCATCGCGACGCCCATGAAAAAGATGTCGGACATGAAGCTGCAGAGCTATGCCGGCGACTCGCTGATGGCGGTGACGCTGTCGACGGTCACTGGCCTGGTGGTGATCTTCAGCGCGCTCGGCATCTTCGGCCTCGCCACTTTCAACGTGAACACACGCACGCGGCAGATAGGTACGCGCCGCGCAGTGGGCGCCCGCAAGCGCGACATCGTGCGTTACTTCATGACCGAGAACTGGCTGATCACCTCGCTGGGCGTGGCGGTGGGCTGCTGTCTGGCGCTGGCCGCCGGCTTCTGGCTGTCCACCGAATTCCAGCTGCCGCGGCTGGACCTGTACTACCTGATCGCGGGCGTGCTCGGCCTGTGGGTCGTGGGCCAGATGGCCGCCTGGCAGCCCTCCCGCAAAGCCGCAAAGGTGTCGCCCGCCATGGCGACCCGCACGGTCTGAAGCCCCTCAAACCTCGCTGCCTCCGAAAGTGTCCGCCGTTTGCAACCCCAAATCGTTTCCGGCCGTCTTACGCATGACCTCAGTGATTTCCCATGTCGAGGATCGCCTGGCAAACCGGACTGTATTGGTCGCAGACGACAGCGAGGCCGTGAGAACGGCCTTCCAGGTCCTGTTGTCCCTGCACGGCGCGCGGGTCCTCGGAGCATCGTCTCCAGCCGAGGCCCTCGCGGCCGTGCGCTCCCAGGAAGTGGACCTGGTCATCCAGGACATGAACTTCCGGCGCGAAGCCACCTCGGGCGAGGAAGGCATCGCGCTGTTCCGGGAATTGCGCGCGCTGCATCCCGACGTGCCCGTCATCCTGCTCACCGCGTGGACGCATCTCGAAACGGCCGTGGATCTGGTGAAGGCCGGCGCGGCCGACTACATCGCCAAGCCGTGGGATGACGCGCGACTGCTGACCACGGTGCGCAACCTGCTCGATTTGCGCGCGGCAGTGGAAGAGAACATCACCACGCGCGCGCGCCGCGCCGAGGCCCGGGCGCAGCTCGCCGAACGATACGATCTCAACGGGCTCGTCTACGAAAGCGAAGCCCTGCACACCGTGGCCTCCATGGCCGCCCAGGTGGCGCATGCCGACGTGCCGGTGCTGATCACCGGCCCCAACGGCGCCGGCAAGGAAGTGCTGGCGGACATCGTGCACGCCAACTCCCCGCGCAAGAACCAGCCCTATATCAAGGTGAATGCCGGCGCCCTGCCCGACCAGTTGATCGAGGCCGAGCTGTTCGGCACGGAAGCCGGTGCGTTCACGGGCGCGAAAGCGCGCGCGGGCCGCTTCGAGGCCGCCGACGGCGGCACCATTTTCCTGGACGAGATCGGCAACCTGCCGCTGGCGGGCCAGGCCAAACTACTGCGCGTGCTGCAGACCGGCGAGTACGAACGCCTGGGCAGCAACACCACTCGCCGCGCGAACGTGCGCGTGGTCGCCGCCACGAACCTGCCGCTGCGCGACGCCATGCGCGAGGGACGGTTCCGCGAAGATCTCTACTACCGCCTCAGTGTCATCGAACTGCAGCTGCCGCCGCTCGCGGAGCGCCGCGATGACGTGCTGCCGCTGACGCGCTCGTTCCTGCCACCGGGAGCGCGCCTGACCAGCGACGCGGAACGCGCCCTGCTCAACTATTGCTGGCCGGGAAATGTCCGCGAGCTGCGCAACGTACTGCAACGCGCCGCCTTGCTCGCGGGCGCAGCGCCCATCACCGCCGCGACCCTGAACCTCCCGGCCGTATTACCCGCGCGCTCCGATGAACCGGTGCTCGATCGCGGCACCATCGAACGCGTGCTCGCCGAGAATGCGCAGATCGTGGCCCAGGCCGCGCGCCAGCTCGGCATCAGCCGACAAGCCCTCTATCGTCGGATGGAAAAACTCGGTATCAAGGAATCCCCGGGCCGTCAGGCCTGACTGGACCGTTCGCATCCCATGCGCTGGCGCACTTCCATGGCCGGCCGCGCCACGCTCTGGCTCGGCGGCGCCGCCCTCGCGGGGGTGTTCGTCCATCTGCTGGCGCAGCGCTTCATTCCCGTTCCCTGGATCGCGGCGGTAAGCGCGACGTTGGTGTCGGTGGCGGTCGCGGCCTGGGCCGGAAGTACGCTCACCCGTCGATGGAGCGGCATGGCCCGCGCACTGGCCGATGGCATATCGAGCCTGCGAGACCGCGACTTCAGCGTGAGTGTCACGCGCGCCACGCGCGACGAGATGGGCGACCTGGCCGCCGCGTACAACGACCTCGGCGACCAGCTACGCGTGGAACGACAGAGCCTGTATCAACGCGAGCTCATGCTGGACACCGTGATACAGACCACGCCACTGGCGCTGGTGCTGACCAATGCCAACGACCACGTGCTCTACAGCAACACCACGGCCCGGCAGTTGTTCAGCGAAGGACGAAAATTCGAGGGTGACCGCTTCGCGCCCTATCTCGAGGCGGCGCCCCAGCCGCTGCGGGAAGCCATCCAGCGCGGCGGCGACACGCTGTTCACGCTGGAATTGTCGGGCGAGCCGCAGGTATTCCACGTGTCGCAGCGGCGATTCCAGCTCAACGCCCAGCCACACCGCCTGCTGCTGCTCAAGCAGCTCACGCGCGAGATCAATTCACAGGAGGTCGCGACCTGGAAGAAGGTGATCCGCGTGATCGCGCACGAGCTGAACAACTCGCTGGCGCCGATCTCGTCGCTGGCGCACTCGGGGCAGATCCTGGCGCAATCACCCGACATCGCGCAGCTGCAGCGCGTGTTCTCGACTATTGAAGATCGCGCCCGGCACCTGGCCGGCTTCATCGAGGGCTACGCGCAGTTCGCCAAGCTGCCGCAACCGCGCATCGCACCCGTGCCCTGGGAGGTGTTGCTGGAGCGCATCCGCGTGGTGGCGGGCTTCCAGCTCATCGGCAAGCCGCCAGAGCGCATGGCCAGCTTCGATACGGCCCAGCTCGAGCAGGCGCTGATCAACCTGCTGAAGAACGCGCGCGAGTCGGGCTCCGACCCCGCTGACATCGAACTGGCCGTGTCACAGGCCCAGGCGGGGTTCGCCATCGAAGTGCGCGACCGCGGCCCCGGTTTCTCGGCAGGCGCGCTGGAGAACGCGCTGGTGCCCTTCTATTCCACCAAGGATACGGGCACCGGGCTGGGATTGACGCTTTGCCGGGAGATTGTCGAGGCGCACGGAGGACGCCTGCGCATGGCGAATCGCGAAGACGGGGGCGCAGTCGTTACAATATGGCTGCCGTCGGAAGCCCCGGTGTAGTTAGCGAGTCATGAGTTCCACCACCACCATCCAGCCCGCGACTGTCGAAGACATCGACTCCCTGCTACCCATGGTGGAGCAGTACTGGAAGTTCGAGAACATCGAGGGCTTCGACCCGGCGCGCATGCGCGCCCTGCTCACGCGCGTGCTCGAGGATGCCAGCCTGGGCCGCATCTGGATCTCGCGCGTGTACGGCGAGCCCGCGGGTTACCTGCTGGCCGTGTATGTGTTCAGCCTGGAGCACCAGGGCATCACGGCGGAGATCGACGAGTTCTTTCTCGTCCCCCAGCACCGCGGCCTCGGCATCGGCGCCAGCATGCTGGCCGCGGCCGAGGCGCAGTTCCGCATCGAGGAATGCACCAACGTTTCGCTGCAGCTCGGCCGCAGCAACGAAGCCGCTCGCCGGTTCTATCGCGAGAATGGATTCGAAGGCCGCGACGGATTCGAACTCGTGAGCAAAATGCTCTGAAAACGATTTGCGCAAAGGTACCCTGATGAAACCGACTCGCCGCATCGCCACTCTCACACTCGGGCTGCTGGCCACTGCCACGCTCGCCGAGTCTCCGTACGTTGGTCAGGTGAATGCGCCCATCAAGGCGCTGACGTCCGAGGAACAAGCGGCGCTGCTCGATGGCCAGGGAGCGGGCCTCGCCAAGGCGGCGGAGCTCAACGGTTATCCCGGGCCCAAGCACGTATTGGAATTGTCCGAACAGCTCGGTCTCAGTGAATCCCAACTCCACGCCACGCAGGCGCTGTTCGATCGCATGCGCGCCGGCGCGCGCGCCGAGGGGGCTGCGCTGGTCGAAGCCGAACGGGCGCTCGACGCGCTCTATGCCTCGAAGACGGCAACCCGCGAATCGGTGGATGCGCAGTTGGGGCGCATCGAGGCGCTGCGCGCGCGGTTGCGTGGGTTGCACCTCAACGCACATCTCGAGCAGGCGGCCCTGCTCACCCGCCACCAGATCGCGATGTATGCACAGGTTCGCGGATATGGCGCCGTGAAACACGAGCACTGACATGTACGACCTTTTCATCGGCAACAAGAACTATTCTTCCTGGTCGCTGCGCCCCTGGGTGTTGCTCAAGGAACTGGGCATTCCGTTCCGCGAGCGCGCGGTCATCTTCGGCACGGACAAGTTCAGCGACTTCTCACCCACCGGCAAGGTGCCCTGCCTCGTCGACGGCCAGCAGACGGTCTGGGACTCGCTGGCCATCACCGAATACGTGGGCGAGCGGCATCCGGGCGTGTGGTCCGCGGATGCGGCGGCGCGCGCGTGGGCGCGCTCGGCCGCGGCCGAGATGCACTCGGGATACTTCGCGCTGCGCGATGCCTGCACGATGAACTGTGGCATCCGCGTGAAGCTCAAGAACGTGTCGGCGGCACTGCAGCGCGACCTCGCGCGGCTCGAGGAACTCTGGGCCGATGGTCTTTCCCGGTTCGGCGGTCCATTTCTGACCGGCGCGCGCTTCTGCGCGGCCGATGCCTTTTACGCGCCCGTGGCGTTCCGCATCCAGACGTACGAACCGCCGCTCGATCCGGCGGCCCGGCGCTACGCCGCGCAATTGCTGGCGCTGCCTTCGATGCGCGAGTGGTACGACGCCGCGCTGGCCGAAACCGCCCGCGACGAGCCACATGAGGCCGAAGCCCGCGCCGCCGGCGAGTGGACCGCCGACCTGCGCGCGAAGTGACGCGCTACTCCAGGTACGCGTCGAACCAACGCCCGCCCTCGCCGTTCTAGGGCCACGACCGGCACCCAACTACTCGCGCAAGTGCAAGTCGCCGCGACATCCCGCCGTATCGCATGCGTGCGCTGCGAAATGGGGCACATCAGTGCGGCCGGGCGGCTGCCGACCACCGCGGGCTTCACGCCGCTGCTCGCGACCCATACAGCTTCCATGTTCGCGGGATTCCATTTGAGAATCGTATCCGGTGAATAATCCGCGTTCGAGCGCACCCATGGCGCGCAACGGGCCGAATATCGCTCACACCTGTCTCGTGGCTGACCTGAATGCGTTAGGCTTTCGGCACTCACCTGGGGGTACACATGTTGAAGAAGATTCTCCGCGCGGTCACCGTCGGCATTGCCGCCTGGCCATTCGCAGCCGCTTCGTCATTGGCCGCTTCGCCCAAGTCCATCGACGCCACGCTCACCATCCATGCCGACAAGCCGGGCGCGAAGATCGACGCCAACATCTACGGCCAGTTCATGGAACACCTGGGCCGCAATGTCTATGAAGGCATCTGGGTGGGCGAGAACTCACCGATTCCGAATACGCGCGGATTCCGCAACGACACGATCGCCGCACTCAAGAAGATCAAGGTGCCGGTGTTGCGTTGGCCCGGCGGCTGCTTCGCCGACGAATACCACTGGCGCGATGGCATCGGTGAGCGTTCCAAGCGCCCGCATCGCGTGAACACGCACTGGGGCGGCGTCATCGAACCCAATGAATTCGGCACGCACGAATTCTTCGAGCTGGCCGAGATGCTGGGCGCCAAGACCTATCTCGCGGTCAACGTGGGTTCGGGCACGGTGCAGGAGATGGCCGAGTGGATCGAGTACATCACCTCGCCCTCGGAGTCGACGCTGGCAAAAGAGCGCCGCGCCAACGGTCGCGACAAGCCCTGGAAGCTCGACTACGTGGGCGTGGGCAACGAGCCCTGGGGCTGCGGCGGCGACATGAACGCGCAGTACTACTCCGACGAGTACAAGAAATACGCGCTGAACATCAAGACGCCGCGCGACAACCGGCCCATCGAAGTGGCCAGCGGACCTTACGGCGACGGCTACGACTGGACCGAGACGGTCATGAAGAACGCCGTCAAGCAGATGGGCGCATTGGCGCTGCACTACTACACGCTGCCGTCGGGAAGCTTCGACACTCCCAAGAAGGGCCCGGCGCTGAACTTCACCGAGGCCGACTGGATCATCACGCTCAAGCACACACTGAGCATCGACGAGATGATCCGCAAACACTCGGCCATCATGGACAAGCACGACCCCGAGAAGAAGGTCGGCCTGTACGTGGATGAATGGGGCTCCTGGTACGACGTGGAGCCCGGCACCAACCCCGGCTTCCTGTTCCAGCAGAACACGCTGCGGGACGCCGTGCTCGCGGGCCTCAACCTCAACGTCTTCCACAGCCACGCCGAGCGCGTGCGCATGACCAACATCGCGCAGATGATCAATGTGCTGCAGGCCATGATCCTCACCGACAAGGAAAAGATGCTGCTCACGCCCACGTACCACGTGTTCGACATGTACCTGCCCTTCCAGGATTCCACGTCGCTGGCTTCCGAAGTGTCGGCGCCGGAATACAAGCTGGGCGATGTCACCATCCCCTCGGTGAGCGTGTCCGCCGCGCGCGCCGCCAATGGTTCGCTGGTGCTGGCGCTGGTGAACACCGACCCCAACAAGGGCGCGACCGTGAAGACGAAGATCGCCGGCGCGGCGCCGAAGAAAGCGACAGGCCGGGTGCTCACGTCGGCGGCCATGAACACGCACAACACCTTCGACAAACCCGATGCCTTGCAGCCCGCGGCTTTCAACGGCGCCAAGCGCAAGGGTGATGAGTGGTCGATCGAGTTGCCCGCCAAGTCGGTGGTTGTGGTTACACTCGACTGATTCGCTGAAGGGGGATCCGGATGAACTTCTCGCTGAAACTGCGCGGGCTGCTCGCGGCCGCCGCGTTTACGCTGGCCGCGGTCAGCACACAGGCCCAGACCACCGACAAGGTCCTGCGTAATGGCTTCTCGGTCGAGCGCCTGCAGCGCGTCGATGCGTTGCTCGATGGCTACGTGGACGACGGACGCATCGGCGGCATCGTGGCGCTGGTCCTGCGGGACGGCAAACCCGTGTACGAACACGCGGTGGGCTGGCGTGACAAGGAAGCCGGCCAGAAGATGACCCCGGACACCCTCTTCCGCATCGCGTCGCAGTCAAAGGCATTGACCAGCGTGGCCGTCCTCGCGCTCATGGAGGAAGGCAAGCTCACGGTGAACGACAGCGCGGGCAAGTGGATTCCCACCTTCGCGGCCACCACCGTGCTCACGCGCGACGGGACCAACTGGGTGAACGCACCGGCGAAGCGCTCCATCACCATACGCGACCTGCTCACGCACACCGCGGGCATTTCGTACGGTCAGCCGCCCGAACAGGCGGCGCTGTACCAGCCCAAGGGCCTGGGTCCGGCCGCCGGCTTCGGCTGGTACTTCTCGGACAAGGACGAGCCCATTTGCACGACCATCGAGCGGCTGGGCACGCTGCCCTTCCAGGCGCATCCGGGCGAAGCCTTCGTGTACGGCTACAACACCGACATCCTGGGCTGCATCGTCGAGAAGGCGTCGGGTGTTTCGCTGGACGAATACATCCGCTCGCGAATCACCGGCCCGCTGGGCATGACGGACACCGCGTTCTATCTACCCGCCGACAAGGCCGCCCGCCTCGCCGTGGTGTACGGCAGCGGGCCTGACGGCAAGATCGTGAAGGCGCCCGAGGGCGCGCGTGGCCAGGGCCATTACGTCGAAGGCCCACGCAAGAGCTTCTCCGGCGGCGCTGGCCTCGTGTCCACGGCGCGTGACTTCGCCACCTTTCTCGAAGCGTTGCGCAAGGGCGGCACATCGGGCAAGGCGCGCATCCTGTCACCGCATGCCGTGAAACTCATGACCACCAACCAGATCGGCGATCTCAAGAACCCTCGCGGCCTCGGGTTCGGCTTCGGATTCGAAACGCATGACCGGTACGGCGCGAGCGGCATGGCATCGGTCGGTTCGTGGGGATGGGGCGGCGCCTATGGCACCTGGTATCGCGTGGACCCCGAAGAGCGGCTGACCATCGTGCTCATGCTGCAGATGATGCCGAACAATACCGACGTGCGTGAAAAGTTCGACGCGGTGTTGTTTCAGGCGCTGGTCGAGTAGCGCCATCCATTACGGCGCGTAGAACTCCTTGTCGAGCTGCGAGCCGTCTGGTCGCTGTTGCCGCGCGCGAACTGCTGCGCCAGACGCAACGCTTCACCGAGTCGGGGACGCGGCGCAATGTCATCGTGTTCCCGCGGCGCGAATTCGTCCAGCGCCCGCGCGAGTTCGCGATTGACTGCGCCCGGATCACCGGCGAGATGCCTGGACGAGCGACCTCACTTCTGCGCCCCTATCCAGCGATCGATCTTCGCCTCGAGCACCTCGAGCGGCATCGCGCCGTCCTTGAGAACCTCGTCATGGAACTTCTTCACATCGAACTTCTTGCCCAGCGCCTTCTCGGCGCGCTTGCGCAGTTCGACGAGTTTGAGCTGACCGATCTTGTACGCCAGCGCCTGGCCGGGAATGGCCGCGAAGCGCTCGGCCTCGGAGATCGCACGCGTCGGCTCGGCGGGTGAGTTCGCGAACATGTAGTCGAGCGTCTGCTGTCGCGTCCATCCCTTGAAGTGCATGCCGGTATCGGTAACCAGGCGGATGGCGCGCCACAATTCCGCGTCCAGCGCGCCGAAGCGCTGCACCGGGTCTTTGTAGATGCCCATCTCGTAGCCGAGATACTCGGCGTACAGACCCCAGCCTTCCGTGTAAGCCGTGTCACCCGAGAACCGGCGGAACATGGGCAGGTCGCTGAGTTCCCGCTGCAGGGCGATCTGGAAGTGATGACCGGGCGCCGCTTCGTGCAGCGACAGCGCCGCCAGCGCCGAGCGCGGTCGCGCCTTCAGGTCATAGGCATTGACGTAGAAGATGCCAGGGCGGCTGCCGTCCAGCGGCGGACCCTGGTACGAGCCCGACGACGCCGATGCCTCGCGGAACTCCTCGACCAGCCGCACTTCATACGGCGCCTTGGGGCGCAGGTTGAAGTAGTTGGACAGCAGCGGCGCAACGTTCGCATCGAAGTCCTGGTAGGCCTTGAGCAGCTCTTCGCGCGATTTGAAATACATGTCGTCACGAGCCTTCATCCATGCGAAGAACTCCTTGAGCTCGGCCGGCGTCTTCACCGACTTGCCGTAGCCGAGGTCCCGGGCCACTGCTCGCATTTCCTTCTGGATGCGCGCCACCTCGTCGAGGCCGATCTGGTGCACGGACGCCGGGCTCAGCGAGCGCGTGGTGTTGTCCTTCACCTTGTGCGCGTACCAGGCCGCGCCGTTGGGCAAGGCGCCCATGCCGAAGGTGTCTCGGGTTTTCGGCAGGTATTCATTGGCGATGTACACGCGCAAGCGCTGGTACGCCGGCACCAGTTGCGTGGCGATGACGGCGCGGAACGCCGCGGTCAGCCGCGCGCGGTCGGCGTCCGAGAACTCCTTCGGCATGCTGGTGATGGGGCCCCAGAAAATGCTCTTCTCGGGATCGTCGACGATGTTGGCATCGAGCTGCGGCAGCACCTTCTCCATGAGCACGCGCGGCTGCACGAGATTCTGCGGCAGCGCCTCGCGCATATTGGCGATCGCCTGATCGAACAACGCCGGCGCCTTGGTGGCGCGCGACAGCCAGTCTTCGTAGTTCTTCACCGTGCGGAAAGGCTGCGCGCCCTTGCCCGAGCCCAACTGCGCGAACGTGTTCGCGACGTTGTAGAACTGGTTGACGGGCAGCAGCCGCTCGGGAAATTCGAAATCGGCGAGCGCGTTTTCGCGGTTCAGCGTGAAGATGTCGTAGGAAAGGCGATCCTGGCCTTCGAGCCCATCCGGACCGATGGCCTTGGCCGCGTCCAGGTATTTCCGCTGAAAAGCCCGCGCTGTCTGCTCGTAGTCCCTGGACAGGAAATTCGGCAGCTCGGCGTTGTAGCGGGGGTCGCCGGCATAGGTGGCCTGCAGCGGGTTCAGCTTCAGGTTTTCTTCCCAGAAGTCCGCGTACAGCTGGTTGAGCTTCGCGACGGATCCGGTGGCGTCGGCCGCGCCGGCCACACCAGCGAACGTCGCCATCAGGAAAAGCGCCGGGAGGAATCGATTCGCCTTCATGACTAACTACCCCTTTGCCTGACATGTGGCCAGAAATGAAAAACCCGCCCCGTCGTCAGACGGGGCGGGTTCCTCATGTTGGCTGGGGGACTAGGATTCGAACCTAGGTAAACGGAGTCAGAGTCCGTTGTCCTACCGCTAGACGATCCCCCAAATTCCTTGGCCGTCTGGCGCCAGTGTATCGAAGCCCACTCTTGATGGACTACTAACGCTTCGAGTACTGGGTTCCGCGGCGGGCCTTGCGACGGCCGACCTTCTTGCGTTCGACCTCGCGGGCGTCACGCGTGACGAAGCCGGCCACGCGCAGCTGCTTGCGCAGTTCGCCGTCGTACTCCATCAACGCGCGCGTGATGCCGTGGCGGATGGCGCCGGCCTGGCCGGTGATGCCACCGCCCGCGACCGTCACCGTGATGTCGAACTTGTCCGTGAGCTGCACGAGTTCGAGCGGCTGACGCACGATCATGCGGCCGGTTTCGCGACCGAAGAACTCGTCCAGCGGACGATCGTTCACGGTGATCTTGCCGGTACCGGGCTTCATGAAGACGCGGGCGGCGGAGGTCTTGCGACGGCCGGTGCCGTAGTTCGCTTTGGCTTGAGCGGGCATTGACTGGATTCCTTAGATTTCGAGCTGCTTCGGCTGCTGGGCGGCGTGCGGGTGCTTGTTGCCCGCGAACACGTGCAGCTTCTTGTACATCTTGCGGCCGAGGGGGCCCTTGGGGAGCATGCCCTTCACCGCGAATTCGATGGCGCGCTCGGGATGCTCCTTGAGCAGCTTGCCGAGAGCGATGGACTTGATGCCGCCGATGGCGCCGGTGTGATGCCAGTAGATCTTGTCGTCGAGCTTGTTGCCCGTGACTTTGATCTTCTCGGCGTTCAACACGACGATGTGATCGCCAGTGTCGATGTGCGGGGTGAAGCTCGCCTTGTGCTTGCCCTTGAGGCGCATGGCGATCTGCGTGCACAGGCGGCCGAGCACCTTGTCGGTGGCATCGACGACGAACCAGTCGCCGCGCACGGTTTCATTCTTGGCAAAAACAGTCGACAACACATTGGACATCGCGAACTCCAACCACCGGAAAGGCCCGACAACGCAGGCGGGCCCCTGGAAAAAGGGGCGCAAGTGTACTCAACGCAACTTTCCTTTGCAAAGCAAAGAAATGGCCTGCGTTACGACCCGGAAGACTGGGAAAACCCCAGCCTCCCCGGAGGCTTATACTCGCCCCTGATGTCTCGCGGCCCCAATCTCGACACCTTCATCTCTGCGGCGGACCGCGCCCTGAGGGCCCTGCTTGCGCCCCCCGCGGCCGGCCGGCCAGTCCCTCCTGCGCCCCAGGGGGCGGTGTCCAAGGGAGACGGTGCCCTGTCCCCCGATGACAAACGCGAATCCGCGGCCCTGATGCGCGTGAACCATGCCGGCGAGGTGGCCGCACAGGCCCTCTATCACGCCCAGGCGCTGTTCGCCCGCGACCCCAAGGTCCGGGAATTCATGCTGCATGCGGCACGCGAGGAAACCGATCACCTCGCATGGTGCGAGACCCGCCTCCGGGAGTTGGGAGCGCAGACCAGCGTGCTGAATCCCGTGTGGTACGCCGGGTCGTTCGGCATCGGCGCCCTCGCCGCCCTGCTCGGCGACAAGACAAGCCTCGGGTTCGTGGCCGAGACCGAGCGCCAGGTCGAAGGCCATCTCAAGAGTCATCTCGACAGATTGCCGGCCGAGGACGCGCGCAGTCGCGCGATCGTGCAGGCCATGGTCCACGACGAAGTGGGCCACGGGCGGCAGGCAGAAAGCGCCGGCGCGGCGCCCCTGCCTGGTGCGGTGCGCGAATTGATGCGGCGAACGGCCCGCGTGATGACGCATACTGCGTACCGCCTGTGATGGAGGTCACGGTTGATACGTGGCCTTTTGCTTGAGTAAGCAGTAAGTTATGTAATACAACTTAATGCTGAACAACAGGTCTCGGGTCGAACGATGCAAGCAGCAAGGGAGAGTCAGATGGAAGAGGCGGTCAAACCCCTCAGCGACATACCGGCCATCAACCGGTTCTTGAGCTACTGCCGGATTCGTACAGTTCCTTCCAAAACGGTAGTGATCCATGCGGGCGATCTGCCCGACGTCCTCTACTACATCATCAGCGGCTCGGTCGAAGTGATGGTGGAAGACGAGGAAGGCAACGAAATGGTCCTCGCCTACCTCAACAAGGGTCAGTTCTTCGGCGAGATGGGCCTGTTCCACGAGTCGCCGTTGCGCAGCGCCTGGGTGCGCACGCGCAATCATTGTGAGCTCGCGGAAATGACCTATCCGCGCTTCCGCCAGATCGCGGCGGAAAGCCCCGGCCTGGTGTTCGAGCTGGCAACGCAGCTCGCCACGCGTCTCGACCGCACCAACCGCAAATTGTCGGACCTCGCGTTCGTCGACGTCACGGGCCGCGTGGCGCACGCCATCATGGACCTGTGCGGCGAACCCGATGCGATGACACATCCCGAGGGCATGCAGATCAAGGTGAGCCGCCAGGAACTCTCGCGACTCGTCGGTTGCTCGCGCGAAATGGCGGGCCGTGTGCTGAAGGTCCTGGAAGACCAGGGTCTGCTGCGTGCCACCGGCAAGACCATCGTCGTATTCAATGCGCGTCCGAAGATGAAGACGCGCCCCGTGGTAGTCCCCGTGCAAGGCGGCAAGGGCACCGGCAAGGTCAGCAACTCGCGCGTCGATGACGACGACGATGATGACGAGGACGACGACGAATAGGGGACAGTCCCCGTTTTACGCCTGCGGAAGATGGGGACAGATCCCATCACCCCAGCAAGAACGCCGGTCACTGACCGGCGTTTTCATTTCTGGCGAACGGAAATTCGCGGCCGCCTGAACAGGTTCGATCGCCTGCGTATTCCGAAGCGGGCCAACTAGCGGGCGACGGCTGCCGGCCCCGACGTCGAACCGATGGCGGAACGCATTGCCGCGATGGTCGCCTGGTAGTCGCTGGCGCCGAAGATCGCCGAGCCGGCCACGAACATGTCGGCGCCGGCGCGCGCGATCTCGCCGATGTTGTCGGCCTTCACTCCACCGTCGATTTCCAGGCGCGTCTTCAGCCCCTTCGCGTCGATGAGCTTGCGCACGGCGCGCACCTTGTCGAGCACGGCGGGAATGAATTTCTGCCCACCGAAACCCGGGTTCACAGACATCACCAGTACCAGGTCCAGCTTGGGCAACGTGTGATCGAGCCAGTCCAGCGGCGTCGCGGGGTTGAGCACCAGCCCCGGCTTGCAACCATGCTCTCGGATCAGCTCGATGGTGCGGTCCACGTGCTCGGTGGCTTCGGGGTGGAACGAGATATAGGTAGCGCCGGCCCTGGCGAAATCCGGGACGATGCGATCCACCGGCTTCACCATGAGATGCACGTCGATCGGCGCGGTGACGCCGTGCTTGCGCAGCGCCTCGCAGACCAGCGGGCCGATGGTGAGATTGGGCACGTAATGGTTGTCCATCACGTCGAAGTGGACCACGTCGGCGCCGGCGGCCAGCACCGCGTTCACTTCCTCACCCAGGCGCGCGAAATCGGCGGAAAGAATCGAAGGCGCGATCCAGGGCTGGTTCATGACGGAGAAGTGTACGTCATCGACGGGGTCATTCGTGTGCTGGGGTCATTCGTCCCGGGTTCATTCGTCCCCGGGTGGTGATTCCGCCGGAGGACGCACCGACACCAGCACCTTGTCGATGCGCGGCCCGTCGAGGTCCAACACTTCGATGCGCAGGTCACGCCAGGACAGCTTCTCTCCGCAGGTGGGCAACCTGCCGAGGTGCCAGAGCACGAACCCGGCGAGCGTATTGAAGTTGTCGCCCGAGGCCAGGTCGTTGCGCTCCAGCACGCGCTCCACGTCGTAGATGGGTATCTGCCCGTCAAACAACCAGCTGCCGTCGTCGCGGCGCACCGCTTCGCTGCGCTCGCGCGAACCCAGATCTCCGAGGCCACCCGCGATTGCGCGCAGGATGTCGGCGGGCGTCACCAGCCCGAGGATTTCGCCGTATTCGCCGGTGACCACCGCGAGGTGCACGTTCGCGCTGCGGAACATGTCGAGCAGCTTGAGCGCCGACAAGGTGGGTGGCACGTGCAGCGGCTGGCGCAGATGTTGTTCGGGAATCACGCCGCCCAGCCGCAGCGCCTCGCCAAGGTCCGCGAGCGTGATCACGCCGCGCAGGTGATCCAGCGCCCCGTCGCAGAGCAGGAAACGCGAGTGACCGCTGCCGCGCGCCTCGCGCCACTGCAGCTCCAGCGACATGTTTGCATCCAGCCAGAGAATGTCGCCGCGGCGGACCATGATGGTTTCGATGGCGCTGTCGGCGAGCCGCAGCACGCCCTCGATGAGATCCTTCTCACGCCGCAGGAATACGCCCTCGAGCGCACCCTCCGCCACCAGCTGCTTGACTTCGTCCTCCGTGATCGAGGAAGCCGGCGCGCTCTGCACCGGCAGCAGCTTCGTCACCGTTTCGGTGGACACCTGCAGCAGCCAGACCAGCGGCCACGCGCCGCGCAGGACCCAGGTCATGGGGATGGCGACGTATTCGGCAATGGTCTCGGCATGCGCCAGCGCCACGCGCTTGGGAACCAGCTCGCCGAGGATCAGCGATAGATAGGTGACCACCACGACCACCAGCGTGAACGCGGTTTCCTGGGCGTATTCAGCCAGCCACTGGATGCGCTGAAACACCACGGCCAGGTCTTCGGCGAACGCCGCGCCGCTGTATACGCCGGTAAGGATGCCCACCAGCGTGATGCCGATCTGCACCGTGGAAAGCAGTTGCGTCGGGTTGGCCAGCAGTTGCAGCGCCGCGCGCGCGCCGCGGTGGCCCTGGTTGGCGCGCGTCCTGAGACGCGCCTTGCGCGCCGACACCAGCGCCAGCTCCGAGCCCGCGAAAACTCCATTGATCACGAGGAGACCGACGAGAATGGCGGCTTCGGTCCAGTTCATGGCGGAGTTACGTCATCCCTCGCGTGGACTTGATCAGCTCGTACGCCTCGATGATCTGCTGCGTACGTTGTTTGGCGTGTTCCAGCATGGATTCGGGCAGACCGTTGGCCTTCAGCTTGTCCGGGTGATGCTTGGATAGCTGCCGACGATACGCCTTCGACACGTCTTCGTTGCTGACCCGCGAGTCCACTTCCAGAATCTGGTAGGCAGCATCCAGCTTCATGCCCGGCTTCGCCGCCGACTGGCCGCCGGACCCCTGGCCGCCATTCGTGCCGGCGCCCGCGCCGCCGCGCTGGCGGAAATAATCTCGCTGCAGCCGGAGCACGGCCTCGATGTGCGCCAGCTCGAGCCGCGAGACGTCGAGCAGTTCGGCCACTTTCTGGATGGCCATGCGCGCCGGCCCCTGCATGTCCACGCCCTCCAGCGCCGCGCGCACCTGGAACTCGAGGAACACGCGCAGCATCTCCGGCTGGTCGGCGCAGATTTCGCGGAAGTCGCGCACCGTGTCCTCGACGTCGAAGCCCGGGTTCTTTCCCCGCGTGAAATGCTGGATGGCGGCGTGGATCTGCGCGCCATCGAGCCGCAGTTCCGCCATCACCTTGCGGGCGGCGGCGATTTCCGACTCCGACACGCGCCCGTCGGCCTTGGCCACATGACCCATGACCTCGAAGGTGGCCGTGAAAAACCGCTCCCGGACCCTGACCAGCCCTTCGGGTGTATGCGTACGCTGGCGGCGCGTGGCGGACACGCTCTGGTCATAGAGGTGTCCGACGAAGAGACCCACGATGGCTCCCCAGGGGCTGCGGAAGATCAGGAGGCCGAGGATGGCGCCGATGACTTTTCCGGTAATGCTCATCGGGCCCGCTTGCTAAGATGCATGGCTCGTATGCTACCAGCCGCTACCGCCACCCCGCCCGTGCACACCACGAATCTGCGGGGACTCAAGAAAATCCACTCGGGGAAAGTCCGCGACATCTACGAGATCGACGCGGAGTCGATGCTCATCGTCACCACCGACCGCCTGTCGGCCTTCGACGTGGTGCTGCCCGACCCGATTCCCGACAAGGGCCGCGTGCTCAATTCCATTTCGAACTTCTGGTTCGAAAAGACGCGCCACATCGTGCCCAACCACCTGACCGGGCGGAAACTCGAAGAAGTGGTACGCGATTCGGACGAGTTGGCCATGCTGGCCGATCGTGCGGTCATCGTGAAGAAACTCAAGACCGTACCGCTCGAAGCCGTGGTGCGCGGTTATGTCATCGGCTCGGGGTGGAAGGACTACCAGAAGACCGGCGCCATTTCCGGCATCAAACTACCGCCGGGTCTCAAACAGGCGGCACGGCTGCCGCAGACGCTGTTCACCCCGTCAACCAAGGCGGCCATGGGCGAGCACGACGAGACCATCAGCTTCGAGCAGGCCTCGGCCATTGTTGGTGCCGAGCTGGCCGCGCGGGTGCGGGATACCGCGATCCGCATCTACGAGTTCGCCGCGGAGCACGCGCGCCATCGGGGCATCATCATCGCCGACACCAAGTTCGAGTTCGCGCAGAACGCGGATGGGTCGCTGGTGCTCATCGACGAAGTGCTCACGCCCGATTCTTCGCGCTTCTGGCCGGCGGATACCTGGAAGGAAGGCATCAGCCCGCCCTCCTTCGACAAGCAGTTCGTGCGCGACTATCTGGAAACGCTCGACTGGAACAAGCAGGCGCCGGGGCCGAAACTTCCGGCCGACATCATCAGCAAGACCAGCTCGAACTACCGCGAGGCGCTCAAACGTCTCACGGCGTGAGCCCGGCCCAGCGCCCGATGTGAGAATGCAATTCGCGTAGTCCATCCGTCAGCGCCGCCGGCCCGGGCTGCAGGATGATCGAGGACTTGATCTCGAAAAGATTCCCGGCCCGCACCGCCGGCACTTCGCCCCAGCCGGCGCGAGCCGCCACCAGCTCCGGGCGGAATTTCTTGCCGCACCAGGATCCGAAGATGATGTCGGGCGCACGTCGCGGCACTTCCAGCGCGTCGGCGATGATGCGGTTCTTGCCCAGCGATTCGCGCGCGAGTTCGGGAAACACGTCGTCGCCGCCGGCGATGCCGACGAGCTCCGACACCCAACGTATGCCGGAGATCTGCGGGTCATCCCATTCCTCGAAATACACGCGCGGGCGCTTGGTGAGGCGCGCCACGCTCCGGCGTATGGCTCCCATGCCCGACTCGAGATCGGCGATGAGCGCGGCGGCTTTGGCCTCACATCCGACCATGCCGCCGAGCACGGCGATCATCTGGAGTATCTCCGCGACGCTTCGATGATTGAAGACGTGCACGGCGATGCCAACGCGGATCAGCTCCGTCGCGATGTCCGCCTGCAAGTCGGAGAACCCGAGCACCAGATCGGGCTCGAGCTGCACGATCTTGTCGATCTTCGCCGAAGTGAAGGCCGACACGCGCGGCTTCTCCTTCCGCGCGCGCGGCGGGCGTACGGTGAAACCGGAGATGCCCACGATGCGCGCCTCCTCGCCCAGCAGGTACAGCGTCTCGGTGGTCTCTTCGGTCAGGCAGACGATGCGGCGGGGATAACTCGCAGACATGCCCGCCAATCTAATCTATTCTGCCGCCCCAATGATTCTCGCTTTCTGGAACTGGCTCGACCGATACCTGTTCGGCGAGTACTCCGAAGGGACGACGCCCGGCGCACTCGTCCTGCGCGTGCTTCGTTATCCCTATGCCGTGCTGCGCGACCTCTCGCGCGGCCAGATCAACCTGCACGCCATGGGCCTGGTGTACGCCACGCTGCTGTCGCTGGTGCCGCTGATCGCCTTCGCTTTTGCGGTGCTCAAGGCCTTCGGCGCGCATCGCGAGCTGGAGCCGCTGATCTACGAATTCTTCCGCCCCGTGGGTGACAGCGCGCACCAGCTGACCGACCGGGTCATGCAGTTCGCGGACAGCGTCAGCACCGGCGTGGTCGGCTCGCTGGGTCTCGCGCTGCTGCTCTGGACCTTGTTAGGCACCATCAAGAAGGTGGAAGACAGCTTCAATTTCCTGTGGCGCGTGGAGCACGCGCGCAGCTTCGCACGCCGCGTCACCGAATACGTGGCTCTGCTGATCGTCGGGCCCATCGTGGTGGTCAGTTTCCTCGGGCTCTCGCACCGGGCGCTGGAAAGCGCCAGCGCCGGCATTGGCCGCTACATGCCCTTCTTCGACCGGCTCAAGGAGATGGGGCTGTGGGTCGCGCCCTACTTCATGGTCACGGCCATCTTCACCGCCGTGTACATGTTCGTGCCCAACACCCGCGTGAAATGGAAACCGGCGATCATCGGTGGCGTCACGGGCGGCGTGTTGTGGGCCGTGGTGGGCAAGCTCTTCACCGCGATGGTGGTGTACACCACGAGGCTGTCGGTGGTGTATGCGGGTTTCGCACTCGTGGTCGCCGCGCTGCTGTGGACGTATTTCGGCTGGCTGATACTGCTGATCGGCGCGCAGCTCTCGTTCTACCTGCAGAACCGCAATTACCTGCGCATGGGCCTGACCGAACTGCGCCTGTCGGTGGTCCAGCGCGAGCAGCTGACACTCAAGGTGATGTACCTGATCGCGCGCGCCTATCACGACGGCAGGACGCGCTGGTCGCTGGACGGCCTGTCGCATGAGCTCGGCATGCCGGGCATAGCCATCGCGCGCATCGTGCACTCGCTCGAGGACTCGAGGTTGATCACCGTCACCGAGGACGAATACCTGCTGCCGGCGCGCGATCTCGGCAAGATCTCGATTCAGGAAGTGCTCGACATCGCACGCAACGAGAAGTCCGGCCAGGTGGGTTGGCGCAATCTCAAACTACCCGCCATCGACTCCATCAGCGCCAAGATGGACGAAGCCTGGCGCAAGAGCTGCGGCGACATGACATTGCGCGACCTCGTGGAAGAGAACGCCTGATCAGCCGGGTGCGAGCCCGCCCTTGGCATCCGTGAACCACAGGTTGCCCGCGGCGGATGACAGATGGACGCCGCCGGCCCAGTCGTCGATGGGGTTCGCGGGCCACGACGAAGCCCTGCCAGCCACGACTTCCGCGCCGAACGCGGTCAATTCGAAATGGGTGGTCAGCAGGGAACTCGTGTCCCCAAGGACTACCAGCAGTGGTTTGGGCAATGCGGGCGATGCCATGCGCAGCAGCCGCCAGAAGAGATAGGTATCGCCCGCCAGGTCTCCCTCGTCGAATCGCTCGCCCAGTGTGAAGGCGATGATGCGCTCGGCCCTGGGGCCCCGCTCCGGCACGTTCTCCAGCAGTCGTCGATCCCACAGCGGCAGCCCGCTGACGCGATCCGGATACAGCCGCAGCACTTGTTTCACCGCGAGCTTGAGCGGCGCGGACGCATGTGGCGAGTCCCTCTCGAAAGACAACAGCTTCGCGGGAGTGTCCGCGGTCACCGCGCGCCAGGCCTGGCGATACGCCACCCAGTCGTCCATCGTCAGGGCGCGCGGCGTGGGATGCATGCGCATCCGCGTGGCGTCGAGTTCACCCATCTGAATCGCGCGCCGCTCGGTGCCCGGCAGCGTGAGGAACTCCACCAGCTGCACCTTGCCGGGGTCCGCGCCGTATCGCTCCAGCACCTCGAACAGGAAGGTCACCATGAGCTGGTCGGTGTTGCCGCTCGCGGCCCAGACGTAGAGACGACTGGCCTCGATGATCCGCTGCACGTTCTGCGACAGGTCGGTCTGGCGCAAACGCATGTCGATGTCGGGCAGGCCCTGCATCGCCTCCTGCCAAAACGCGACACGGAAGCGCGTCCAGGACTCCATATCGACGAAAGTCGGCAGCGGGCCGCAGGACAAGACGTCACGCGCGATGATCAGCCGGTTGGTATTGGCGATGGCCTGCCGGAAAGTGCCGCCGGCACTGTCGCCGTTGATCAGGTGAAGCGCGTTGGGATCGAACCCGGGCACCGCCGAGCCTACTCGCCCGCGATGGTCATTTCGTTGAGCAGAACGGAACCCACGCGCACTCCGCCGCGCACGTCCACATCACTGCCGATGGCGGCGATGTTCTGGTACATGTCCCTGAGGTTGCCGGCGATGGTGATTTCGTGGACAGGATAGGTGGCCACGCCGTTCTCCACCCAGTAACCCGATGCACCGCGCGAATAATCGCCGGTGACGCCATTCACGCCCTGTCCCATGAGCTCGGTGACCAGCAGTCCCGTGCCCAGTTGCCTGAGCAGCGTCTCGACGGGCACTCCGCCGCCCTTGGCCTCGACCAGCAGGTTGTGTGTGCCGCCGGCATTGCCCGTGGTCCGCAACCCCAGCTTGCGTGCGGAATAGCTGCCGAGGATGTAGCCCTGCAGCGTGCCATCGCTCACCAGGTCGCGGTCGCGCGTGGACACGCCTTCGGCATCGAAGGGCGAACTACCCAGCGCCTTGCGGATGTGCGGACGCTCGCGCAGCGCGATGAACTCGGGGAACACACGCTGCCCCGCCGCGCCCAGCAGGAAGGAACTCTTGCGGTACTGGCTGCTGCCGCGCACGGCGCCGAGGAAATGCCCGATGAGTCCACGCGCGACTTCCGGCGCGTACAACACGCGCGCCTTCTGCGTGGCGATTTTGCGCGCGCCCAGGCGCTGCACGGCGCGTTCACCGGCCTTGCGCCCGATGGATTCCGCGGCTTCGAGATCGCGCGCGTCGCGCGCCGACGAGTACCAGTAGTCGCGTTGCATGTCCTCGCCGACCTGCGCGAGCAACACGCAGCTCACGCTGTGGCTGGTGCTGGCGAAACCTTCGAGGAAGCCATGCGAGTTGCCGTACACGCGCACACCCCGGTGACTGCCGACACTGGCGCCCTCGGAATTGCTGATGCGCGAGTCCACGGCACGCCCTGCGGCCTCGCAGGCGCGCGCGGTTTCCACCGCGAGCTCGGGCGGCAATTCCCAGGGATGGTCGAGATCGAGGTCGGGAATCTCGCGCGCCAGCTCTTCGGGGTCCGCAAGGCCCGCGCACTCGTCCTCCGCGGTATAGCGGGCGATGTCGCAGGCCTTCTCGACGGTCTCGGCCACGGCTTTCGCCGACAGGTCGGCGGTGCTGGCCGACCCCTTGCGCTTGCCGAAGTACACGGTGATCCCCATGCCGCGATCGCGCTGGTATTCGACGGTTTCCACCTCGCCCAGCCGGACCGTGGTGGTGAGCCCCTGCTGAAGGCTCACGTCGGCCTCGGCCTGGGTGGCGCCGCGGTCACGGGCCAGCTTGAGCGAATCGGAGACGATGGTTTTGAGCTCGGGAATGCGGCTGCTGTCGACTTGCATGGCAGAATTGTACGATGCAGGAAGACGAAGACAGCGGGGAATTCGACCAGTACGACGGCCCCAGCAAGAGCCAGCGCAAACGCGACGCCGACGCCGCGCAAAAACTCGGAACCCGCCTCATTGAATTGAAGGAATCGGAGCTGCAGGCCCTCGACCTGCCCGAAACCCTGCTGGATGCCATCCAGCTCGCCAAGCGCATCAACAGCCGTGGCGGGCTCGCGCGCCAGCGGCAGTTCATCGGCAAACTGATGCGCGACATCGACCTCACGGCCATCGAGACCGCGCTCGCGGAGAAATCGCGCACGGCGCAGTTCGCCTCTGAAAAGCACAAGCGCGTCGAAGCCTGGCGCACCCGCCTGCTCACCGGGGGGCCGTCCGAGCTCGACGAACTCGTCAAGTGGTGCCCGGCCGCCGACCGCAAGGCGATTCAGAATCTCATCAACAAGGCCACGAGCCAGCGCGTGGATCCGGGCAGCCGCGAGGCGGCGTCACGCGAACTGTTCCGGACCCTGCGCGGCTTGTTTGATAGTATTTCGCGATGAAACCACTGGTCGGCATCATCATGGGTTCGACGTCGGACTGGGACACCATGCGGGCCGCCGCCGAGGCGCTCGACAAGCTCAAGGTCCCTTATGAAACCCGCGTGGTCTCCGCGCATCGCACCCCCGACCTGCTGTTCGAGTACGCCTCCAGCGCCCAGGGTCGCGGCATCGAGGTGATCGTCGCCGGCGCTGGTGGCGCCGCCCATCTACCCGGCATGGTGGCGTCCAAGACCACGCTGCCGGTGCTCGGCGTGCCGGTGCAATCCAAGGCGCTCAACGGCATGGATTCGCTGCTCTCCATCGTGCAGATGCCAGCCGGGATTCCCGTGGCCACCTTCGCGATCGGCGTCGCGGGCGCCACGAACGCGGGCCTGGCGGCGGCGGCCATTCTTGCCAACAAGCGTCCGGACATCGATGCCGCGCTCAAGCAATTCCGCGTCGACCAGACGGCGAAGGTTCTGGCCCATTCCGATCCCAGGATGGCCGATCCCGGATTGGCCGACCCCGCGAAGTAGATGACCCGCCTGTCATGACTGTGGGCATCGTTGGCGCCGGCCAGCTCGGCCGCATGATGGCCCTCGCCGGTTATCCGCTTGGCCTCGACTTCCTGTTCCTCGACAAGGATGCCGGCACGCCCGGCGGCCAGGTCGCGCCGCTGATCGCGGGCGCGCTCGACGACCGCGAGTTGTTAGGTCAGCTGTCGCAGCGTTGCGAGGTGGTCACCTTCGACTGGGAGAACATCCCGGTGGCCAGCCTCGAGAACCTGCCCGGCGCGGCACGCATCTCGCCGCCATTGCGCGCGCTGGCGGTGGCGCAGGATCGCCTCACCGAGAAGCGTTCCTTCGAGCTGCTGGGCATTCCCACCACGCAGTACGCCGCGGTCGACTCGCGCGAATCGCTGGAACTCGCGGCGCGCACGATCGGGCTTCCCGGCATCCTCAAGACGCGCCGGCTGGGCTACGACGGCAAGGGCCAGTTCGTGTTGCGCAAGCCCGCCGACCTCGACCGCGCCTGGGAAGCCCTGGGCAAGGCGCCGTTGCTCTACGAGAACCTGGTGCCCTTCGACGCCGAAGTGTCGGTGATCGCGGTCCGTGGCCTGGACGGCGACGTGGTGTTCTATCCACTCAACCTGAACGTGCACCGCGAGGGCATCCTGCGGCTCACGCGCGCGCCTTACGGCAACGTCGCGCTCACGCGCCAGGCGCATCGCGCGGCGAAAAAACTGCTGGAGCACTTCCGGTACGTGGGCGTGCTCACCATCGAGTTCTTCGTGAAACGCGGCAAGCTCATCGCCAACGAGGTGGCCCCGCGCGTGCACAACTCCGGGCACTGGACCATCGAGGGCGCCGAGACCAGCCAGTTCGAGAACCACGTGCGCGCCATCGCCGGGCTCCCGTTGGGCAGCACCCGTGCACGCGGGCATTCAGCCATGATCAACCTTGTAGGCCAGATGCCTACCCGGGAACGACTGCTCGAGGAACCCGGCCTCCACTGGCACGATTACGGCAAATCCGCCCGCCCGGGCCGCAAGCTGGGCCACCTGACTATCTGCGAGGCCTCGGCGAGAACCCGCGACAGGCGCGCCCTGAAGCTCCTGTCCAGGGTGGACAGGGAGACCTGGCTCGCAGTTCGCTGAGCCGATCCGCCCGGATTCGCGCCCCCGCTAGGGCTTTACCGTAATATCCCTCGCTGGGATGTATATCGAGAGCTTCAAACTTCACGAATTGCCGTTCCGGCTGAGCCCGGACCCGCAGTTCCTGTACCTGTCGCGCGCCCATGCGCGCGCCAAGGCGTACATGGAGTCCACCATCTGGTTCACGGATGGGTTCGTGGTCATCACCGGCGAAATCGGCTCGGGCAAGACCACGCTCATCGAAAGTTTCCTGCGCCAGCTCGACTCGGACGTGGTGATCGCGCAGATCAACCAGACCCAGGTCACCGCGGTCGAGTTCCTGCAATCGGTGCTGGTGCAGTTCGGCTTCTCGCCTTTCAAGATGAAGAAAGCCGAACTCATCGCCACTCTCAACAGCTTTCTCATCGAACAATACGCCGCGGGGCGCAAGGTCCTGCTGATCATCGATGAGGCGCAGAACCTCTCCCTCAAGGTGCTCGAGGAAATCCGCCTGCTGTCGGGCATCGAATCCACCAAGGAAAAGGTGCTGCGCATCATCCTGGCCGGGCAGCCTGAACTGAACGAGAAGATGGACTCCTCGGAGCTGATCCAGCTGGCGCAACGCGTACGCCTGCGATTCCACCTGGGCGCGCTGTCGCGCGAGGACCTGCGCTCGTACGTGAAGCATCGCCTCGAGGTCGCCGGCGCCCAAGGCCGCGAGATCTTCGAGGAAGACACCTATCCCGAGCTGTTCAAGTACTCGGGCGGCGTGCCGCGCCTGGTGAACACGCTGTGCGATACGGCCATGCTGGCCGCCTTCAATGAAGACCGCGACGTGGTGCTGCTCAAGGACATCCAGTCGGCCGTGGCCGAACTGCAGTGGGCTGAATACTCGGTGCGCGCCAACGCCATTGCCAATTCGATGGCCACCAAGTCACTGGCCAATGGCAGCTCCGGCTCGACCACCGGCGACCGCGCGCCGCGCATGCTGGCAAAGCTGGTGTTGTCCACGGATGGCAAGACGGTGGCGGAACTGCACCTGGTCGCGGGACGCAAGGTGGTCGGCCGTACGCCCGACAACGACCTGCAGATCGACAGCAAATTCATCAGCCGGCATCACTGCCAGATCGTCACCGGCAGCGATGGCATATCGGTCATCGAGGACCTCAACAGCACCAACGGTATCGTCGTCGGCGGCAAACGCGTTCGCCGCCACACGCTGCGCGATGGCGACGTGGTGACGCTGGGCCAGCATGAAATCCTGTATGTCGATCGACAGACCGAACATCTCGCGGATACCCACGATGACTTGCGTGGCATCGACGTGAACGCCGCCAACGAAGATGCCGACGACGATGCGCCCTCGGAGGAAGCCGCGGGTTTGCGCTGAAATACTGACGTCACCCGAAATGAAAAAGGCCCGCGAGTTTGCGAACTCGCGGGCCTTTTTGTTGCTGGAACTGCCTGGCTTAGCGGCGTCGGCCGGTGAACAGATTGATCAGGCGACCAAACAAGCCGGGGCGGAAGCCATCCACCTGCATCGCGGTGCGCGGGCTGCCGGCCGTGCGGCGCATTTCCGCGATCACGTCGGGCGGAAGATTGATCCGGAATTCGCCACTGGCTGCTGTGTCGTTGCGCATTTTCTGAATACTCCGCTCGTTGACTCGTTCGTTGATGCGTTCGTTGGCCGGGGCCTGACGATCGTTGACTGAAGCCGGCCGTGTGAAGGCCTCGGGATAGTTCGGGAGAGTTTGCTGGCGCATATGGCAGGCATGATGTGCCGCGGATCACAGAGTTTCCAATGTCGCAAAACACGCACTTCATTATGTTCGTGTCTGATTACGATGTAGGCGCGGTGCGAATCCTTCGCTACAAAATGCTGACGCACTTTGACGACATCCCTGTCGACCGCGCGTTGTGATAGTGCATCCGCGCGTGATTTCCGCGTTAGCGGGAATTCTTACGGGAACGCGCAGGAATCGGCGGGCGCTGCGCCGGCTACTCCTCCGACAAGGCGGAGCACGCGGGAGTGCGCGGCGACTGGCGTCAGCCCGTGCCGCCGACAGTGAGATTTTCCACGCGCAGTGTCGGCTGGCCCACGCCCACCGGAACACTCTGCCCTTCCTTGCCGCAGGTGCCGACGCCGTCGTCGAGCTTGAGGTCGTTGCCCACCATCGAAACGCGCGTGAGCACGTCGGGGCCATTGCCGATCAGCGTGGCGCCCTTGATGGGCGCGCCGAGTTTGCCGTTCTCGATGAGATAGGCCTCGCTGGCGGAGAACACGAACTTGCCGGAAGTGATGTCCACCTGGCCGCCACCGAAGTTCACGGCGTAGATTCCCTTCTGCACCGACGCCAGGATTTCCTCCGGAGGCGTCTTGCCCGGGCGCATGTACGTGTTGGTCATTCGCGGCAGCGTGATGTGCGCGAAGGACTCGCGGCGGCCATTGCCGGTGCTCGAGTTGCCCGTGAGGCGCGCGTTCATCTTGTCCTGCAGATATCCCTTGAGCACGCCGTTCTCGATGAGCGTCGTGCACTGGGTGGGAGTGCCCTCGTCATCGATATTCAACGATCCGCGCCGGCGGCTCAGCGTGCCGTCATCGACAATGGTGCAAAGCTCGGACGCCACGCGTTCGCCAATGCGCCCGGCGAAGGCCGACGTGCCCTTGCGATTGAAGTCGCCTTCGAGCCCGTGGCCGATGGCCTCGTGCAGCAGGATTCCCGGCCAGCCGGCGCCCAGCACCACGGTCATGGGGCCCGCGGGCGCGGGGATGGCATCGAGATTCACCAGCGCCTGGCGCACGGCCTCGCGCGCCAGCTGCAGCGGCTTGTCACCTTTCACGAGTTCGGGGAGCGTGAAGCGACCGCCGGAACCTGCGTAGCCCTGCTCTCGGCGCCCGTTCTGCTCGACGATGACAGAAACATTGAAGCGCACCAGCGGGCGCACGTCGGCGGCGAGATGGCCCTCGCTGTTGGCGATCAGCACCACTTCGTGCACCGCCACCACGCTGGCCATGACCTGCTGCACGCGCGGATCCATCTTGCGCGTCTCGCGGTCCACGCGCTCGAGCCACGCCACCTTTTCGCTGGAGGAAAAGCTGGACACCGGGTCCACGGGTAGATAGAGGTTGTGGCCCCGCGACGGCACGACGTGGCCGGCCGCGCGGTCCTGGCCGCGGTGGGCGATGGCGCGCGCGGCGCGCGACGCCTCCTCGAGCGCCGGCAGCACGATCTCGTCGGAGTACGCGAAGCCGGTCTTCTCGCCGGTCAGCGCGCGCACGCCCACGCCCTGTTCGATGCTGGCGCTGCCTTCCTTGACGATGCCGTCCTCGAGCGCCCAGCTCTCTTCGCGGGACACCTGGAAATACAGGTCGGCGGCATCGATGGAACTCGACATGACCTGCGAGAGCGCGCCGTCCAGCCGCGAATCGTCGAGGCCGCCCGGGCGCAGGATCAGCTCCCGCGCGATGGCCAGTGGCTCGGTATTGGCGGTCGAAACGATGGCACTCATTCTTTGCGGTCTCCGGAAAATCTCTGACAACGATTCGGGCTAACAACCATGGATGACACGATGCTCCAGCGACGGGAAGCGCGAACGCGCTTCCATGCGGCCGGCGGCATCGATCTCGGCCACCACGCAGCCGGTACCCGCCGGCAGGCGCGCCAGCACCTTGCCCCAGTGATCGATGATCATCGAATCACCGTAAGTCTCGCGCCCGTTCGAATGCAGGCCCCACTGCGCCGGCGCGATCAGCCCGCAGAGGTTTTCGATGGCCCGCGCGCGCAACAGCGTTTCCCAGTGCGCGCGGCCCGTGGGTACCGTGAACGCGGAGGGCACCACGAACATCTCGGCGCCCTGCCGCGACAATACGCGGAACAGCTCCGGGAAGCGCATGTCGTAACACACCGCCAGCCCCAGCTTGCCGATGGGCGTGTCGATCACGCGCGGCTCGCGGCCCGGCACCGTGTGCGCCGATTCGCGATGTGATTCCGCGCTGCCCGGCACGTCCACGTCGAACAGGTGGATCTTGTCGTATCGCGCCGCCCGTTGTCCGTCGGACTTGTAGACCAGGCAGGCGGCGGCAACCCGGCCATCGCTCGAGTGACGCAGCGGCACCGTGCCGCCCACGATCCATATCTTGTGGCGGCGGGCCGTGTCTGCAAGGAAGTCCTGGATGCGGCCGGCGCCATCGGGCTCGGCAATGGCGCGCTTGTCTCCGCTGTCCTTGCCCATGAAGGCGAAGTTTTCCGGCAGCGCCGCGAGCAAGGCCCCCTGGCGGGCTGCTTCGGCCAGATGGTGCTCAGCCGCCTCGAGATTCGTGCCGATCTCGTGGCTGGTGGTCATCTGGATGGCAGCGACTTTCATCAGGCGCAAGCGCCACAAAGGAAAACGCCGCCCCTTCTTTTCGAAGAACGGGGGCGGCGTCCGTAAGCGAAGAAGGCGCCAGTCAGTCCCATGTTCCGTGCCATTGTACCCTTCGCGCCGGTGTCGCCTGGGCCGAGTCTCGCCTGGCCACCGAACCGCGCAAAGAGGACCAGGCACGCGACAGCCTCACGCGGGCCGGCGGAGGCACGGCGCTGGCGGCCAGCGAAATCTGCTCGTAGTCGAGCGTGAGGTCGTAGGTGCGGGCCAGCAGGCCCACCCGGCCGCTGCCACGGAAAGCCTGGTCGAAATCGGGACCCGTGCCCTGCACGTTTGCCAGCTCGATGTGGCCATCGGCCAGCACCGCGCTGGCCAGCAGTTGATGCGAACTGTTCGCGCCCTGGGTTTCGAGCTCGAAAGAGCCCGTGAGCGCGCGGGTGATGTCGGCACCGGCATCGCCGCGCCAAGCCAGTTCTCCCGAGGCATGCAGCGTTTGCGTGGGCCACTCGGCCGGCAATTTCTCGTCACCCAGCAGCGACGGCAGCTGAAGCGTATTGACGGTGAATTCCATGCGGCAGGGCTGATCGGGAAGGCATTGTCCGGTGGCCGCGAGTTCGTGCGGCGAGTCGTCGGTGGAATCCAGCGAGAACTCCACGCCATCGCCGCGGCGGGTCAGTGAAGCGTCGAGCGCGCCCAGCGCGCGATTCGCATGGCGCACCTCGGCCACGGTCACCAGTAGTTCGCCTGCCTCGGGAAGCATCGCGCCGGCCGCGGCCAACACCACGGGCGCGCGGCGCAAGTCGAGCCTGTCGATGCCAAGCCGGGGCTGATGGGGTCCATTCGAGTCCTGCAGTTCGCCGGCTACGCCCTGGATGTCGAAGCGCGCCTGGACCGCGCCATCGAGCACGCGACCCTGGATGGAGTTCCGGCCACTCTCGATCTCGAAATCACGGATGCCGCGCGCGTCGAAATGCAATCCCGCGGTGACCGGGACGGCGCGCGCGCGAGTCTTGTCAAAGGGCTCGGGCAGGCGGCTCTCGACGCCCGCGAGAGTGCTGGTCATCGACAACTGCCACCCCTCCGCGGCTTCGCCGGCGGCATCATCCCGTTGCAGCGTGCCGCTCCAGGCGAGCTGACCGCTCACGAGGCCCGCTGCGCCCGGCTGACCTAACAACTTCAGCAGCGGCGCCGCGTCGGCGACACCTTTCACGCTGGCGCTGGTGACGCCGCGCGCGCCCGCGCGGCGCGTTTCGACTTCGACCGCGCCGCCCAGCCAGGCGCCGGTGAGCGCAAGGCCGCGCAGCTCGCCGCCAGCCAGTCGCACGGTTCCGGAAATCTTCTCGACCGATGGCAGTTCGCCGGACAACGGCAGCGATGCGTTGTCGAGGCGCGCGGTTACACGCCACGATTCCGGTTTGCTCAATTCGGCTTCACCGCGCGCTTCGGCCTCGAGCGTCACGTGACCGGCGAGTCGATCCAGACCCTGCTCCTGAAGGGCGCGGCGCAACAGCGGCGAGTTCAGCTCCCCCTGGGCGGCCGCGCGCAATCGCGGCGAGCCGGTGCGCGGCCAGTCGACGCGCGCATCGCTGAGCTGCAGGTCTTCGATCGTCCCGGTAGTCAGGCGCAGCTGCGCGCCGCCGCGCGCGAATTCCAGTTTGCCGGCAGCTGAGGCCAATCGCGGAACATCGGCACCGGCGCTGGCGAGGCCGGCGAGTTCCAGGGATCCGCGCGAACGCCGCCAGTCGACGACGCGCTTGTCGGCATCCGTTCGGGGCAACACGCTCAGTCTGCCCGAGACGATGCGGCCATCCTGCACGTCCGCGAATTGCGGCAGTTGCTGCAGCGACAACAGGGTCCATGCGTCGCCCAGCATCGCGCGGTCGACGTTCGACAGTTCGACGCTGAGCGGTCCCGACTGCCGGCCAGCCAGGGTCCAGTCGCCGTCCACGCCAATGGACGTTTCACCGCTTTGCACGCGCAGCTTGCCGAAGGAGAGATCGCCAGCACCGTGCGCGCTCACGGTTCCGGCCAGCCTGATTTCACGCGGCTCACCTTCGCCGACACGCAGCTCCACCACGCGTTCGGGTTCGAAGGTGATCAACGCCTGGTCGCCTTCCAGTTCGATACGCGCCGCGAGATGCGCCACGCGGGCGTTGTCCGAAGCACGGCTGAGCTCCACGCCCGTCACGTTGGCGCTGAGCGTGCGTGCCTGCGAATCGAAACGGAGATCCCGGAGTTCGCCCGCCGAAGGAGCCCAATCCGAACCCGCGAATTCCAGCGGCGCATCCAGGCGAGGTGCCAGCGCGCCCGCGACGAATTCCGAGGCCATGAACGGCATGCGGTCCGCCGCGGCCGTGACGGCCGCGACCCGTGTCGTGCCCGGAGCCAGGCTGACGCGCGCGCTCACCCTCGGCGCGCGTTCCAGTCGCGCGCCGCGCGTCAGCTGCAGGTCCGTGAACTCGAGCTGGAAATCGTCCTGCACTCTGCGCAACTTGCCTTGCACGGTGAAGTGATCGAAGCGTGTGTCCGCGTGAGAATTCCGGGATGACTTCGGTGACAGCTGCAGTTCGCGCGCGCTGAGTTGCCAGTTGCCGTCGTGGAGGCGGCCGTCGCGCAGCGTCAGCGTGGCATCGATGGTGCCGCGGCCGCGCGCCGCCAGCGAACCGAGCTTGTCGAGGAACACGCGACGCGCGATCACGCGAAGCTCGCCGCTGGCGCCCTTGGCTGCACCGAGACCGTCCAGTTTCGCGGAGACGAACAGCGACTGGCCGATGTCCTGCGACAGCAGCATGGTGCCGAAGGCGTTGAAACTGTTCGTGCCGCGGCTGATGACCGCCTGGCTCAGCGTGAAGTTGTGCCGGGCCGCGCGTTCGCCGCGGCGGAACAGGTGTACGCGCGCACCCTCCACTTCCACGCGGCCCACGGGCATGAGCTCGGCCCACGCGGTGTAACGACGCACCATCGCCGCCTCGTCCTCGCCTGCCGTCGCGATCTTCGCAGCCGTAGCGCGCGCGGCCGCCGGCGCCGGCGCAGCCACCGGCTCCGCATCGCCGATGATGTCGATGTCGGGAGAAGACAGCGTGACGTGCCCCAGCGAGAACTGCTGGTGACGGAGGAAATCCCAGGTGTCGAATTCCACGCGCAGCTCGGGGGCGATCACGCGCACGCGCCCGCGCGCGGGATCGGTCAGCTCCACGCGCTCGAACACCGCGCTGGTGCCATCGATGCCCCAGGCGAAATGCACATTGTCGAAACGCACCGCGAGACCGGTGCGGTCGGTGATCAGTTTCTCGAGGGTGGCGCGCTGTTCCGGAACGCGTGCGGCGATGACCTGCGTGAACACCGCGCCGATGGCGCCCAGCAGGCCCAGGCTGAAGATGACCAGCACCGTGCGACGCACCCAGTGGCTCGGTGCCACCCGGGTCGACGCTGGTGTTCCCCCCCCTTGTTCAAGGGTCGGTCCGGTCATCTCGATCAGGTCTCTCCATCACGCCAGTACCACGTCGTACTGGTCGAAGCCGTAAAGCGTTTCCACCTGCAATCTGATGGGCCGCCCGATCTGGTGCTCCAGTTCGGCAAGCACGGCGGACTCCTCGTCCAGCAGGCGGTCGATCACATTCTGGTGGGCCAGTATTAACAGTTCACGGGACTGGAACTGCCTGCTCTGGCGCACAATTTCACGGAATATCTCGTGGCAGACGGTTTCAGGCGTCCGCACGAAGCCCCGTCCTTCACAACTGGGACAGGCCGCACACAGCAAATGTTCCAGGCTGTCCCGGGTGCGCTTGCGGGTCATTTCCACCAGGCCCAGCGAGGACACGCTGGCGATGTGCGTCTGGGCGTGGTCGCCGGACAGCGCGCGCTGCAGCGCGTCCATGACCTGTGCGCGGTGCGCGACGTCCGTCATGTCGATGAAATCGATGATGATGATGCCGCCGAGATTGCGCAGCCGCAGTTGCCGCGCGATGGCCACCGCTGCTTCGAGATTGGTGCGGAATATCGTGTCCTCGAGATTGCGGTGCCCGACGAAGCCTCCGGTGTTGACGTCGATCGTGGTCATCGATTCGGTCTGGTCTATCACCAGGTGTCCGCCGGACTTCAGGCTCACGTTGCGGTCGAGCGCCTTGCCGATTTCGTCCTCGACGCCATGCAGGTCGAAGATGGGCCGCGCGCCCTGGTACAGCTCGATGCTCGTGGTGCTGCCGGGCATGAATGCCGCGGCGAATTCCAGCATCTGCGCGTGCGAGCTGGCGCTGTCGACCAGCACGCGGTCGACGCCGCGCGCCAGTTCGTCGCGCAGGATGCGCGTGGGCAGCGGCAGGTCTTCGTACACCAGCTCGCCCGCGCGCGACTTCAGGCCTTTCTCGCGCACGTGCTGCCAGAGACGGCAGAGATATTTCATGTCCTCGCGGATGGCGTCCGCGTCGGCGCCTTGCGCGGCGGTGCGCACGATGTATCCGCCGGTGGTTTCAGCGGAGATGGATTCGCCAACCAGGCTCTTGAGCCGCGCGCGCTCACCTTCGTCCTCGATGCGCGCCGACACGCCCACGCCTTCGCCGCGCGGCATGTACACCATGAGCCGCGACGGCAGGGCGACGAAAGTGGTTAGACGCGCGCCCTTGGTGCCCATGGGGTCCTTGACCACCTGCACCAGTATGTCGTCGCCCTCGTGCACGAGGCGCTTGATGTCCGGCGCCTCGGGGAGGCCGACGAGGGTGTTTTCGGAGATGGGCGTGGCGATGTCCGCGGCGTGCAGGAATGCCGTTCGTTCCAGCCCCACGTCGATGAAGGCGGCCTGCATGCCGGGCAACACGCGCTGCACGCGGCCCTTGTACAGATTGCTGACGATGCCGCGCCGGCTCTGACGCTCGACGAACAGCTCCATGAGCACGCCATTCTCGATGAGCGCCGCGCGGTTCTCGCGTGGCGCGACGTTGATGAGGATTTCGATGGTCATCGCGCGACCCCCGCCCCGCGCCACACGGGGATTCCGGCGGCACGCAGCATCTCGGCGGTTTCGTACAGCGGCAGCCCCATGACGCCGGTATAGCTGCCGGAAAGATTGGACACGAACACCGCGCCGAGACCCTGGATGGCATACGCGCCCGCCTTGCCCTGCGGTTCGCCCGATGCCCAATACGCGCGCATCTGCGCTTCCGCGAGATGCGCGAATTGCACCTGCGTCGAGGAGATGCCCATGAACTCGCGGCCGTCGGGCATGCGCAGTGCGATGCCGGTATGCACCACGTGTACGCGGCCGGAAAGCCTGCCCAGCATGCCGATCGCGTCGGCTTCGGATTCGGGCTTGCCGAGGATGTGCTCATCGACGACCACGGTGGTGTCGGCGCCGAGCACGGGGAGGTTTTTCTGGCGATCCCAGATCGCCTTGCCCTTCTCGCAGGCGAGACGCATCACGTAGTGATCGGGGCGCTCACCGGCCCTGGGGGTTTCGTCGATGTCGGCCGGCGTCACCACGTGCGGCACGCCGATCAGGTCCAGCAACTGGCGGCGACGCGGCGATGCCGAGGCCAGCCTCAGCACCGGCGCTGGTTTCTTCTCCCCCATCCCATTCCCCTCTCGACTTCGAATTATTCTCGATGGTACGGGTGATTGTGCAGCACGGAATGCGCCCGATACAGCGCTTCGGCGAGGATCACCCGGACCATGGCGTGCGGGAAGGTCAGCCCCGACAGGGACCAGCGCAGGTGCGCCTTCTTCAATATTTCCGGCCCCAGGCCGTCGGGACCGCCGATCAGGAAGCAGAGATTGCGCCCGTCCTGCTGCCGCTGCGACAGCCACTTGGCGAGATCCAGGGTGGTTAGGGACTTCCCGTGTTCGTCCAGTGCGACGAGGTAGTCGTCACCGGCACGCTCGAGCAGCCGCTTTTCCTCGTCGGCCTTGGCGCGGGCCTTGTCCTTGCCCGTGTTCTTGCTTTGGGGCAACTCGTCCAGTTCCACGCGCAACGAGGATTTCAACCTGCGCGTGTACTCGTCGTAGGCCGTGGCGACCCACTCCGGCATGCGCGTACCGATCGCGAGGATGCGAACGCGCAAACGAAACGACTCTCGTCAGCGCGCGGCGCGTGCCCGGCCGGCTGCCTTGGCAGCGGCCTTGCGGGGCGGCGGCGCGGCGGCTTCAGCCGGCGGCTCCGAATCTTCCCAGAGCTTTTCGAGCCCGTAGAACTCGCGTACGCGCGGCAGCATCACGTGGACGACGACGTCGGTGAGATCGACCAGCACCCACTCGCCCTCGCGCGCGCCTTCCACACCCATGGGGCGGAAATCGTTCTGCTTGGCGAATTGCACCACGCGATCGGCGATGGCCTTCACGTGGCGGTCGGAGTTGCCGGAGGCGATGACGACGATGTCGGTGATGTCGGTGAGATGCCGTACGTCCATGACTTTGACGTTGACGGCTTTCATGTCATCGAGCGCGGAGTTGACGATGCGCAGAAGGGTCTGCGGTACGGGAGCTTTCTTGAGCTTCTGGGCCGGTGCAGCGGGTTTTGGCGAGGCGACTGCGCGGCGGGAACGGGTTTTGGTGGCCATTGATCTCCGTGGGTTTCGTTAGCGAGGTCGAGCATAACACCCGGAATCGCGAATGATCTCGCGAACCGTGTCGGGAACCAGGAAACGCGGATCGCGACCGGCGTCGATGATCTGTCGCAATTCCGTCGAGGATATTTCGAGCTGGGTTACTGCGTGCACGTAGATGCGGCCGGCTGGCGAACGATGCAACTCATTTACCGCGCCCGTGCCCCGATCCACCATCAGTTCTCCCAGTGGACCTTGCGTAGGCGCTTTCCAGCCCGGGCGATGCGCCACCACCACATGCGCGAGTTCGAAGAGCTCTCGCCAGCGGTACCAGTTCGGCAGGCCCAGGAAGGCGTCCATTCCGAGCAACAGGCACAAGGAACGGTGCGGAAACTCGCGCCGCAGCTCGGTGAGCGTGTCCACGGTGTACGAGGCGCCAGCGCGGCGCACTTCGCGATCATCGACGACGAAGCCGGGCTGGTCGGCCACGGCCGCGCGCACCATGGCCAGGCGCAACTCGGCATCCGCCAGTGTGCGCTCGCGATGCGGCGGATTGCCCGTCGGCAGGAACCGCACCTCCTCGAGCTTGAGCGACTGCCACAACTCGAAGGCCGTGCGCAGGTGCCCGAAGTGGATGGGATCGAAGGTGCCACCGAAGAGGCCCATCGGGCCGAATGTGCCGGTGGAAGAGGGAGTGTTCACGCGGCGCGATGACCCGGAGTGTGGGAAGACAGGGGCAAGGCGCGGCGCCCGGCGAATTCCACGATGATGAGTGCCATCTCATCCCAGGCGTCGCCGCGGTGCTGGCCCTTGATCATGCGGTCGGCGCGCGACAGCCGCGCGGCGAGTCGGGCGAAGGGCAACCGGGCGGCGCGACGCTTGGCGCTCTCGAGCGCCGCCGACGGCTTCTGCCAGCCCTTGTAGCCGGGCGACGGATCCGTCGTCCCCCAGACATTGTGTATCTCGCGATTCAACGACCACAGCGCGAGCGTGGCCTCCACGCCCTCGCTGCGCAGGCCGGCGAGGATGCGCAGCGCGCGCGGCACGTCCCCGCCCAAAGCCGCCTCGCCCAGCTGGAACACGTCGAATCGCGCGCTGTCGGCGATCGAGGCCTGCGCGGTGGCGAGGTCGATGCGCGTGCCGCCGGTGAGTTTCAGCTTCTCCAGCTCCTGGTGCGCCGCGAGAAGATTTCCTTCCGTGCGGTCGACGATGAAACGTACGGCATCTTCGTCGATCTCGATCGACATCTGCGCCGCGCGGGCGCGCAGCCACTGCGGCAGGCGCGCCACTTCCACCGGCCACACCGGCAGCCAGGCGCCTGCGGTTTCGAACGCCTTCACCCAGGCGGAATTGTTCTGCTCTCGTTCGAGCTTGCCCGTGATCATGAGGTAGACGTTGTCGGGGCCGGGGTTGTCCAGCAGTTCGGTGATGGCCTTCGCGCCGCCGGTCCCCGGCTTGCCCGAGGGCAGGCGCAGCTCTATCAACTTGCGCGAACCGAACAGTGAAAGGTTGTTAGACGCCGCGCGCACTTCCTCCCAGTCGGCGACACGCTCGATGAAATGCACTTCGCGTTCGTCGAAGCCCGCCTTCTTCACGCGCGCGCGAATGGCGTCTGCGGCCTCACCCACCAGCAGGGCTTCATCGCCGGATACGAGATAGGCACGGGCGGGCTCACCGGACAGGTGGGAACGGAGGGTGTCGAAGGTGAGCTTCAAGGTGCGCCTGGGAGAATGGGTGCCCAATTATGGTGGAAACCAGGGCCCGGAACATCGGCAAGTTGCCCGGCGCCAGGCCAACCGATAGTCTCGCCGCTCCGATGCGCCGCATGCGTTTCAAATCCGTGGTTTGCTCGCTCCTGGCGGTGGCCCTGCTCATCGCCACCAGCCAGTACCTGACGCATTTCCATATTCAGCCTGCCCATACTGTCGCTGTGGACGTGGACAACGCCATGGGCCACGGCGGAAATGAGCATTGCAGCCTCTGCCTGCAGTTCGACCGGCTGCCGGCGCCACCCGCCGCCCAGCCGACCGTCCCGGCATATTTCTTCCTCATCGCCACGCTTGAAGCCGAACGGCTCGAACGGCTGGCGCTCGAAACCCCGCAACTCTGGCCGCCCTCGCGCGGCCCACCCGCCCTCGCCTGATCCGAAGCCGTCGCACGCGGGCTCGCGCCCGCGCGCTTCCTTTTGATTCCAGGTTCGAGGTTTCCCATGAATTATTGTCCATGCCCGTTGCGGGCGTTTCTGTTCATTGCTTCGCTGTTCACGTCCACCACTGCTTTCGCCGACGACCATGACAAGCTCGACGAAGTGGTGGTGACCGCCACCGCGCTGCACGAGTCGTCGCTGGAAGTGGCGCAACCCACGTCGGTGTTGTCGGGCGATGCGCTGGTGCGTGACCGCGGCACCAGTGTCGGCGAGGCGCTGGCCAACACGCCGGGCATCAGCGCCACCTATTTCGGCCCGCAGGCCAGCCGGCCGGTGATCCGCGGGCAGACCGGCGAGCGCGTGCAAGTCAGCGAGGATGGCGCCGAGTCCCTCGACGTGGCGGCCTTGTCGGCGGACCACGCGGTGACCATCGACCCGCTGCTCGCCGACCGCGTGGAAGTGTTGCGCGGGCCGGCCACACTGCTCTACGGCAATGGCGCGGCTGGCGGACTCGTGAACGTGCTCGTGCATCGCGTGCCCGATCGGGCTTACCAGAACCGCCTGGAAGGCGCCGCCGAGATCCGCGGCAACAGCGCGCTCGGCGAACGCGCGGCAGCGGCGCGAATCGATGGCGGCATCGAGGGGTGGTCTTTCCACGGTGACGCCTATGCGCGCGACACCGACGATGTCGAGATCGCCGACTACGCCCTGTCCCGCGCGGCGCGTGGATCAGGAGACTTCACGCCGGAGGAAATCGCTGATTCCCGCGGGCGCATCGCCAATTCATCCAGCCGACTGCGCGGTGGCGCGGTCGGCGTTTCGCGCGTGGGCGAGGCGGGCTTCGCCGGCTTCGCGGTCAGCCGTTTCGAAACCGCATACGGCATCCCCGGCCCCGAGGAAGGCGTTTCCATCGACATGGGCCAGACGCGCCTGGATTTCAACAGCGACTGGCACGCCGGGAACGAGTGGATAGACGCCGCGCACCTGCGCGCGTCTTTCAACCGCTACGAACATGCGGAGCTCGAGCCCGGCGGCGAAGTGGGCACGCAGTTCGACCAGGATGGCCTGTCGGTACGCCTCGCGGTCGAAACCGCCGAGCTGGCGGGATGGCGCGGAAGCTGGGGCCTGCAGTTCCGCCACGTGGACTTCGCCGCGCTCGGCGAAGAGGCCTTCGTGCCGGCATCCGAGACCCGCAATGTCGGTGTGTTCGGTTACGAGGAGCGCGCCTTCGGGCCGTTGACCGTCGAAGTCGGCGCGAGACTGGAAAGCCAGCGCGTCACTGCCACCGACGAACTACCGGAGTACGACTCCGCGCGCGGCAGTTTCGCGGGCGGGCTGGTGTGGAAGTTCGCCACGGGGTGGAGCACGGCGCTGAACGCCACGTCGACGACGCGCCATCCCACGTCGACCGAGTTGTATGCCGATGGCCCGCACGTGGCCGTGCAGCGATTCGAGATCGGCGATGCGGCGCTGCGCCCGGAGCGCGCCACGACTCTGGATTTTTCGTTGCGACATCGAGCCGATGAGTGGTCGATGTCATTGACGGCGTATCGCAGCGACTACACCGATTACATCTACACCTCGCTCACGGGCGAAGTGGAGGACGACCTGCCCGTGGCCGTCTACCTGCAGGACGACGCGGAGTTCACCGGCTTCGAAGCCGAGGTGGAGCTGCCGCAGATCGGCGTCGCCGGCGGCAAACTGTCCACCCGGCTCGTGGCCGACGTGGTCCGCGCGGAACTGGATGCCGGCGGCGACCTGCCACAGATTCCACCGCTGCGTGTCGGCGCGGAAGTCCGATATTCGCGCAATGCCTGGTCGGCCGGCGTGTCGGCGAATCGCTTCAGTTCGCAGACGCGGGTAGCCGGGAACGAGCTGCCCACGGATGGCTACACCATGCTCGGCGCCGACGCCTCGTGGCGTATTCCTTCGGCATCGGGCCGGGAGTGGTTTGCCTACCTGCGCGGTGAGAACCTGCTCGATGAGGATGCGCGCCGCCACACCTCGCCACTGAAGGAGTTCGTGCCATTGCCGGGGCGCTCCGTGGGCGCGGGCCTGCGGCTGGAATTCTGACGCTCCGGCGGGACGAAGATCATGCGGAACAGGTCGACGCGCGTCGGGGGCGCCGCGTATTCTTTGTCGCGGACAAGTACCAGCCAAGGTTACCGATGCCCACCATTTTCGAGAAAATCATCGCCGGTGAGATCCCGGCGACCATCGTGCACCAGGACGATCGCGTGACGGCATTCCGCGACATCAGCCCGCAGGCGCCGGTGCACGTGCTCATCGTCCCTAACAAGCCCATCCCCACCGTGAACGACGTGGGCGAAGAGGACGAGCGCATGCTCGGTCACCTGTTCATCGTGGCTCGGGATATCGCGAAGAAGGAAGGCATCGCCGAAAACGGCTTCCGCCTCATCATCAACTGCAACAAACATGGCGGGCAGGTGGTCTACCACCTGCACATGCACCTGGTCGGCGGCCAGGCGCTGGGACCGATGCTTTCCGGAGGAACTCATGGCTAAGGCGAAAACCAGGAGCGCGACCCGCAGGGTTGCGAAAAATAAGCAGAGCGCGACCCGCAGGGTTGCGAAAAATAAGCAGAGCGCGACCCGCAAGGTGGCAAAGAAAGCGGCGGTGAAAGCGGCACCGGGCAGAAAGGCGGGCGACTTCTATCCACCCATCAAGCCATTCAACACCGGGTTCCTGCGCGTCTCGCCCGTGCACCAGATCTACTACGAGGAAAGCGGCAACCCGAAGGGCAAGCCCGTCGTGTTCCTGCACGGTGGCCCCGGCGGCGGCACGGACGCGAAGATGCGCCAGTTCTTCAATCCGAAGAAATATCGGATCGTGCTGTTCGACCAGCGCGGCTGCGGCAAGAGCAAACCCGCCGCCAACCTCGAAGACAACACCACCTGGCACCTGGTGGCGGATATCGAAGCCATCCGCGAACATCTCGGCATCGACAAGTGGCAGGTGTTCGGCGGCTCCTGGGGCTCGACGCTGGCGCTGGCATACGCGCAGAAGCATCCCGATCGCTGCACCGAGCTGGTGTTGCGCGGCATTTTCCTGCTTCGCAAGAGCGAGCTCGACTGGTTCTACCAGGACCCGCTGGGTGCGGCATCCATCTTCCCGGATCTCTGGGAGGACTACCTGGCGCCGCTGTCGGAGGCCGAGCGCACCAATTGCGTAGCCGCGTATTACAAGCGCCTGACCAGCGAAGACCGCGACACGCTGCTCGAGGCCGCACGCGCATGGTCCATCTGGGAGAGCGCGCTGTCGTACATCAAGATGAACCTCAACTACGTGAAGCGCGCCAACGAGGCGGACTTCGCCGCGGCCTTCGCACGCATCGAGTGTCATTACTTCATCAACGGCGGGTTCCTGGAACGGCCGAACCAGTTGCTGGAGGACGTCCACAAGATCCGGCACATCCCCGCGGTGATCGTGCAGGGGCGCTTCGACATCGTCTGCCCGGCGCGCAGCGCCTGGGACCTGCACCGGGCCTGGCCGGAAGCCGATCTGCGCATCGTGCCGGACGCCGGGCACTCGGCCTTCGAGCCCGGCATCGCACGCGAGCTGGTGATGGCCACCGATCGTTTCGCGAAGTAGCGCCGTGATCCGCGGGAATTGATCCAGGTTCAGCGGGTCAGAGTACGAATGCGAGGCCTGCGCGATTTCCTGCTTCCGGTCGGCGTGGCGCTGGCGCTCGCGCCCGCCGCGGCAATCTCCGCCGGTCACGTCGTTCAAACCGAGCAGGTTCGCGCCGAACTCGTGGCGCAGGCGGCCGAGGGATTCCAGCCCGGCAAGTCGGCCTGGCTGGGCCTGAAGCTCGAGCACATCCCGCATTGGCATACCTACTGGAAGAATGCCGGCGACTCGGGGTTGCCCACCACGCTGAGCTGGACGTTGCCTGATGGCGTGACCGCCGGCGACATCGACTGGCCGGTGCCCGCCAAACTACCCATCGGCCCGCTGCTCAACTACGGCTACGAGGGCACCGTGCTGCTGCCGGTGCCGCTGACCCTCACGCAGCCCATTGCCGGCGACACGCTGAAGGTGAAACTGCGCGCCGACTGGCTGGTCTGCGAGGTGGAATGCATTCCGCAGTCGGGCGAATTCGAGCTCGACGTTTCCACCCGACAGCCCCTGACGAACCATGCCGACGAGTTCGAACATGCGCTGGCGCAGCGCCCACTCGACGTGCGGGGCGCGGATGCCACCGCGCGCGTCGTCGACGGCGCGTTGAGCATGGAGATCCGCGGCCTTCCGGCTACGCGTCGTGGCCATGCGGCCGAGCTGTTCCCCGAACTACCGGGCGTGGTCGACAACCCCGCCACGGTCACGCAGGAGTGGAGCGGCGATCTGTTGCGGGCCAGCTGGCCCTTATCCACGCAACGCAGTGACAGCCCGGCCAACCTGCCGATGGTGCTGGTGTTCGACGATAGGACGCTGCTGCGAGTGAATGTCCGCATCGCCGGGCCGTGGCCTGGCGATGCGGCCGGGGCGGTGGCTGCCTCAGGCGCCGAGGTGACCGCACCCGCACCCGGGCTGGGCTTCATCACCGCGCTGATCTTCGCCTTGTTAGGGGGCGTGATCCTCAACCTCATGCCCTGCGTATTCCCGGTGCTGTCGCTGAAGATCCTGGCGCTCACCCAGCACGCGGGCGAGACGCGTGCGCGCTGGACCAGTGCCCTCGCCTACACCGGCGGCGTAGTGATCTCTTTCGTGGCGCTGGCCGGACTGCTGATCGCGGCGCGCGCGGCAGGCGAACAGCTGGGCTGGGGATTCCAGCTGCAATCACCCGGCATTGTGGTTGCGCTGGCGGGCCTGTTCACCTTGATAGGCCTGAATCTCGCCGGCGTGTTCGAGTTCGGCTCGTTCCTGCCGTCGAATGTCGCCAGCCTGCGCGCGCGTGATCCCACGCTGGATTCCTTTCTCACGGGCGTACTCGCGGCGGCCGTGGCGTCACCCTGCACCGCGCCATTCATGGGCGCGGCGCTGGGCGCCGCGCTGACCTGGCCCGTGGCGCAGAGCCTGGCGGTATTCGCGGCATTGGGCCTCGGCGTCGCGGCGCCCTATCTTCTGGTGAGCGCGGTGCCCGCCATCGGCCGGCTGTTGCCGCGCCCCGGCCGGTGGATGCAGACCTTCAAGGTCGCGCTGTCCTTTCCCATGTTCGCCACCGTGATCTGGCTGACCTGGGTGCTGGGCCAGCAAACCGGCATCGACGGCGCCGCTGCGCTGTTGCTGGCGTTGCTGGCACTGGCGCTGGCGGCCTGGTGGTGGGGCCAACGCCCGGAAAACGGATTGAAGCGCGTCTTATCCACTGCGGCCATCGTGATGCTGGCCGTGGGCGCGTTCGCATGGGCGTCGCCGCTGTGGCAACCGGCAGCCTCTCGTGGCGCCGAGAATGTCGGAGAACTCTGGCAACCGTGGTCGCCGCGACAGGTCGAGGAGTTGCGCGCGACAGGACGAAAGGTTTTTGTGGATTTCACGGCCGCCTGGTGTGTCACATGCCAGTACAACAAGCGGACGACGCTTGCGAACTCCGAGGTGTTGCAGGCCTTCGAAACCCACAACGTGGCGCTGCTGCGCGCCGACTGGACCAACCGCGACGCGGTGATCGCCGCGGAGCTGGCCCGGCTCGGTCGCTCGGGAGTGCCGGTCTATGTTTTCTACGATGGCGCCGGTGCGCCACGTCTGCTGAGCGAGCTACCGTCGGTGGATGAAATCCTCACTGCGGTAACCCGGAACGAATGAACCCCGAACGAATGAACAAGGAGTGATCATGAAACGTCCCGTCTCTCTCCTGACCGCCGCCGCGGTCGTGGTCTTCGGCGCCGCGCTGGTCCAGGCCTCGGTCTCGGTCGGTCAATCCGCGCCGGACTTCCAGGTCAAGGACACCAGCGGCAAGGAGCAATCGCTGTCGTCGTACAAGGGCAAGTTCGTCGTGCTCGAGTGGGTGAACCCTGATTGCCCCTTCGTCAAGAAGCACTACGACTCCGCGAACATGCAGGCCACGCAGAAGGCGGCCGAAGCCAAGGGCGCGGTCTGGCTGTCCGTGAGCACGGGCTCGGGCGGCAACGCATCGGAGCTGAACGCCTGGGTGAAGGAGAAAGGCGCCAGGCCCACCGCGACACTGCTCGACAGCGACGGCAAGATCGGCAAGGCCTACGGCGCGCGCACCACGCCGCACATGTACGTGATCAATCCCGAGGGCAAGCTGGTGTACGCCGGCGCCATCGACAACAAGCCCACGGCCAATCCGTCCGACGTGAAGGGCGCGACCAACTACGTCACTGCCGCGCTGGGTGAAGCCATGTCTGGCAAGGCCGTGAGCAAGGCGACGTCGGAGCCCTACGGTTGCTCGGTGAAGTACTGATTCTCGGTGAACAAGGGGAGCGGATCGCTCCCGCCTGGATGCAAATGGGGGTCGGACCTGCTTCAGGTCTGACCCCTCTTGCTGACAAATGGGGAGTGACCCCATTTCCCGACTCGCGGTTCATCGCACGACGAACTTGCCGACGAGCACCTCGCCCTCGTCGTCCGGCTTGAGCTCGATCTCCATGGTCTGTTCGCTCTGCTGAGCGCGACCGAAATCCCGATACAACCGCGCGGTGACGACCGTGGTGCCGTTGGGGTTGATGGCATCGGTGCCGTAGACGTGCACACTGATCCGGTATTCCCCCTTCGCCGCGCGGCGCAGCAGATATTCCTCGGGCCCCAGTCCCTCGGTCATGTCATTCGACAGACGGCCGCCAATGGCTGTGCGTGGATTGGAATAGATCGCCCGCTCGCCGTTGGGCTCGTCGACCCACAGATCCATGTCGGTGGCCAGCGTGTTCCATTCGATGACCACGCGCAGATCGACGTCGAGCAGCGCGCGCAGCCGTTCATCCAGCGAGGGCTTCCGGAGGCCCAGTGCGCGCGCCTTCGGCAGCAGGGCATTCACCTCCATGAGCGCGACCAGTTCGATGCCGTCATAGTCGCTTTCCCATGGGGTCATGATGACTTCGTCGAGCAGCGCCACCGCGCGCTCCATGTCCGCGCGCGGATTCGCCGCGCGCGGCATCGCGGCGCGGCGGGCGAGCGCCAGCGCCAGCGAACGCTTCGGCTGCGGTAGATAGTCGACGGAATCCGCGGCGCGTTGCAGCAGCCAGATGGCGCGGTCCTGGTTGCCATGGCGCTGCAGGCGTTCGGCCACCATGGCCGATGTCTCCTCGTTGGCCACCGGCAATTCGAGCGCGGACAGCAGCATTTCCTCGGCGTCGGACGCGCGTTCATGGCGGCGCAGCCATTCGGCCACGTCGAAATAGAAGGCGGGAAGGTTGCCGTATTCGCGTTCCTGCGCGGCGATGACCCTGTCGACGTCGGCCGGCGCGGCGGCATCGAGCGCCTTCAGGTACGGCCTTTGGATGTCCCACTTCGCCAGTTCCATGTCGATGTCCGCCGCCACGCTCGCTGATCGCGAGACGTTCATGGACGAGGACATGGATGCCCGCGCGCCGGTGACCACGACTTCGTCGAAGCCGGCGTCGTACGCGCCGACGTCTTGGGAGGAGAGCGAGTCGATGACTGTCGTGGCCTCGCGACGCGTTTCAGAGCCGGGCGGCCGCTGGGGCGTCGACGGCGCTGCGGCCGTTGCGGGCGAACCGCGTGGGGTGACCTTCGGCTCTGGCACAGGTTTGCGGGCTTGCGGGTCGAAGGTGGTGTTCCACCACTCCACCACTTCCTGCCACTGCCTGGCCACCTCGTCGAGACGGTTCTCGCGTGCAGACTTCTTTTCCTCTTCCGCCTCTGCAAGGGTTTCGCGATGAGCCTCGCGCATGCCGGCAGGAGCATTCGCCGGAAGTTCGATGCCAGCCTTCACATAGTCGCTCGCGGATTCGAGAACCAGGAAGGACATCAGAGGACTGGCCACGGAGAACCGGCGCGACAATTCGACGAAAGCTGCATGCGCGCCATCCTCGGCCGCCAGTCTCGCCGCGGCATCCGCCGCCCAGAGGGCGCCTGCGGCCGCGAAGGCAGCGCGGCGCGTGGCCACCGGCGAATAACGCGCCTCCACCAGCTGATTGCGGATACCGGCGATCTGCAGAATGATCGGGCCGCTGAACGGAACCTCGGTGATGACCGACCAACCCTTCTCACCACCGTCGAGGCTGGTGAATTCCAGTTGGCGCCCATCGCTCGAGTAGGCGCGCACCACGCGCGGCCCCGACCCGCGCAGCCGCGCGAGGATTTCCTTGTCTTCCTGCAGGCCGACACGCAGCACGGCGGCGGCATTGCCACCGGTGAGGCGCTGCAGGAATCCACCGTCGGCATCCTCCGCCGAAGTCAGCGCGTATACCTCGCATCCCGGTTCAAAGGCATCGCGCGCATCGATGGTGGCCACGCCATCGGTGAACACCAGGCATTGGTCGGCCGAAGGCACATCGAGCTTTCCGAGCACCGCGAAGCTGGTAGCGCCGCGGTAATCCAGGCGCTTCAGGGCCTCGTCGAGCTCGTCCGCGGCCATGCGCCGGACGCTGGCGCCGGAGCTGTTGAAAACCACGAGGTCGATGGACGATGGCTTGATGCTCTCGACATGGCGCAGCAGCAGGTTGCGTTCCGCGCCGGTGTCCTGGTCACGGCGCGACAGCGAGCGGTCCCAGTACACGCGCAGACGTTTGCCGGTTTCGCGTGCCTTGGAGATGCGGGTGGCGTCGTCGACGATGTGCGCGCGTTTCTCGCCATTGGCATGCGTGGTGAGGAGCGCGGTGTGCCGCGGCCGCACCGGCGCGATTCGCAATTCACCATCCAGCTCCTGGCCGAAGATCGCAGCGGTGACGCGGTCGGTATAACGAAGGTCCTGCCAATGCACTTCCAGTTCGTTGGGCAGCGTGATTTGCGGCCGCCCGTCGAGCGAAGTACTGGTGACGCTGATCCGGAACTGGCCGACGGCGTGCTCGGTTTCCAGCGGGATCACCAGCCCACGCAGCGAGTGGATGGGCGCCGAGAATCTGAGCTGGATGGTGCGTTCACCCTCGGAAGGGATCGGAAACACGCGCGTCGAGAACCGGTTGTCGCGCGACACCTCGGCCAACCCCGGGTCTATTCCCTCGCGAACCTTCGCGTCGAAGGTGCGGCGCGCCTTGAGGTGATCCACCAGGACGCCATCCAGTAGTTGGCCGTCGATGTCCAGCGCATAGCCGGTGATCACCGCGCCTTCGGGCAGCTCGAAATTGAAACGTCCTTCAAGCGTCTCGCTGGACGGGTTTGCGAAGCGCGTGGTCAGTGTCACATCGACCAGCGCACCGACCACGTCGAAATCCAATGCCAGGTCGGAGAGACGCAGCTCCTCGCTGGCGGTCTCGGGATCCTCGATGCCCTGCTCGTAGGCCAGTAGTTCGGGATTCGCGGCCTGCAGGCAGGCCGAGTATCCGGCCAGGAACACCAGGCACAGAATTCTCGTCATTCTCATCGCCCCTCCTCGATGCACCGGATATTAGACGGAGCCGGCGATCGAAAGCTTGGGGAAGGCCCTGACTACCGCGTGTTATGTCCGCAGCCTGAAGGTGGGCGCCGTCGCCTGATCAACCAGGTGGTTGGCCAGCAGCCAGGCTCGGGCGTCGCCGGCGTCCTCCTCGAACCAGGCGCGCGCGCTGCCCAGGCGGAAGGTGTATCCCCAGGCGTCCATGTCCCGGAGCATTCGCGGGCGGCCCAGCGTCGCCAGCTCGTCGGCCAGCAGTATCTGCAGGAAACAGACCGCGCACTCCTCGTCGTCGTCGCCGCCGGCGTCGCGATCCAGGCCGGCGCGGCGCGCGCCGCTCATGCAGACGTAGTGGCTCAGCTCATGCAGCAACGAATGCAAGGGCGTGTCCGCCCGCACGAAAAGCTCGTCGCCGCGCAGCCCGGCCTCGCTGTCGCCCCAGTAGGAACCGGGCAGGGTTTCTCCCGGCGCGAGCAAACGGAGTTTCACGCCGTAACGGCGCGTGAGAGCCAGCACGTCGGCGTGCGGCTCGGGGCCGACGCGCATCACGTCCACGGCGGACGTTACAGGGCGGCCAGCCGCCGCATCACCAGCGCCACCAGGTCACGCGCCAGCGCTTCGCTGAGGATTTCCTGCTCGCGCTCCTTGGCCAGCAGCTGCGCCTCGTCGAAGCTGATGTCGCGCGTGGCGGTGATCACTTCCCTCTCGATGAGCGTCTGGTCCCCCGAGGTCACGGAGAACAGCACCGTATACGTGAGTTCGTACTCGGTGGGAATGTTGCGAGCCGACACCGAGAGCACACGCTCGGTGATCTCGTCCTCGTGCACGGTGATCACGGCGCCCGAAGAGCCGCGCGTGGGAACCACCTCGACGTTCGACGCGATCAACGCCTTGCGCAGGTCCTGTACGAAATCGGTCTGCTCATCCTTGGTGTCGACGTAGGTGTAGGAGAAGGCTTCGGGCAGAGGTTGGCGGCCTTGGAGGTGGAAGCCGCAGGAGGCGAGTAGCAGGGCAAGAATGGGGACAGTCCCCTTTGATAGCCAACTACTGCGTGTCACTTGATGTACTGCCTCTTGAGAAATGGGGACAGTCCCCATCACACGACCACATTGACCAGTTTACCCTTGACGTAGATGGCCTTTTTAACCGGCTTGCCTTCCATGAACTTCTGCACGTTGGCGTCCCCGAGCGCGATCTTCACGGCCGCATCCTGATCCGCCTCGGCCGGAATCGACACGCGCGCGCGCATCTTGCCGTTCACCTGCACGGAGATCTCGATGGAATCCTGCACCAGCGCTTCGGCGTCCGGCTTCCACCAGCGCTCGGTGGCGAGCGCGGTGTCATGACCCAGCTGTATCCACAACTCGTGCGTGACGTGCGGAATCATCGGCGACAGGCACAGCACCGCGATCTCCAGCGCCTCGTGCGCCACCACGCGACCGGCCAGCGTGGAGCTGTCGAATTTCGAGATCGCATTCAGCAGTTCCATGACCGACGCCACGGCCGTATTGAAACTGCGGCGGCGGCCGATGTCATCGGTCACCTTGGCAAGCGTGGAGTGCGCGACACGGCGCAGCTCTTTCTGCTCCGCGTTGAACTTGCTCTTGTGGAACTCGGTGGTGGTGATGGCGTCGGCCGGTGGCGGCGCGTTCACCTGGTCGTAGACGGCCTTCCACAGCCGGCGGATGAAGCGGAACGAGCCCTGCACGCCCTCTTCCGACCACTCGAGAGTCTGTTCGGGCGGCGCCGTGAACATCATGAACAGCCGCGCCGTGTCGGCGCCGAACTGTTCGATGATCCCGTTCGGATCCACGCCATTGTTCTTGTTCTTGGACATCGTGCCCAGGCCATCGGACAACACGGGCTTGTTGTCCGTGAGCAGGATGTACTCCCTGGGCTGGTTCTTCTCGTCGAGGATGGTTTCGACGTCGGCCGGGTTGTACCAGGTGCGCGAGCCCGTGGGCTCGACGCGGTAGTAGCCGTGCGCCAGCACCATGCCCTGCGTCAGCAGGTTCTTGAACGGCTCGTCGACGTTCACGAGCTTCAGGTCGCGCATCACCTTGGTCCAGAAGCGCGAGTACAGCAGGTGCAGGATGGCGTGCTCGATGCCGCCGATGTACTGGTCCACGGGCATCCAGTAATTTGCCCGCGCGTCCACCATGGTGCTGGCGTCCGGACTTCCGAAGCGCAGGAAGTACCAGGACGAATCCACGAAGGTGTCCATGGTGTCCGTCTCGCGGCGCGCGTCGGCGCCGCACTTGGGGCACTTCACGTTCAGGAACGACGGCGTCTTGTTCAGCGGGTTGCCCGAGCCATCGGGCACCAGGCCCTCGGGCAGCACCACGGGCAGATCCTTTTCGGGCACCGGCACTTCGCCGCATTTCGCGCAGTGAATGAGCGGCACCGGGCAGCCCCAGTAGCGCTGGCGCGAAATGCCCCAGTCACGCAGGCGCCACTGCGTTCGCTTCTTGCCCAGGCCTTTCTTTTCCAGCGCCTTGGCGATGGCGTCGACCGCCGCCTGGAACTCGAGGCCGCTGAACTCGCCCGAGTTCACCGTGATGCCGTATTCGCCGAACGCATCCTGCCAGGGCGGGTCCAGGTTCTCGTAGGCGCCGGTCTTCGACTTCACCACCTGCACGATGGGTAGTTTGTTCTTGAGCGCGAACTCGTAGTCGCGTGCGTCATGGCCGGGCACGCCCATGACGGCGCCTTCGCCGTAGGCCATGAGCACGTAGTTGGCCACCCACACTTCCACCATCTGGCCGGTGAACGGATGCTGCACGTGGAACCCGGTGCGCATGCCCTTCTTTTCCTGGGTGGCGATGTCGGCTTCCATGGTGGAGCCGCGACGGCATTCATCGATGAAGGCCTGAAGCTTAGCGTCCTTCGCGCCTGCCGCCGTCGCAATCGGATGCTCGGCGGCAATGGCCATGAAGGTGACGCCGAACAGGGTGTCCGCGCGCGTGGTGAAGACCTTCAGCGCGCCATCCGCGCTCATCAACCCCTTGGTATCCGGCGCGAACGGAAAGCTGATTTCGCAGCCTTCGGACTTGCCGATCCAGTTGGCCTGCATGGTCTTCACGCGTTCCGGCCAGTCGGGCAGCTTCTCGAGATCGCCTAACAACTCCTCGGCGTACTTCGTGATCGCCAGGTAGTACATCGGGATTTCGCGTTTCTCGACGATGGCGCCGGTGCGCCAGCCTCGGCCGTCGATGACCTGCTCGTTGGCGAGCACGGTCTGGTCCACGGGGTCCCAGTTCACCACGCCGGTCTTGCGGTACGCGATGCCCTTCTCGAGCATCTTGAGGAACAGCCACTGGTTCCAGCGGTAGTAGTCAGGGTCGCAGGTGGCGATCTCGCGCGACCAGTCGAAGGCGAAGCCCAGCGACTTGAGCTGGCCCTTCATGTAGGCGATGTTTTCGCGCGTCCACTTTGCCGGCGGCACGCCGTTCTTGATGGCCGCGTTTTCGGCGGGCAGGCCGAAGGCATCCCAACCCATGGGTTGCAGCACGTTCCGCCCTTGCATCTTGTGGAAGCGCGTGAGCACGTCACCGATGGTGTAGTTGCGCACGTGACCCATGTGCAGCCGGCCCGACGGATACGGGAACATGGACAGGCAGTAGAACTTGCCCTGGTCTTCACCCGGGCCGCCGGCGTCTTCGCGGGCTTCGAAAACCTTGTTGTCGTCCCAGAATTTCTGGGCGGCGCGCTCGACCGGCGCGGCCTCGTATCGTTCTTGCATCGGGAAAAGCTGGTTTTTCAGGGGCTTGGGAAGGGCGGCAAGAATACACGAGGCCGCGAGGCCGTGTCTGCGGCCAGCCCGGGGCCCGGCGAATGGTCGGGTTCTTCTCAGCAACATCCGTCAGGCGGGGCCCGGGGGTAGTCCGATAAGGTCCCGCCCATGCGCGAATGCGAACAGCTTCCGGCCCCGGTCGACAGTTACCAGCGGCGTTTTGCCCAGGTGCTGGCCTTCATCGAGTCACGCTCGGAACGGGCCCTGTCGATCGACGAGCTCAGCGATGTGGCGGCATTTTCACGCCATCACTTCCACCGCCAGTTCTCGGGCTTCCTGGGCATGAGTGCGTATCGATACGTGCAATTCGTGCGGATGCGCCGGGCCTCCTGGCGGCTGGCATTCCGGCCCGGGCTGTCCGTGTGCGAGATCGCGCTGTCCACCGGCTATGAGGGGCCCGAAGCATTCGCGCGCGCGTTCCGCCAGTTCGCGGGCCAATCGCCGAGCGCTTTTCGCGAAAGTCCCGACTGGCGGGAGTGGCACGCGAGATTCCGCCCTTTCGTCGCATTGAGGCAGACCAACATGAACCTTCCGCACTCGCCAGCCACGGTCCGCGTGGTGAGCTTCCCGGCCACTCGCGTCGCTTCGCTGGAGCATCGGGGCAGTCCGCTGCGGCTGGGCGAAAGCATCCGCAGCTTCATCGAGTGGCGCAAGGCGAACAAACTGCCGCCGTCTGCCAGCGCCACGTTCAACATCATCTACGACGACCCTGATGAAACGCCGCCGGAGGAATTCCGGTTCCGACTGTGCGCGGCCACGAACAATGTGGTTGCCGCCAACGATGCCGGCGTGACCGAGATGATCATTCCCGCGGGGCGATGCGCGCTGCTGCGACATGTCGGCTCCGATGACCAGCTGGGTAGATCCATCCGCCACCTGTATTCGAGCTGGCTGCCGACGAGCGGCGAAGAGCCTCGGGACTATCCACTGTACCTGCGGCGCGTGGCATTCTTTCCCGACGTGCCCGACAGCGAAGCGATCACAGACATATACCTGCCACTGCGCTGAGTTCCGCGTCCCAAAAGAAAACGCCCGGCGAAGCCGGGCGTTCTCGTCATCAGACCTCTGTGGCGTCAGCTGACGCGGATGGGCAGGAACAGCTGCGTGCCGTCGCGCTCCAGCAGAATGGCCATGACCTTCTTGGATTCATCGCTGGTCGCGTTCTTGAGCTCGGACAGCGACTTCACCGCGCGGCCATTCACGCCGAGGATGACATCGCCCGGCCGTACACCGGCAGCCGCCGCCGCACCGGTCACGTCCTCGACCAATAGATAGCCCTGGGTTTCCGAGCTCTTGCGCTCATTGGAATCCAGCGGACGCACCGACAGGCCGAGGCGATCCGCCTTGGCCGGTTCGCTTTCGATGGCGCGATTGGCGACCTTCTGCACTTCCTCCTGGAATGCCTCGACCTTTACATTGAGTGTCCTGGACGCGCCATCACGCCAGACTTCCAGCTTGGCGGTGTCGCCGGGCTTGATCTGCGAGATGACCGAGGGAAGCTGCGTGGAACGATCCACCGGCTTGCCATTCACGCTCAGGATCACGTCTCCGTCCTTTACGCCGCCTTTCTGCGCGGGGCTGTCTTCGAGCACCTGGCCCACCAGCGCGCCACGCGGACGATCGAGGCCGAAGGCATCGGCGAACTGCGAATCCACCGGCTGGATCTGCACGCCGATGCGCCCGCGCGTCACCTTGCCCGTGGCCACGAGCTGGTCGCGCACGTTGGTGGCCACGTCAATCGGGATGGCAAACGAGAGACCCATCCAGCCACCACTGCGGCTGTAGATCTGCGAGTTGATGCCCACGACTTCGCCGTTGAGGTTGAACAGCGGCCCACCCGAGTTGCCGGGATTCACGGCCACGTCGGTCTGGATGAAAGGCACGAGCCCGTCTTCGCCGGGCATGGATCGACCGGTGGCACTGACGATGCCGGCGGTGACCGTGTTCTCGAAAGTGAACGGCGAGCCGATGGCCAGCACCCACTCACCCGGGCGCAGCTTCTCGGGGTTGCCGATCTTCACCACGGGCAGGTTCTTGCCCTCGATCTTGAGCACGGCCACGTCGGAACGCTTGTCGATGCCCACGACCTTGGCGGCATATTCGCGGCGGTCGGTCATGCGCACCGTGACTTCGTCGGCGTCGGCGACCACGTGAGCGTTGGTGAGGATGTATCCGTCGGCGCTGACGATGAAGCCCGAGCCTTCACCCTGGCGCTGCGGCTCCTGGTAGTCACCACGCGGCTGCGGCATGCCGAAGCGGCGGAAGAATTCCTGCACCGGATCGTCAGCACTGTCTTCGGCGCTGCCCCGACGCTGCACGCGCTTGGCTTTTTCCACGACCGAGATGTTCACGACCGCGGGACCCACCTGCTCCACCAGGGTCGCGAAGTCCGGGAGCGTTCGGCCGTTCAGCGTGCCGACAGGCTGCGCAGGAGTGGCCTGCGAAGAATCTGTGGCGGGAGCTGCGACCTGCGGGGCGGGTGGTGCATCCGCCGCGGCGGCGACGGAAGATTTGGGGGAGCAGGCGCCGATCGTGAAGGCGATGATGGCGACGCCGGCGAGACGTCTTGCTACGAATAGCGACATATCGACGAATCCTCTTTGCGAGAACGATGCTGCGGAATCAGACCGGGCGGGTTTGGCGAAGTTCAGCACGACTGTACCCATGCGGACTACCTCAGGGGATTTTACGGGCTCGCCCCAGATATGCGCCCAGCAGCCCGAAAACAAGGGCCAGGGTAACCACGGGCCAGTTGCCGGTGCGCGCATAGGGCGTCAGGCCCGTACGGGGCTGCAGCTGAGAACGCATTACGTTTGCTTCATATTCCGGCGCCCGGACGAGGATCTCCCCGCGCGCGCCAATGATGGCAGAGACGCCGTCGTTGGCGGCCCGCACCATGGGCCGGCCCGCCTCACGGGCGCGCAGGCGCGAGATCTGGAGATGCTGGTACCGCGCGGTGGAGCGGCCGAACCAGGCGTCGTTGGTGACATTCACGAGCAGGGTTGCAGTGTCCAATGCGGGGATCTGGGTGGACCCGTAGCCATCCTCGTAACAGATACCGAGCGAAATCTTCTGGCCCGCGGCGTCGAGCGGCGGTTGCACCGCGTCGCCGCGATTGAAATCCGAATACGGCAGGCTCATCAGGCGGAGCCAGTTGCGGATGAAACCGGGCACGGGGAAAAATTCCGTGAACGGAACCAGGTGGTGCTTGTTGTACCAGCCCACGCCGGGCGTGGCCGGGTCCATCACCAGGACGGAATTGAAATATTCCTCTTTGCCCGTGTCGGGATTTTCGTCGGCGCGAATGGCGCCCAGCACCAGCGCGGAGCCGGTGGCGCTGGCAGCCTGGTACACGCGCTTCATGTAATCGATGTGATGGTTGATGAGATCCGGAATCGCCGATTCCGGCCAGACGATGAGATCGGCGCCATGGGCCTGCATGGTCATCGTCTCGTAGGTCTCGAGGATCTGCGGCAGATTTTCGACCAGCAGCTTCTCGTCCTGCGGAATCGCGCCCTGCACCACGGCTACCGTGATGGGCTTGCCCGACGGCTGCGTCCACTCGATGTCGCGGAACGCGAAAGCCAGCGTGCCGAGTCCAGCAAGCACTGCGGCGGCCACCGACTGTTGAATGCGCCGCTTGCCCAGCACCAGCGTGACCAACGCGCCGGCCAGCAACAAGGTGACCAGGCCGAGGCCGAACTGCCCGATGACCGGCGCGAGGCCGCCTAACCAGTTGTCCGTGTGCGCGTAGCCCAGCGCCAGCCAGCCGAACCCGGTCAGGAACCAGCTGCGAACCCATTCGACCAGCAGCCACGCCCCGGGGATCGCGACCAGCCAACGCACCGCGCCACGCGCCGGGAAGTATTTCGCGGTCACCCAACCCAACAACGCGTGGTACGCGCCCATGATGGACGCCAGGCCCAACATGAGCAGCAACGCCAGCGGCACCGGCGCATGACCGATGAGCTGCAGGGCGATGTACAACCAGTACGTGCCTACCGCGAACGTGCCGAAGTTGAACCAGAAACCCAGCACCGCCGCGCGGCGCGGGGAAGCGCCATCCCATAGATAGATGAGAATGGCCGGGCAGAGGATCGCCAGTGGCCACCAGCCGAAGGGCGCGAACGACAGGCCCAGCAGTGCGCCCGCAACCGCCGCGACAGCGCTGCCGACGAAACGGCGCTGCAGGAATGCGGGTTGGTTCACTCGGACAGCGGCCGGTCTTCCGGCGCCACGATCTCGCGCGGCGCCGTGAGTCGCAACACGTCGATGCGGCGGCGATCGAAGCGCATCACCTTGATCTCGCAATCGGCGAGTTGCAGCGTCTCGCCACGGCGAGGCAGGCGACCCAGCTGCTTCATGATGAGGCCGGCCACGGTGTCGAACTCGTCGTCGGACAGCTCGGTCTGGAAGTACTCGTTGAATTCGTCGATGGGCGTCTGGCCACGCACGATGTACTCGCGCTCGCCTTCCTTGCGGATGTTCACGTCCTCGTCGATGTCGTGTTCGTCGTCGATGTCCCCGACGATCTGTTCGATCACGTCCTCGATGGTGACGAGGCCGGCGATGCCGCCGTACTCGTCCGCCACGATGGCCATGTGCACGCGCGAGCGGCGCATCTCGCGCAGCAGCACGTTGAGGCGCTTGGATTCGGGCACGAACACCGCGGGCCGAAGGAACTCGCGGATGTCGAAAGGCGCCTCGTCGGTGGCCAGCTGCAGGCGCAGCAGGTCCTTGGCGAGCAGCACGCCGATGATCTTCTCGCGGTCCTCGTCCATCACGGGGAAGCGCGAATGGCCGCTTTCCACCACGGTCTTGAGCAGCGTGTCGCCGTCATCGTCGCCGTTGAGCACCGTCATCTGGGCGCGCGGCACCATGATGTCGCGCACCTGTATGTCCGCCACGCCGAGCACGCCTTCGAGCATGGCCAGCGCGTCGCCTTCGATCACTTCGCGCAGCGCGGTCTCCCGCAGGAACTCGATGATCTCGCCGCGATCCTGCACTTCTCCGCCGAAGGACCGGGACAACTTGCGCAGCCACCGGCCGCTGCCGCCGGTGTCCGGCTTGTCCTTTTCTTTTTCCTTGTTCTTCGCGCTCACAGATAGGGATTCCCGTAACCAAAACTTTTCAGCACCGAGATCTCGCGGCGCTCCATGCGCACGCGGTCGCGCTCGCCACGCTCATGATCGTAGCCGGCGAGATGCAGTGCGCCGTGCACCACCATGTGCGCCCAGTGTGCGACCAGCGTCTTGCCATCGCGCTTCGCTTCCTGCCTGACTACTTGCGCGCAGATGACCAGGTCGCCCAGGGTGGGCAGGTCGGCCGGCGCCGGAAACGACAGCACGTTGGTGGGTTTGTCCTTGCCGCGCCACTGCTTGTTGAGCTGCTGGCTTTCGCGCGGAGCGACCACGCGCACCGCGATTTCGCGTCCATCGCCGCGGCGGCCCAGCGCCGCCGACGCCCAGTGATTCATGCGCGAACGCGCCGGAGCCCAGGCTTTGGTGCCGCGGGCCAGGTCCAGCTTAAGCCGATGCGCGTGAGGAACATCTTCATCTGCTCGGGCGTGGTGTTCTGCGCCTCGTCGAGGATGACGTAGGAGTCGTTGAGCGTTCGTCCGCGCATGAAGGCCAGCGGCGCCACTTCGATGACGTTGCGTTCGATGAACCGGGCGACGCGATCGAAGCCCAGCATTTCGTACAGCGCGTCGTAGATGGGCCGAAGATAGGGGTCTATCTTCTGCGTGAGATCGCCGGGCAGGAAACCGAGGCGCTCGCCCGCTTCCACCGCCGGGCGCGTGAGGATGATGCGGCGGATCTTGTCGGCCTGCAGTGCCTCGACGGCGCTGGCCACCGCCAGGTAGGTCTTGCCGGTACCCGCAGGACCGATCCCGAAAGTCAGGTCCTTCGCGCGGATGTTCTGCAGGTAGTCGCGCTGGTTGCGGCCGCGCGCGCGGATGGTGCCGCGGGCGACGCGCACCGAACCCGCGTCGGCAGGTTCGTCGACGCCCAATGCGCCGGGCATGTCGCGCGAATCGCGCAGCGCGAGGTGCACGCGTTCCAGCGAGATGTCCTCGTTTCGCGTGGCTTCGAACAGGTCGCGGATGACGTCCTCGGCGGGATGCGCGCGAGCGCCGGCGACGCGGAAACTGGCGCCGCGGCGCTTGATCGAAACCGCCATGCGGTCTTCGACCAGGCGCAGATTCTCATCGAGCGGACCACAGAGATTCGCCAGGCGCGCATTGTCGGGCGGAGCCAGGTCGAATTCGCGGACGGGGTCCACGGGAGCGGGAGTGCCCATGAAGCTATTGGTTCACCGCCAGGCGTTCGCCGGGCGATGTCGAGGTGGTTGGATCGGACGCCAGGCGGCCGGCATCTTCTTTGTTCGCGGCCGCCAGGCGGCCGCGAAGGGACTGCGGCCGCGCCTCGACGACATGCACATCGACGAAGCGGCCGATCAATGAGTGCGGGCCGGCGAAATTCACCCAGCGGCCGTTCTCGGTGCGGCCGGCGAGTTCGGCCTTGTCTTTCTTGGACGGGCGTTCCACGAGCACGCGCTGCGTACTTCCCACCATGGACTCGCTGATGGCGCGGGCCTGCTGGTTGAGCTGCACCTGCAGCTGCGCCAGGCGCATCTGCTTCACGTCCAGCGCCACGTCATCGGGCAGCGACGCCGCGGGCGTGCCGGGGCGTTGGCTGTAGATGAACGAGAAGGACTGGTCGAAATTCGCGTCGCGCACGAGTTTCAGTGTGGCCTCGAAGTCGCGGTCGGTCTCCCCGGGGAAGCCGACAATGATGTCGGTGGACACCGATATCGTCGGGCGCACCGCGCGCAGGCGCCGCAGTTTCTCCTTGAATTCCAGCGCCGTGTAGCCGCGCTTCATGGCGGCCAGGATGCGGTCCGAGCCCGATTGCACCGCCAGGTGCAGCTGGTTGGCCAGCTTGGGCACGTTGGCGTAGGCCTCGATCAGCGAATCGCCGAACTCCACGGGATGCGAGGTGGTGAAGCGGATGCGTTCGACGCCGTCGATCTCCGCGACGTAGTGGATGAGCGTGGCCAGGTCGACCACCGTGCCGTCGGCCATCTCACCCGCGTAGGCGTTGACGTTCTGACCTAACAAGGTGATCTCGCCCACACCCTGCGACGCCAGCGACTTCACTTCGTCGAGCACGGATTCGAAGCCACGGCTGACTTCGTCACCGCGCGTGTACGGCACCACGCAGAAGGTGCAGTACTTGCTGCAGCCTTCCATGATGGAAACGTAGGCGCTGGTGCCCTCGGCGCGCGGCGCCCGATGCAAGGTCTGCGGACCGAACACCAGGTCGACGAAGGGCGCGCGTTTGGTGATGCCCTCGCCTTCCTGGCTTGCGACGCAACCGCCCACGCCGATGAGCACATGCGGCTTGAGCTTCTTGAGGTTTCGCCACTCGCCCAGCAATGAATACACCTTGTCCTCGGCTTTCTCACGGACCGAGCAGGTGTTCATGAGCAGGACGTCGGCTTCGGCCGGGTCGTCCGTGGGTTGGAGTCCAGCGCCAGCGCCGAGTACGTCGCCCATGCGGGTCGAGTCGTATTCGTTCATCTGGCAGCCGAAAGTCTTGATGTAATAGCGGCCGGGCATCGGGACGGGGGAAATCGGGGGGCGCTAGGGTAGCGCAAATCCCCGTACCCAGCTGATTCGGCTATAAAATCAAGTACTTAGTTGGCAGCGGGCCTCGAAAGTCGGGCGCCATCCTCGGCAACGAATATGGCGAGCAGCGACGCGGGTTCGGT
>JAQSWD010000164.1 GCA_029266835.1 Steroidobacteraceae bacterium
TGGCGAGCTCGTCGCGCGTGCCCTGCAGGAACAGCATTGGAGTCTTGACGTTCCGCAGGTGCTCGGCGCGCTCGGCCGATGGCTTCCCCGCCGGGTGCAGCGGGAAACCAAGGAACACCAGACCCTTCACGCCGGGCAGAGGTTCGATAGCCTGCGCCTGCGAGGTCATGCGTCCGCCGAAGGACCGGCCGCCCGCGAACAGCCGCAACTTCGGCGCCCGGCGCGCGGCCTCCCTAACCGCGGCGCGCACGGTCGCATGGCAGACCGCCGGAGGGTCGGGGCGACGCGAGCCGCGCTCCATGTAGGGGAACTGAAAGCGAAGAGTCGCGATACCGCGGGCGGCTAACTCCTCCGCGACCGCCGCCATGGACGGGTGTTCCATGCCTGCACCCGCGCCGTGTGCAAACACGAAGCAAGCCTTGGCGGCTGGTGGAAGTTGGAGCAGGGCAGAGACGCGTCGGGTCTCGTCAATCTCGAGGGTCAGCCGAATTGCGACGCCCGCGCTCACGGGTCAGGGCGCGATCCAGCCCAGCTTTCGCGATCGGTTGGCAAACCACAGCAGCGTGACGCCAATGATAAGAATGACGAGCGGGAAAGGAATCGCTTCCGCTGCTCCTAACACCTGCACGGCATGCATCCCCAAGAACGTATAGCCGAACTGAACGATGATCGCGGCGAGCGACACCGCGAACAACATCGATGCCCAGGGCTTTCGCAACAGCAACCCGATTGCGCCGGCGAGGCCACTGAAAATGGCGACGCCGTACACCACGAACAGCCACTGGGGACGCGCCGCGTACAGCTGACGCTGGGCCTCACTGAATTCGGCCACGCCAGACTCGTCGGTCATGAGATCCATGACCCACGCCATGACGCCGAACAACATCCAGAGCACGGCGAGCCAGGACACCACCCAATACCAGGTTGGTGGCTTGCCCACCGCCGATGTCGTGTTCATTCCTGACTCCCCCGTTTGTTGTTGTGAAGGGATTGTCCGGCGCTGCCATTGAATATTCAATGCACGAGATCCGGTGACCTCCCGGCTCCACACGCCCATCGCGGATTTCATAAACCCGCGGGGTGGCGCCTCGTATAGGCAGCCGGCGTACACCCGACCAACTTGCGAAAGTCGCGGATGAAGTGCGCCTGGTCGAAGTACCCCAGCTCCATGGCGAGCTCGGTGAAATCTATCTGGGCGCCCGATTGCAGCCGCTCGACCGCCTCGTGCAGGCGATAGCGGTTGATGACCCATTTCGGCCCCACGCCCACGTAGGAGTTGAACAGCTGCTGCAGCGTACGCTTGCCAAGGCGCGCCCGCTCCACGACCTGCTCCACCGAGACGATTTCGCGATTCTCGGCGATCTCATCGACGATGTGGCTTACGCGCAAGGTTGCGACGGAACGCCCCAAGTGCGGTCGGAATGCGCCCGGGCGGAATTTCACGCCGAACACCCAGCCCGTGTCCTTCAGTTGGGTCGTGAACCGCCCCGTGTGGACGCCGGCAATGTTGGCGCCGTCGTCCTCGAACACCATGTGCACGTTGGGATGAGGCAACGTCTCGGGTACGAAGGGTTTCGCGCCGCGCAGGTCCCAGCGCACGCTCCAGAAATGCTGGACTACCCCGGCCAACGCGTCGCACGCTGCCGTCCGCTCGTGCCGGAGCTTGCCGCCTTCGGCAACGGGTCGCAGTACCCCGCGCACCCTGTCCGCAACACGGCTCATCGCGTTTTTCCAATACACAGGTTTCGAAAGCTGATGAGCTGCGAACCACCGCGCCAGGAGCGATCCATGCCTTCACGCAGAAGTCTCATGCTCGGCCTCGCCGCATCGCCGTTCGTGTCACACGCCCACACTTCAGAGGAGCATTTGCTCATGCATGCATCCGGCTACTTCGATGTAACGCTCGCCCCGCAGGCGGCCGACAATCCGCAGGTGCATACCGCCCAGATCGACCGCCTGTCGATCGACAAGAAATATCACGGTGACGTGCAAGGGACCAGCACCGGGCAAATGCAGGCGATCAAGGACGACAGAAACACCGGCGCCTATGTCGCGCTCGAGAAGGTGGTCGCTTCACTCAAGGGACGCAGCGGCACGTTCATGCTCATGCACTACGGATACATGAGCCAGGGTGCCGTCGGCCGCTGGCTGGTGGAGATCGTGCCGGACTCCGGTACGGATGAGCTCGCGGGTTTGAGCGGCACTGTGAAAATCATCCAGAAGGACGGGAAGCATTACTACGAGATCGAATACGCGCTTCCTGAGCGTTGAGGAACTATTTCAGCCTGATCTTCGGAGTGACCCTGGCGCTCGCCTTTTCCTCGCGTTTGCGCCGGATGAAGACCCGGCGCATGTAGGCCTGATCGGCAGCAGTCAAGACCTTTTCCGATTCGACGAACTGTTCTTGTTCTTCCTCACGGATGTGATGGAGGTAAAACTTCTTTGCTTCGCCGAAGCGACGCAGCCAGCCCGCAAGCTTCATGTTCCGGGCTGCGAGGTCACCGAACAGGTCATCTATCTTCTTGTGTTCCGCGACGGCATGTCGGCCGGCGTCGGTGCTTTCAGGATGGCGAAGCACCGTGGACCATAACGCCTGCTCCTCGGCGGCAGCGTGGCCCTTGATTTCGTGGACCAGCTCGCGGAACAACTTGTCTCGCTCTTTGAAAGTGACCTCCTTCGCCTCGATCATCGAGAACAACGCGCGATGCCTGTCGTGGTCTTCGACGAGTCGGCCGAAGATCGCTGCGTCGCCGCGATACTTCGTGGCGGGCGTGCTCCCGATACGAATGGCCGCTGCGGGCGCAACCTTCTTGGCCTTGGAAAAGGCAGCAGCCTTAGCCAGGCTGTTGGCCTTCTTCGTTTTCAAACTTGCTCCTTCATTCCGGGATGGTGGCCCTGATGACAAACGTCTCGGAGGTCAGTGAAACATGCGAGCGGCGGGCAGCCGCCGGGACAGGCGGAGATATCGTGTGGGAAATTGCCTTCTGAAGACGAATCGCCGCTCGCGGCAGGGTTTTCGCAGTCCGAACAATCCGCGCCTTTCGGCCAGCGATTTCCGACGTCCGGAGGCACGCGTTGCCGACCAATTCGGCCAGCTTCATTGGATAGTTCGCGCCGGTGCCTTGCAATAGATTGCGGACGTTCAACCATGAGGTGAATCGCATGCCCGCTCATGATCAGGAGATTGTTTCGACTTATGCGAAGCTGCTTGCAGCGTGGAATGCCCAGGACGCTGCGGGTATGGCGGAACTTTTCGCGGAGGGCGGCGCCCAGGTGGGGTTCGATGGCAGTGAGGCTCAAGGTCCGCAGACAATTCGTCAGCAGTTGGCGCCAATCTTCCGCGATCACCCGACGAAGCGATTTGTTCACGTGGTACGCGAAGTCCGCCGGGTCACAGACGATGTGTTCATGCTCCGCGCCGTCGCCGGCATGGTCCCACGCGATTCGCTGAAGCTCGATGAAAGCAAGAACGTTGTTCAAACACTGGTCGTGCGCAAGGAAGCTGCCGGCTGGCGGATCGTCTTGTTCCAAAACACCCCCGCGAAACTCGATGGCCGGCCCGAAGCGGTCGCCGCGATGTCTGAAGAACTCAGAGCCGCTGCCGAACATCAACTCGACGTCGGATCACCATGATCGTCGTCCGCGATGGCGATCAGTGCGCCAACGGCCTCACTCGGCGGATCGGCCGCCGTCGATGTGTGCTTCGACCTGGGAGTGGGCAGAAACATGGATGCGCTTCATCGCCGCGCCACCGGTCTTGCGCGGCGTCGCACCCGAGGTGTCTTCCCAGATGATGAACACCATGACGAAGTAGTCGCCGGCGGGTACGTTGCTGAATCTGAATGCTCCGCGCTCGTCGCAGGCGCCCTTGATCAGCGTGTCGTGATACTCGGGCACGTCCGGGGTGAACTTCGGCGGATTCTGCTCAAGCAAAATCTGCCCCTGTTGGTCATTGCCATAGGTCCTGACGATTCGCTCCTTCGCATACGCCGCGACCGGAAGCAGCTCGACGTTGAAGCCGGCGCAGTTCTTGACCGTGCCGTCCGCTAACTTGATGGAAGCCGTGCCCGTGACCACCGAGTTGCCTGGCTGCTTCACGAAAATCACTTCGTCGATGTTGAAAACGCTGTCGAGCTTGACGGGCTCGGCTGCCACGGATGTTGCTGCGCAGACCAATCCGGCTACCAGGAATCTCAAGAAGTACATCGTCGTTCTCCAGTAAGGTGCTTACAGGTATTTCCTGGCGTATTTCGCATCGCGCCGACGGGTTGCGCGAGTAACCCTTCCTGATGAAGGTCGGACGTTCCCGCTGGAACGTTGACTCCTGTATCTCATGCCGAGGCTTTCTTGAATAGCTCGAGCTTGCGCGCCCAGCCTTTCTCGGCCGCTACCGCATTGTGGTTCTGCGAATCCGGCGGCATCCAGCCGTGGTTCGCGCCCCGATGCGTTCCGGCAGCGAGCCCGCGGACCGCTCACCACTTGATCCCGCGGCCTGTCGACATTCCCCATTGCAGCTTGAGGAATACCTCGACGGTCTCCGGCCGCTGTTCGATGAACAGCGCGGAGGTTCGCTCGTAGGAAATCCCGGCGTAGATGCGGCGCGTGAGCGAGCGCTCATGCGTGAAGAGCAGTGAACCGACCCATCGAGTGTCGCCGACGAGCGAGGCACCGGCCACCTTCTGCTGCACGTTCACGCGCTGCGCGATGAGCCGGAAGCGGTCCCGCACGGTGAGATGCAACGTGGCCAGCAACTGAGCGGCGCTTTCGCGAGTGTCCTGGGCGGGCAGTGTGCCGGCGGCGGAGGTGCGTACACGCGTGAAGTCGACGCCTGGCTGGATCTCCAGACGGTGAATCGGCCGCCACAGCAGCGAGGCGCTCCAGGTTTCACCGTGTCCCACGCGATCGGTGGAAAAGTCCACGGCCTCGCCCACGATCGCGGACAGCGTCAGCAGCGGAAACTGACCACCGGGGTAGCTGGTGAGCGCCAGGTATCCCTGCTGGAAGTCATGCAATGTCGAGCCGGGCAAAAGACGCAGTTCCTCACGCGGACGGATCTCGGTGATCAACACGAGGTTGTTCGGCAGGGTAGTTTGTACGCCGGCGCGCGGGGAGTGGCTGACGCGCGCGCCATCGAGATCGTCGCGGGTGTCGGTGGTGACATACGGCGCCAGCTCGGCGAAGGCCTTGAGATCGGTCATGCGATAACGCACTTCGCCCGTGAGCTGGCGGATGCCGACCTGCGGCAGATAGCCGTTGTCGGCCCGGAATTCCTCGTCGAGGTGGCTGTAGGTGAGCGCAGTGCGCCAACGCTTGCCTTCGTGGAGGAAGTCGAGGCTGGCGGCGTTGCCGTCACCGTTTTCGCCGGCGAGGCCGGGAAACTCCGCATCGCCGCGAGTGCGGCTCGACAGCCATTGCGCGTTGATGCGCGTGCCGGCGGACAGGCGCCAGGAAATGTCGGGGCCGGCCACGGTGTTGTAAGCGTCACCAGATCGGCGATCCGTGAGCAGGGCTCCCAGTGTCCAAGCGCCCAGCGGCTTGCGCACCCGCCCGATGGTGGCGTGCGAATCGGAGTCCTGTGGTAGATAGGTGGCGCGGTAAGCGCCGGGGAGGATCCGGACGCCGCCGCCCTCGTCGACCGTGTTCAGGAGCACGCCGTCCCAGCTGCCGCGATGCGTGCCGCGCAGGCCCCAGACCGGATCGGTGATGGAGCGCGTGTAGATGGCCGTGAGTGGTGACTCGAGTATGTCGATGCCCTCGAGGAAGAACGGGCGCTTCTCGGGCAGGATGACCGCGAACTGCCGGTTGGAGCTGAGCTGCGGCGTATCCAGCTCCACCTGCGAAAAGTCCGGATTGAGCGCCGCGTCGAACACCGTGGACGGCCCCACACGCCACTTGGCGTCCAGGCTGGGCTCGAGCTCGGTGTCGGTGTCGTTGCGCAGGGCCACCACCTGCGGCACCGCGCTGAAACCGCTCGGCGAGGGCAACTCACCGGGCGGATGCAGCGGCGCAGCCAGGCACATGAAGCAGGGCGCATTCGCCGGAATGGCGGGCGCCGCCATGGCATGCCGCACCTCGCGCGGGTAGTTCCGGCGCACGAGCACATGCCAGCGGTCCGGTGTGCGCGTGACATAGCGCAGCTCCTCGAAGGGGATGCGCAGCTCTACGGTCCAACTATCCGTGCCGATACGCGTGGCCACGTCGACCTCGAAGTCGGCCGACGAGTTGGCGCTGCCCGAGTCCTCGTTGGTCAGGCCATCCCAGACCACACCACTGGCGTTGAAGTAGAAGAGCTGGGACACGCGTCGCGTGCCGACAGGATCGATGGCAATGGAAATCCAGTCTTGCTCATTGGAGAAACTGTCGCGGCGGGCGAGGCCGGTACGCAGCCGGGAGATATCGGGGTCGAACATGCGCGCCA
>JAQSWD010000038.1 GCA_029266835.1 Steroidobacteraceae bacterium
ACTTTCACCACTTCCGACGGATGCTTGACGCGCTTCCACGCCATGTCGGTGATGTGCAGCAGGCCGTCGATGCCACCGAGGTCCACGAACGCGCCGTAGTCGGTGAGGTTCTTGACGGTGCCCTTGAGGACGGTGCCTTCCTGCAGGTTGTCCATGAGCGCGCTGCGCTCGGCGGAGAATTCCTGCTCGACGACCGCGCGACGGGAAACGACAACGTTGTTGCGCTTCTGGTCGAGCTTGATGACCTTGAACTCGAGCGACTTGCCTTCGAGATAGGCGGTGTCACGCACGGGACGGACATCGACGAGCGAACCCGGAAGGAACGCGCGGACGTTGTCGATCTCGACGGTGAAGCCACCCTTCACGCGACCGGTAATGGTACCGGTGACGATTTCTGACTTGTTGAACGACTCTTCGAGGCGGGTCCAGGTGCGCGCGCGCTTGGCCTTCTCGCGGGAGAGGCGCGTTTCACCGGTGCCGTCTTCCATGGCGTCGAGCGCGACTTCAACGCTGTCGCCAGCCTTGACTTCGATCTCACCGCGTTCGTTCTTGAATTGTTCGAGCGGAATGACGGCTTCGGACTTCAGGCCCACGTTGACCACGACCATGTCATCGCCAACATTGACGATGAGGCCAGTGAGGATCATTCCGGGGCGGATTCGCTGGTTAGCGATGCTCTGTTCGAAGAGCTGGGCAAAAGATTCAGTCATTTAGATTTCACTTCCACCCCGTTGCGGGGTGTGCAATTAACGCTCTCGGGAAATCCGTCCCCTCGAGATGGTTGAACAAAGCCTCGCATCCTTGCGAAGCAACCTTCGAAACCTTTTCTTGCGACTATGCCTTCGGCCAGAGACCGCGTTCGCGCCCGAGCGAAAGCACTCGCTCGACGACGGCTTCGATACTCAAACCCGTGGAGTCGAGTAGATGCGCGTCCGGCGCGGGCTTGAGGGGCGCGACCTGGCGGCTCATATCCCGCTGATCCCGCTCCGCGATCTCCCGCGAAAGGGCGGCAAGACTAGCAGCGGACCCCTTTTCGATCAACTGCTTATGGCGTCTTTGGGCCCTTTCCTCGGCACTCGCGGTCAGGAAGACCTTCAACTGGGCGTCCGGGAAGATGACGGTACCCATGTCCCGTCCGTCGGCCACCAGTCCCGGTGGCTGCGCGAAGGCCCGCTGGCGGTCGGTCAAGGCCGCCCGGACTGCCGGCCAGACGGCCACACGGGACGCCCCCGCCCCGGCTTCCTCGGTACGGATCTTCCGGGTGACGTCCTGGCCCTCCAGCAGCACCTGTTCCTGGCCGTCGCCCACCGACCCGAACTGCACCTTCATGGTTCGGGCAACGGAGACGTGTTGTTCCACGTCGTCGGGGTCGAAGTTGCGAAGTGCGGCTCCGAGCGCCACCAGCCGGTAGAGGGCGCCACTGTCGAGCAGGTGCCACCCCACGCGGGCGGCGACGATGCGACTGATGGTTCCTTTTCCGGAGCTCGAGGGTCCGTCGATGGTGACGATGGGTACGGGTGGTTTCACGAGCGAAGGCTAGCAAGTCTCCCAGGCGCTGAGGAATCGATCGTTCTGTTCGACGGTGCCCAGGGTGACGCGAAGATGTTCGGGAAGAAGGTAGTTGAAGAAGGTAGTTACCTACAGGCCGCACGATGATGCCCTTGCGAAGCAGCCGGTCGAACCGGTCGCGCGCATTTGCACCGGCATGCAGCAGCAGGAAGTTGCCGGCCGAGGGCAGGACGCGTGTGCCCAGTTGCGCCAGGCGGGCCGCGACCCGGGTGCGCTCGCGGGCGGCCACGCCCACCGCAATTTCCAGGTGCGCGGTATCGTCCAGCGCCGCCTCCGCGCCCGCCAGACCCACTACCGAGACATTGAAGGCCTGGCGAACGCGGTTGAGCATGTCGGCCACGGAGGGATGGCTGACGGCATAACCGACGCGCACGCCTGCAAGCCCGTAGGCCTTGGAGAAAGTGCGCACCACGACGAGATTCGGGAAATCAGCCAGCCACGAGATGCCGTCCTGTATGTCGAGCACTCCGCCCTGCCCGTCAAACCGGTATTCGAAGTAAGCCTCGTCGAGCACCACCAGCACATGCGGCGGCATGCGCGCGATGAACTCGCGCAGCGGGCCCGATGGCACCCAGGTCCCCGTGGGGTTGTTAGGGTTGGCGATGAATACCAGGCGCGTGCGCGGCGTGATGGCGCGCTCCATGGCGGCGAGATCGTGGCCCAACGGCATCGGGGAATCGGCCGGCGTCGCCGGTGTGACCACGCCCACGGCCCCCACCGCCTGGATGGCGATGGGATAGACGGCAAAGGCGTATTGCGAGTGGATAGCCTCGAGACCGGGCTTGAGAAAGGCTTCGGCGAGCAGCACCAGCACGTCATTGGAACCGTTGCCCAGCGTGATCTGGTGGGGCTGCACCGCCAGCTTCGACGCCAGCTTCTGCTTCAGCGCGTGACCGCTGCCATCGGGATACAGCCACGCGCCGTCCAGAGCCGCGCGCATGCGTTCGAGGGCTATTGGACTCGGCCCGAAGGGGTTCTCGTTTGACGCCAGCTTGATGATGTCGCTGATGCCGAGTTCGCGCTGCAGCTCTTCAATGGGTTTGCCGGGCACATAGGGCGACAGCGAACGGACATTGTCGACGGCCAACTGGCCGGGATCCGGAGATTTTGGAGACATTCCTCGAATCCTAGCAGGCCCGAGATTGACTTCGCGGTTCCGTTGCCGGAAGCATCAGGGCATGACCAAACGCTTTTACGCCTTGCTGGCGCTTTCGCTGTGCGTCCAGCCCGCTACGTCCGCGCACCCGCCGCCTGACTACATCCGATACGCGGAAGGCCGGCAGAACGCCCGGCTGGAAATCGCGATCAGGACATTCACGCTGCCCTCGGGCCAGACCGTCGATCTCGTTGGCGTGGTGCACATCGCCGATGCCGCCTATTACGCGGAGCTCAACCGCCGCTTCACCGGCTATGACTCGGTGCTGTTCGAGATGGTGGGGGACCCGAGCGGGATGACCCGGCCGTCCGAAGAGGATACGCAGGCGCTGCAGGGAGGCGGCACCGTCAGCACCATCCAGCGCGCGGCGAGCAAGTATCTAAACCTTTCGTACCAGCTCAGCGCCATCGACTACACGGCGAAGAACATGGTGCACGCCGACGTCTCGGCACGCGAATTCGCGCAGATGCAGGCCGAGCGCGGTGAAAACGTGATGACGCTCTTCGTCCGCGCCATGCAGGCGCAGATGGGTAGTCAGATGAACCGCACCGCGATGAACGAGCTGGACACCTTCGGCCTCATCCGCATCCTCATGAGTCCGGACTCGGCGGCGGAATTCAAGAAGTCACTGGCCAAGGTGTTCGACCAGATGGAATCCATGACCGTGGCCATGGAAGGCGAGCAAGGGTCGGCTGTGCTCAGCGGCCGCAACGACGTGGTGATGAAGAAGGTGAAGGAAGTGCTGGCACACAAGAATCAGCGGCGCATTGCGGTGTTCTACGGGGGCGCGCACATGCCTGGTATCGAGACGGCGCTGATCGGGGAACTGGATGCCCGGCCAACGGGCGAGGAATGGCTGGCGGCGTGGACCATGCCCAAAGCCGCGAAGCCGAAGAAACCTAAGACACCGCCCGCGGATACGACCCCAGCACCCTGAACAATGACGCGCGCTTCTTGAGCGCCGCCAGCGCCTTGGCGACATGGGGTTCATCCGCGTGCCCGTTGATGTCGAAGAAGAACACATAGTCCCACTTCTTGCGCCGTGAAGGCCGGGACTCGATGCGTGTCAGGCTGATCTTGTGTTTGGCCAGCGGCTCGAGCAGCCGGTGCAGCGCACCTGGCGAATCCGTGTCCAGCGCCGAGCACAGTAGCGTGGTGCGGTCATCACCCGAGGGCTTGAACAGCTTGCGCCCGACCACGAAGAACCGCGTGGTGTTGTCGTCGCTGTCCTCGATCTCGGTGGCCAGTAGTTTGAGATTGTAGACGTGCGCGGCCGTCTCGCCGGCGATGGCGGCCGTGCCCTCCTCGTCGCGTGCGCGGCGGGCGCCTTCCGCATTGCTCGACACCGGGATGCGTGGCACCTGGGGGAGATGCTCGTCCAGCCAGCCGCGGCATTGCGCCAGCGACTGCGGATGGCTGCAGATGCGCTTGATCTTGTCGAGGCGCTCCATTCCCCCCATGAGGAACTGGTGGATGCGCAGCTCGACCTCGCCACAGATCTTGAGCGGCGAACCCAGCAGGCTGTCCAGCGTGTGGTTCACCGAGCCTTCCGTGGAATTCTCCACGGGCACCACGCCGAAGTCGGCCATGCCGGCCTCGACTTCATGGAACACCTCATCCACGGACGACAGCGCCAGCGCGCGCACCGAATGGCCGAAGTGCTTGAGCGTGGCCGTCTGCGAGAACGTGCCTTCGGGCCCCAGGTAACCCACCTTGAGCGGCTCTTCCTGGGCGAGGCAGGCGGACATGATCTCGCGGAACAGCCGCAGGATTTCCTCGTTGCGCAGCGGACCCTTGTTCCGCGCTCGCGCCATGCGCAGCACCTGCGCTTCACGTTCAGGTCGATAGAAATCGACGGTGTGGCCATCGGCGTGTTTGGACACCCCGACCTGGCGCGCGAGGAAAGCGCGCTCGTTCAGCAGCCCGTGGATGCGCGCGTCCACGTCATCGATCTTCGCGCGCAGGCCCGCCAGTGGGTCCGGCGCACCCCCTTTCGGGGATGCCGCCGGAGCCGCTGACTTTCCGGATTTTCCTGGGGTCTTCTTCTTCGACTTCGCCATTGGCGAGTTATATCACCCGCGCCGCCAGCACGCCGCTGATTGCGCGCACCTTGTCCAGCACCGAATTGTCCACGGCGCCATCGGTGTCGATGAGCGTATACGCGTACTCGCCCTTGGACTTGTTGAGCAGCTCGGCGATGTTCAGCGAGGCGCCGGCCAGGGCGGTCGAAATCTGGCCCACCATGTTAGGCACGTTGCTGTTGGCGATGCAGATGCGCGAGGTCTTGGGCGCCCGCGGCAGCACCATCTCGGGGAAGTTGACGCTGTTCTTGATGTTGCCGTTCTCGAGGTAGTCCTTGACGGTGTCGGCCACCATCACGGCGCAGTTGTCCTCGGCCTCATTCGTCGACGCGCCCAGGTGCGGCAGCGTCACGATCTTCGGGTGGTCCTTGGTGGCGTTGGTCGGGAAGTCGCAGACGTAGCCCTGCAGGCGGCCGTCGTCGAGCGCGCTGACGATAGCCTTCTCGTCGACGATGGGCGCACGCGCGAAATTGAGGATGACGCCGTTCTTGCGCATCAGCTTGAGGCGCGCCTCGTTCACCAGGCCACGGGTATCGGGCGTCAGCGGAACGTGTACGGAAATGACGTCGGAGCGCACGAACAGGTCGTCCAGCGACAGCGCCTGCTCCACGCTCGAGGACAGCTGCCAGGCGCGTTGCACGGTTATTTGTGGATCGTATCCGAGGACTTTCATCCCAAGGTGTAGCGCGGTGTTGGCGACTTCCACGCCGATGGCGCCGAGGCCGATCACGCCCAGCGTGCGCCCGGGTAGTTCGAAGCCCACGAAGTTCTTCTTGCCCTTCTCCACCGCCACGTCGATGGCGTGGTCGTCACCCTGCTGTGCCTTGGCGAACGACCAGGCCTGCGTGATGTTGCGCGCGGCCAGGAACATGCCAGCCAGCACCAGCTCCTTCACCGCGTTGGCGTTGGCGCCGGGAGCGTTGAACACCGGGATGCCCTTCTTGGAAAGCGCCTCGACCGGGATGTTGTTGGTGCCCGCACCCGCGCGGCCAACGGCGCGCAGCGAATCGGGCAGAGCCAGTTTGTGCATGTCAGCCGAACGAACCAGGATGGCGTCGGGGTTGTTGATCTCGCTGGCCACTTCGAAGCGCTCGCGCGGCAGGCGCTCGAGGCCCTTGATCGAAATGTTGTTCAGGGTCTGGATCTTGAATCGCATTTTTCTGACTCCTGCGCCGGCATTATTGCCGCGCGCGTTGCGCCGCTGACGTTATTGCCAACGGTCGGTGGGCTGGTGCCGGGTGGGGAAAGTGGGGCAAAGTCCTTTTCCCCACTTTCCCCACCCGGCACCGTGATCTTCAGGCGTTTCTGGCCTGGAATTCCTTCATGAACTTGATCAGCGCATCGATGCCCTCGGGGGGCATGGCGTTGTAGATGGACGCGCGCATGCCGCCCACCGAACGGTGGCCTTCGAGATTGACGAGGCCTGCCTTCTTGGCTTCCTCGCAGAAGATCTTGTCGAGGTCGGGCTTGGCCAGCGTGAACGGCACGTTCATCCACGAGCGCGCGTTGGGCGCGACCGGGCTTTTGTAGAAGCCGCTGCCTTCGATGAAGTCGTACAGCTTGCCGGCCTTGTCCCGGTTGCGCTGCTCGATGGCCTTGAGACCACCCTGCTTCTTGAGCCACTTGAACACGAGGCCGGCGAAGTACCAGCCGAAGGTGGGCGGCGTGTTGAGCATGGAGCCTTCATCGGCCATGGCCTTGAAGTCCCAGACGGAGGGCGTGCCGGGGCGCGCCTTGCCGATGAGATCTTCACGCACGATCACGACAACGATGCCCGAAGGCCCGATGTTCTTCTGCGCGCCGGCGTAGATGAGGCCGAACTTCGACACGTCGATGGGGCGTGACAGGATGGTGGAGCTGAAATCCGCCACCAGCGGCACGTCACCCGTCTGGGGTACGTAATCGAACTCCACGCCGCCGATGGTTTCATTGGGCGTGTAATGGAAATAAGCGGCGTTCGGCGACAACTTGAGCGCCGACTGCGCGGGCACCGTCGAGTAGTTGGACGCGGCCTCGTCGGCCGAGACGTTGACCACCTTGCAGAAGCGCTTGGCTTCGCCGATGGCCTTCTTCGACCAGGCGCCGGTGTTGACGTAGTCGACCGTGGAATCGGCGGTGGCGAGGTTCATCGGGATGGCCGAGAACATGCCGGTGGCGCCGCCCTGCAGGAACAGCACCTTGTAGTTGGCGGGAATCGCCAGCAGTTCGCGCAGGTCCGCTTCGGCTTCCTGGGCGACGGCGACGAACGCCTTGCTGCGATGGGACACTTCCATGACCGACATGCCACTGTTCTTCCAGTTGGTCATCTCGGATTGGGCCTGCTCGAGGACTTCGAGCGGAAGCGTGGCCGGGCCTGCGGCGAAATTGAAGACGCGCATGATCATTTCCTCCAGCCGGACCTTATTGCCCGACCGTTCGTTACCCCCGGACGTTATTGCCCGAAGGAGGCGGACTATATCAGGACGTCGGCGTGTCGACAGGGCCACCCGTCGAGGAATCCCCGGACAGGTCCACCGGCGACGGCCCGGCCCCCGGACCCTCTTCCGCCAGGCTCTCGATGCGCTCGATTCCAGTCAATCTTTCGCCTTCACCCAGCCGAATGAGACGCACGCCCTGGGTATTACGTCCAACCACCGATATCTCGGCCACGGGCGTGCGGACCAGCGTGCCCGTGGAACTGATCATCATGAGTTCGTGATCGGCGCTCACCTGCAGGGCCGCGACCATCTCGCCATTGCGTTCGGTAGTCTGCAGCGCGATGACACCCTGCCCGCCGCGGCCATGCGCCGGGAAGTCTTCGAGCGGCGTGAGCTTGCCGTAGCCGTTGGCCGAAGCCGTGAGCACATGCCCCTCGCCCACGACGATGAGCGAGATGAGTTGCTGCCCCTCGGCGAGCTTGATGCCGCGAACGCCGGTGGCTTCCCGGCCCATGGGACGCACTTCCTCTTCGTTGAAGCGGATGGACTTGCCGCCGCTCGACGAGAGAATGACCTCGCGCTTGCCGTCGGTGAGCGCCACGCCGACCAGGCGGTCGTTGTCGTCCAGGCCAACGGCAATGATGCCGCTGGCGCGCGGTCGCGAGAACGCCGACAACGGCGTCTTCTTCACCGTGCCCTGGCTGGTGGCCATGAAGACGAAATGATCGTCGTCGTACTGCTTGATGGGCAGGATGGCGTTGATCTTCTCACCCTCCTCGAGCGGCAGCAGGTTGACCATGGGCTTGCCGCGCGAACCACGGCCCGCGAGTGGCAGCTCGAACACGCGCTTCCAGTACACCTTGCCGCGATTGCTGAAGCACAGGATGGTGTCATGCGTGTGCGCGACGAATAGTTTCTCGACGAAATCCTCGTCTTTCACCGAGGTCGCGGCCTTGCCGCGGCCACCGCGACGCTGCACCTGGTATTCGGTGACGGGCTGGCTCTTGGCGTACCCGGCATGTGAAAGAGTGACCACCACGTCCTGCGGCTCGATGAGGTCCTCGGTGGATAGATCGAGGTGATCGCGGTTGATCTCGGTGCGGCGTGCATCGCCGTACTGGTCGCGGATGCTGACCAGCTCTTCGCGCACCACCTGGGTTAGGCGCTCGGGACGAGCCAGGATGTCGGTGAGGTCGACGATGAGCGTCAACAGGTCCTGGTATTCCGCGATGATCTTGTCTTGCTCGAGGCCGGTGAGGCGATGCAGGCGCATGTCGAGGATGGCCTGAGCCTGGACTTCGGATAGTTTGTAGCCGCGGCCACCTTCGCCAGTCACGCCGAGGTCGGCGGACAGCGTGGCGGGACGCGTGGATATCTCGCCGGCGCGCGCCAGCATCTGCGGCACGGCGCCCGAATTCCAGGTGCGCGCGAGCAGCGCGGCCTTGGCTTCCACCGACGAAGGCGAAGCCTTGATGAGCGCGATGACCTCGTCGATGTTGGCCAGCGACACCGCCAGGCCTTCCAGCACGTGGGCGCGGTCGCGCGCCTTGGCGAGGTCGAAAATCGTGCGGCGCGTGACGACTTCGCGGCGATGCCGGATGAACGCCTCCAGCATCTCCTTCAGGCCCATCAACTTGGGCTGGCCGTCGATTAGCGCCACCATGTTGATGCCGAACACGGTCTCGAGCGGCGTCTGCGCGAACAGGTTGTTCAGCAGCACCTCGGCCACTTCACCGCGCTTGAGCTCGATGACGATGCGCATGCCGTCCTTGTCGGACTCGTCGCGCAGGCCATCGGAGGCGATGCCGTCGATCTGCTTCTCGCGCACCAGGTCGGCGATGCGTTCGATGAGCCGGGCTTTGTTGACCTGGAACGGCAGCTCGGTGACGACGATGGCCTGGCGGCCACCCTTCTCCATGTCTTCGATGTGCGTGCGCCCGCGGATCGACAGTCGGCCGCGGCCGGTGCGATAGGCGGTCGCGATCTCGGTGGCGCCGTTGATGATGCCAGCGGTGGGGAAGTCGGGCCCCGGCACATGCTGCATGAGTTCGGCCAGCGTCACTTCCGGAGTGTCGAGCACCGCCAGGCAGGCGTTGATGACCTCGGTGAGATTGTGCGGCGGGATGTTGGTGGCCATGCCAACGGCAATACCCGCGGAACCATTGACCAGCAGGTTCGGGAAACGCGCCGGCATGACCGAAGGCTCGGTTTCCGACCCGTCGTAGTTGGGCACGAAATCGACGGTTTCCTTCTCGATGTCGGCCAGCAATTCACTCGTAATGCGCGCCATGCGCACTTCCGTGTAACGCATGGCGGCCGGCGCATCGCCGTCCACCGAGCCGAAGTTGCCCTGGCCATCGACCAGCAGGTAGCGCAGCGAGAAATCCTGCGCCATGCGCACCAGCGCGTCGTACACGGCATTGTCGCCGTGCGGGTGGTACTTACCGATGACGTCGCCGACCACACGGGCGGACTTCTTGTATGCCTTGTTGTAGTCGTTTCCCAGCTCGCGCATGGCATGCAGGATGCGACGATGCACGGGCTTCAGGCCGTCGCGAACATCGGGCAGCGCGCGGCCCACGATGACGCTCATGGCGTAGTCGAGATACGACTGCCGCATCTCGTCCTCGAGATTCACTGGAAGAATTTCGCGCGCGATTTCGTTCATGGAAGGGCCCGAAAAAAGGTGGCGGATTCTAGCATGCGGACCACGTGGAAAGGCCTGTTTTCACGCGCGTTATTGGTCTTCCACGTCTATAATTCCGACCCTCATGAACACCCCTCCGACAACCCCCGTGTCAACGAACAGCGACGCCGCGGAAATAGCCAAATTCGAGGCCGCCGCCCATCGCTTCTGGGACGTCGATGGCGAGTTCAAACCACTCCATCGGCTCAATCCCGTGCGCGCGCGCTACGTGCAGGAACGCTGTCAGCTCGCCGGCGCGCGCGTGCTCGACGTGGGCTGCGGCGGCGGCTTGCTCGCCGAATCGCTGGCGCGCGCACAGGCGCAGGTCACCGCCATCGATCTCGCGCCCACCATGGTGGAGACTGCGCGGCTGCATGCGCTCGACTCCGGCCTCAAGATCGACTATCGCGTCGAGTCCGCGGAAATGCTGGCGAATGCGCATGCCGGTAGATTCGACGTGCTCACCTGCATGGAAATGCTGGAACACGTGCCGGATCCCGAAGCGACGGTGGCGGTGTTCGCCCGGCTGGTCAGGCCCGGCGGCGACGTGTTCGTGTCCACCATCAACCGCAATCTGAAGTCCTTCGCGCTGGCCATCGTCGGCGCCGAATACATCGCGAGGCTGGTGCCGCGCGGCACGCATGAATACGACCGCCTGCTCAAACCCTCCGAGATCGCGCGCTTCGCGCGCGCCGCGGGTCTCGACGTGGTGGACATCGCGGGCCTGCAGTACGACCCGGTGCGCGAGCAATGCTCCTTGACCAGTGATCCTTCAGTGAACTACCTCATGCATCTCAAACGCCGCGCGGTCGCTTCGTGAGCCCGCACAATCCCAAGATCCATGCCGTGCTGTTCGATCTCGACGGCACGCTGCTCGACACCGCCCGCGACTTCTGGGAAGCATTGAACCTGCTGCGGGCCGAAGAGCGTCGCGAGGCGTTGTCCTTCGAGACCGTGCGCTGCCAGGTCTCACACGGCGGAAACGCGCTGGTGCGCCTCGGCTTCGGCGAACTGCCGCCCGACGAGCACGAAGTGATGCGCATGCGCCTGCTGAACATCTACCGCCAGCAACTCGCCAAACACACCTGCCTGTTCGAAGGCGGCGACGAGATGCTCACCGAGCTCGAGCGACGCGGCCTGCATTGGGGCGTGGTCACCAACAAGCCGCATTGGCTCACTGAACCCCTGCTCCACGAGGTGAATCTGAGCAGGCGCGCTCGAGCGGTGGTGAGCGGCGATACGTTGTCCGAACGCAAACCGCATCCGCTGCCGCTGCTGCACGCGGCAAAAACCATCGGCGTGGACCCGGCCAACTGCGTGTACGTAGGCGATGCCGAACGCGACATGCAGGCCGCCAAGGCCGCCGGCATGTATGCGCTGGTCGCGGGCTTCGGTTATCTCGGTGATGACGACCGCGCGGACACCTGGTTCTCGCATGGCTGGTTGCACACACCGCTGGACCTGATCGACTGGCTGGATGGCCGAAGGAACGGCGCGCAGCTCGTGAGCAGCAGCGTCCCCGCGTGAACACCGGGCTTCTCATCGTCGTCAGCGCGATTGCCGCGGCGGTCATCGGCTACCTGGTCGGCACGCTGCTGGCGGCGCGCCGCGCCGAGTCGCTGCGCGCGCAATTGGCCGAGGCGCACGCGAAGATCGCTAGCGAAGAACAGGCGCTGGCGCGCAATGCCGACCTGCTTCGGCAGAGCGAGGCGCAGGTGCGCCTGGCCATCGAGAGCGCGTCACGCGCCGCGCTCGACGCCAACAGCGATACTTTCCTGAAACTCGCGCGCGAAGTGTTCGGCACCGACCAGGCCAAAGCCAGCGCCTCGCTCAAGGAGCGCGAAGAAGCCATCAAACAATTGGTGGAACCGCTGAAGCTGGCGCTGGCGCGCCAGGAAGAGCGCGCCCAATCGTTGGAGCGCACGCACCTCGAAAGCACGGGCAAACTGTCCGGCCAGATCGAGAATCTGGTAAAGGTTCAGGACCTTCTCCAGCGCGAGACGCGCAACCTCTCCACAGCCCTGCGCCGACCGGAAGTCCGTGGCCGCTGGGGCGAGATCACACTGCGGCGCGTGGTCGAACTCGCGGGCATGTCCGAGCACTGCGATTTCACCGAGCAGGAAAATGTGAACACCGAGGGCGGCGCATTGCGTCCTGATCTGCTGGTGCGCATGCCCGAGGAACGCAGCATCGTCGTGGACGCGAAGACGCCGCTCGACGCCTATCTCGCCGCCGTCGAGGCACCCGACGACGACTCCCGGCGCGAGGCGCTGGTGCGCCACGCGCGCCAGGTCGAGGAACGCGTGCGCGAGCTGGGCCGCAAGAGCTACTGGGAGCAGTTCGAACACAGCCCCGAGTTCGCCGTGTTGTTCCTGCCGGGCGACCAGTTCCTGTCGGCGGCGTTGGCCGAAAAACCCGAGCTCATCGATTCGGCGCTCAAGCAGCGCATCATCGTCACCACGCCATCGACGCTGATGGCGCTGCTGAAGGTCATCGCCTACGGCTGGCGGCAGTCGCGTGTCACTGAGAACGCGCGCGAGATCCGCGAACTCGGGCAGGACCTGCACAAGCGCCTGGGCGTGTTCGTCGGGCATCTGCAGAAGGTGGGCCGCTCCTTCGGTTCGGCCATCGACGCCTTCAATTCCGCCGTCGGCTCCATGGAACGCAATGTGCTGCCGCAGGCGCGCAAGTTCACCGAGCTCGGCGCCAGCACCGATGCCCCGATCGACCCCGTCGACCAGCTGGAGAAAGGCGTGCGCGCACTCGCCTCGACTCCCGCGATCGAATCCAGCGACCCTCCGCCCGGCAGCTCTTGATGAACACAAACTTCGACCCACGGCGGCATGCGCCGGCGCCTCAGGAATTCGCGGGACGCGTGGTGATGGTCACCGGCGCGGGCTCCGGCATCGGCCGCGCCGTCGCCCTGTCGCTGGCCCAGGCCGGCGCGCAGGTGATCCTGTTGGGTCGCACGGTGAAAAAACTCGAAGCCGTACACGCGGAGATCGGGAAGCTGGGCGCGCCCGAAGCCAGCATCGTTCCGCTCGACCTGGAAAAGGCGCTCGCCGCCGACTACGAAGCCGTGGCCGCGGCCATCGAGCAGCGTTACGGCCGGCTCGACGGCCTGCTGCACAACGCGGCCCTGCTGGGCACGCTCACTCCCATCGAGCAATACGAGGTGCCGCTGTTCATGCGCGTGATGCACGTGAACGTCACCGCCGCCTTCGTGCTGACGCAGTACCTGCTGCCCTTGCTCAAGAAATCCGGCGACGCTGCGGTGCTGTTCACTTCGAGCGGCGTGGGAGCGCGCGGCCGCGCCTATTGGGGCGCCTATTCGGTGTCAAAGTTCGCCCTCGAAGGCCTGACGCAGGTGCTGGCGCCGGAACTGGAGAGCACTTCGAACGTGCGCGTGAACATCATCGATCCTGGCAAGGTGCGCACCGCGATGCGCCGGGCCGCCTACCCCTCGGAAGACCAGCAGACCCTGCCGACACCCGAATCGCTGACCGCGCCCTACCTGGCCTTGTTAGGCCCGGCCAGCAAGGGAATCACGGGTCAGCGGTTTCTGGCTCAGGGCTAGCGGGCGACTTCAGCAGCGCCGACAGTTCTTCTTCGGTGAGCTGGCGGTACTGGCCACGGGACAGTGACTTGTCCAGCGCCAGACTACCCATGGAGATGCGCATGACTCGACTGACCAGCGCGCCCTGGCGCTCGAACAGCTGGCGGATGTCCTTGCCGCTGGCGCCGCGAGCGGTCACCGAGTACCAGCGGTTCGCGCCCTCCAGATCGGCCTCGCTGGAAGACAACGCGTCGATGACCATGCGCGTCGGACGGTCGAGCTTGCCGCTCTTCACGCCCGCGAGCTGATCCGGACCCAGCAGGCCTTTCACGCGCACTGTGAATTCGCTGGTGAGCCGCGCGAATACGCGCTGCAACCGTGTGGCCAATTCACCGTCGGAGGTGACCAGTTCCAGGCCACCATCGACCCCGGGCATGGGGCTCACGGCGACGAATCGCTTGCCCGCCGAACGAGGCAGGCGTTCTACCAACGCCGCACGCGGGCCATCGGCCTCGCGCGCCACACGCACGGCATCTTCCGGACGCAGCGGGTCGCCAGCGGAGCGGTTGAACATGAAGGCTTGCGCGGAGACCGCGGCACGCAGGCGGATCTGCCGGCCGTCGAGCCTGATGTCGTCGAGCTGCGTGACCTTGAGTCCGAGTTCGGCGATGCGCCCGTTGACGGTGATTCGCTGCGCGCGGATCCATTCCTCGATGGCGCGGCGCGACCCCAGCCCTCGTTGCGCGAGGTATTTCTGGAGCCGCTCGGGGCCCGGTCCACCAGCCGGGCCTTCCGGCTTCGGACGCGAGCGGGCCATTCTCAGTCCTGGTCGGACGGCGGCGCCGCCACGAGACCCGCGGCGGAATTACCCGGAGCGGACAGCTCCTCGTCCTCATCGTCGTCGGCGGCTTCGAGCCCACCGTCGTCAGATCGTGTGACTTCGTCGTGCGATTCCGACGGCGCATCGTCGGCGGCGGCACTCACCACGGCCACTTCGCCCGAATCCACGGATGCACTGGCATCGTTGGTAGCATCAGCGGCGTGACCTTCGGCGGTCTGACTTTCAGCGCCCGCATCCTTCTGTCCTTCCACCGGCAGCGGCAGCTGCAGGTTCAGATCGGACAGCGACTTCAGCTCCGCCAGCGGCGGCAGGTCTTCGATGGACTTGAGCGAGAAATAGTCGAGGAACTCGGCCGTCGTGCCGAGCAGCTCGGGATGCCCTGGCACATCGCGATGACCGACGACGCGGACCCAGTTGCGCTCCATCAGCGTTTTCACGATCTCGGGATTCACGGCCACGCCACGTACGTGTTCGATCTCGGCGCGCGTGATGGGCTGGCGATAGGCGATCAGCGCCAGCGTCTCGAGCATGGCGCGCGAATACTTCTTCGGGCGGTCGGGCCACAGGCGCGACACTTCGTGAGCGAACTCCGTGCGCACCTGGAAACGGAAACCGTTGGCGGTCTCCTTGATGGCGACGCCGCGGCCTTCATAATCGGCGGATAGCGCCTCGAGTATCGCGCGCAGTTCCTTCGGTGACGGGCGCGAATGCTCGTCGAAAATCTGTTGCAGCTCGGAAACGGGCACTGGCCGACCGGCGGCCAGCAGCGCCGCTTCGATCACGTTCTTGAAGTAGGCATCATTCATGCTTCTCTCCGTCCGTTTGCTTGGCGGCTTCGTCCACCGCCACCGCTCCATTGTCCGCCGGTGCCACTCCCGGGTCGCCAACCGGCGGGACGGCGATTCCGGAATCGACTTCGTCGGTCTCGCCGTCCTCGGAATCTCCGTCTTCGGTATCTAAATCGTCGACGTATTCGGTCGCGCTCCCGTCGATGTCCGCTTCGTTCGCAGCGGCGTCGAGTTGGGCGTCATTGTCGACGGCAAGCTTGAGCCCGCGTTGTCCCTCGCCCTTGCGCACGTGGATGGGCGCATAAGCCTCGGTCTGGACGATCTCGATCAGCCCTTCGCGAACCAGCTCGAGGATCGCGACGAAGGTGACGGTGACGCCCATGCGGCCCTCTTCGGGTTTGAAGAGGTTCACGAACTCCACGAAGCTGGCGCGTTCGAGCGACGAGAGGATATCAGACATGCGCACGCGCACCGACAACCGCTCGCGCTGCACGTGGTGGTGCGCGAACATTTCGGCCCGCTGGACCACATCACGGAAGGCGAGCAGCATTTCCTGCATCGCGATCTGCGGCAGCGGCCGGGAGCTCTTGCGCTCGACCAGGTCGGCGCTGCCCACCCAGGTGTCGCGATCCATGCGCGGGATGCGGTCGATGCCTTCGGCTGCGCTCTTGAAGCGCTCGTATTCCTGCAGCCGCCGCACGAGATCCGCGCGCGGGTCGCCCTCTTCGCCGGCGTTCGGATCCACGGCGCGTGGCAACAGCATGCGTGACTTGATCTCGGCCAGCGTGGCCGCCATCACCAGGTACTCGCCGGCCAGCTCGAGCTGCATGTCGGCCATGAGCCCGATGTACTCCATGTACTGCTTGGTGATGTCCGCGATGGGAATGTCGAGGATGTCCAGGTTCTGCCGCCGGATCATGTACAGCAGCAGGTCGAGCGGACCTTCGAAAGCGTCGAGGAACACCTCCAGCGCCTGCGGCGGGATGTAGAGATCCTTCGGCAGCTGCGTGATGGCCTCGCCATTCACGATGGCGAACGGCATCTCCACCTGCTCGGGGGAATTCGGCTTGTCGGCGTCCACCCCGGTTTCCGAGTTGTCGACGACCACACGCAGATCGGCCTTGGATTTCGCCATCTAACTAACCCTCAGTCCATCCGCAGGTTCATGGCATGACGCACGTCGTCCATCGTGGCGCGCGCCGCGTCGCGCGCCTTCTCCGCGCCTTCGGCGATGATGTTGCGCACCAGCTCCGGATTCTCCTCGAATTCCACGGCGCGCTTGCGGATGCCGGCGATTTCTTCCACGACCTTGTCGATCAGCGGCTTCTTGCATTCCAGGCAACCGATGCCGGCCGTGCGGCAACCGTTGGCGGCCCAGGCGCGGGTCTCTTCGCTCGAGTAGATCTTGTGCAGGTCGAACACCGGGCACACATCGGGATTGCCCGGGTCGGTGCGGCGCACGCGCGCCGGGTCGGTCTGCATCTGCCTCAGCTTTTTCGCGACCTCGTCCGGATCCTCGCGCAGCCCGATGGTGTTGCCATAGGACTTGGACATCTTGCGCCCATCGAGGCCCGGCACCTTGGGCGTGGTGGTCAGCAAAACCTGCGGCTCCGGCAGGATGCTGACGTTGCCGCCTTCCAGGTAGCCTAACAACCTCTCGCGGTCGGCCACCGTGAGGCGCGAATTGCTGGTGACGGTTTCGCGCGCCTTTTCGAGCGCCAGCTGGTCGCCGTTCTCCTGGAACTTCTTGCGCAGCTGCTTGTAGAGGCCGCTGGCCCGTCCGCCCAGCTGCTTGATGGCCTTCTCGACCTTGGCTTCGAAATCCGGCTCGCGGCCGTAGAGGTGATTGAAGCGACGCGCCACTTCGCGCGTGATCTCCACGTGCGCCACCTGGTCCTCGCCCACGGGCACGTAAGCCGGCTTGTAGAGCAGGATGTCGGCGGTCTGCAGCAGCGGGTAACCGAGGAAGCCGTAAGTGGCGAGATCTTTTTCCTTGAGGGCTTCCTGCTGGTCCTTGTAGCTGGGCACGCGCTCGAGCCAACCCAGCGGCGTGACCATGGACAGCAGCAGGTGCAGTTCGGCGTGCTCGGGCACATGCGACTGAACGAACAGCGTGGACACACCGGGGTTGAGACCCGCGGCCAGCCAGTCGATGAGCATCTCGCGGATGAATTTCGGCAGCTGCTTGGTGTCCTCGTAGCCCGTCGTGAGCATGTGCCAGTCGGCCACGAAGAAGTAGCACTCGTACTGGTATTGAAGGTCCACCCAGTTCTTGAGCGCGCCGTGGTAGTTGCCGAGGTGCAACTGACCGGTCGGACGCATGCCGGAAAGGACTCTTTTTGCTTGCGGATGGCTGCTCACGGAAGCGCGGAATTATACTGGTGCCGGGTGAGGAAAGTGGGGAGAAGTCCCTCTCCCCACTTTCCTCACCCGGCACCCTGCAGCCCCAGCGTCGACAAATCCCCGCGACCAATCCGCGCCACCACGGGCGGCGAAACCGCGAGATCCACCACGGTCGTCGGTTCGATGCCGCAATGGCCGCCATCGAGCACGCAATCGACTTGATGCTCGAGCCGGTTTCTGATCTCGCGGCCGTCCGTCATTGGCATGTCGTCGCCGGGCAGCAGCAGCGTGGAACTCATGATGGGCTCGCCCAGCTCCGCGAGCAGCAACCGCGGCACTTCGTGATCGGGCACGCGGATGCCGATGGTGCGGCGTTTTTCGTGCTGCAGCCGGCGCGGCGTTTCCTTGGTGGCTGCCAGCAGGAAGGTGTATGGCCCCGGCGTCGCTGCCTTGAGCATGCGGAACTGCCAGGTTTCCACCTTGGCGTATCTGGCGATCTCGGCCAGATCGCGGCACACCAGCGTGAAGTGATGATGCCGGTCGGCGTCGCGAATGCGCCGGATGCGCTCCAGCGCATCCTTGTCGCCGATGTGGCAACCCAACGCGTAGCAGGAGTCGGTCGGGTAAACGATGACTCCTCCCGCGCGCAGTATTTCGGCCGCGCGACGGACGAGGCGCAGCTGCGGATTCTGGGGATGTAGCTCGAAATACTGGCTCACGTGTACCGCCAGACTTGGCGCGGGCGGGCCGCTATCATACGCGGCCCGCGCTGCCCTCCCGGCCCCACCAGACAGAATCAATTCATGGAAACGTTGATCGAACTAGCCCCACTGATCGCGTTCTTCGTCACCTACAAATGGTTTGGCGGCATCTACCCGGCCACCGCGGTGCTCATGGTGGCGATGCTGCTGCTGCTGGCCTGGGACTGGCTGCGCACCCGCAAGTTGCCTCAGATGCACCTGATCAGCGCCATCCTCGTCTGGGTGTTCGGCATCGCCACGCTGTTGTTGCGCGACGTGCGCTTCATCCAGTGGAAAGCCACGGTGTTCTACTGGCTGGTCGCGCTGGCCATCGGCGGCACGATCTGGATCGGCAAGATGACGCTGCTGGAACGGCTGATGGGGAAGAACCTGCCAGACGAGGTCAAAGTCTCGCCCGCGCGCTGGCGCAATCTGTCGCTGATTGCCGCGACGTTTTACGCCGCGCTCGGGGCGCTCAATCTCTGGGTGGCATACAACATGAGCGAGGAGACCTGGGTCACTTTCAAGACCTGGATCGTGGTTCCCCTGCTCTTCGTGTTCACCGCGATATTGATCTTCCTGATCCTGCGCGGCGGACCCCGGGAAGCGGCGTGAGCCGGCTCGACAGACTGCGCGCCGCGCTGGAAACCGCGCTGGCGCCCACGCGCCTCGAGATCCGTGACGACAGTGCCAAACACGCGGGCCACGCCGGCGCGCGCGAAGGCGGTCATTTCCACGTCACCATCGCCTCGGCGGCCTTTGCCGGCCGCGGCGCGGTGGAAAGGCACCGGATGGTCTATGCTGCCGCAGCCGACCTGATGGGGCGCGACATCCACGCATTGTCGATCGACGCCCGCGATGCCACGGAAGACGTGCCACCGAAGATCTGAACGAAAAAATCGTCTAAAGAACGTTCTTCAACCTCTTGAGAGATCAAATGAAAGTTACCCGTATCCTGGTCACTTGCGTGGCCCTGGCGCTGGCCGCCTGCGGCAAGCAGGCCGCCGAGAAACCAGCCGCTGATGCCGCGCCGGCCTCACCTCCCGCAGTCACCGTGAATGGCAAGGCCATCAGCCAGAAGACGTTCGAGTTCTACGCCACCTCGCTGGCGCGCAAACCCTACGCCGAGATCTCGCCGGAAGACCGCGAGCAGATCCGCGAGAACCTGGTGCGCCTCGAACTGTTCGCGCAGGAGGCCGAGAAGAACGGCTTGCTGAAGGACCCCGAGGTGGCCTCGGCCATCGACATCTCGCGGCTGCAGATCATCCAGAACGCAACGGCGCAAAAGATCGCCAAGGACAGCGTTCCCTCCGAGGCCGAGCTGCGCGCCGAGTACGACACGCAGCTGGCGTCCATGCCGCTGATCGAAATGCGCGCCCGCCACATCGTGGTGAGCGGTGAAGATGTCGCGCAGAAGGTCATCGACCGCATCAAGGGCGGCGCCGATTTCGCCGCTCTCGCCAAGCAGATGTCGACGCACAAGGAATCCGCCCGCAACGGCGGCGAACTGGGCTGGTTCCCTCCCAATGCCATGGGCCCGGAATTCGGGAATGCCGTGGGCATGCTCAAGAAAGGCGAAGTTACGCCGCGTCCGGTGCAGACGCGCATGGGATGGCACGTGGTGCAGCTGGAGGACACGCGCGACAGCCAGCCCCCCGCCTTCGACCAGGTGCGCGAGCAGCTGAGCAAGTTCGTGCTCACCAAGAAGCTCACCAGGTCCTCGGACGACATGCTCAAGGCCGCGAAGGTCGAGCCGCCGCTGACCACTGAGTCAGCCAAGGCTCTGAGCGAGGCTCCGGCCGCCGCGCCAGCCCCGGGCGCCGCTCCGGCGGAAAGTGCCGCACCGGCCCCCGCGGCCCCCGCGGCCGAATCGCCGAAGGCGAACTAATTCGATCGCGCGACGGCCGCCGCGGGCTCAGGCCTGAGGCGGCCGTTTCGTTTTCAGGACCCTATCGAGCGCCGCCTCGTCGAGGATGGCGACACCCAGCGATTGCGCCTTGGCCAGTTTGGAGCCGGCGTCAGCGCCCACCACGAGGAAGCTGGTTTTCTTAGAAACGCTGCCCGAGACCTTGGCGCCGAGTTCGCGAAGAGCGTCCTCCGCGGCGTCGCGCTGCAGACCGGCCAGCGTGCCGGTGATCACGAATGTGAGGCCGTTGAGCGGCAGCGTCTCGGCGCGTGCGGGTTCCTGTTCCTTCCAGGTGACGCCCGCGAGCCGCAGGCGACGGATCACGTCCTGTGCCGCGGGGCTGGCAAAGAATCGCCACACTTCCTGCGAAACCACCGGCCCGACGTCGGGCGTTTCCTCTATCTTCTCGGCGGTGGCGGACATGAGTTCGTCCAGCTTGCCGAATTGTTCGGCCAGCGCTCGCGCCGTGGATTCGCCCACTTGGGGAATGCCGAGGCCGAACAGGAAGCGTGGCAGCGTGGTCTGCTTGCTCCTGTTGATGGCGTCGACCACGTTCTTCGCGGACTTCTCCCCCATGCGCTCGCGTTCCGCGAGTTCGGAGGCTTTCAGATCGTAGAGGTCGGCGGGCGAACTGACGGAGCCGTCCTCGACCAGCTGCTCGATGAGCTTCTCACCGAGTCCTTCGATGTCCAGCGCGCGGCGACCTGCGAAATGCATGATCCACTCGGCGCGTTGCGCGCGGCACTTGAGTACGCCGCCCGTGCACTTGAAGACGGCCTGGTCTTCTTCGCGCACCACCGGCGACTGGCACACCGGGCAGACCGACGGCATGACGATTTCGCGCGAGTTTTCCGGGCGCTTTTCAGGTAGATAGCGCACCACTTCGGGGATCACGTCCCCGGCGCGGCGCACCACCACGGTATCGCCGATCCTGAACCCCTTGCGCGCCACCTCGTCCATGTTGTGCAACGTTGCGTTGCTCACGGTGACGCCACCGACGAACACGGGCTTGAGTTTGGCGGCCGGCGTGAGCGCGCCCGTACGCCCCACATTGAAGATGACGTCTTCGAGCACCGTCATCTCCTCGTCGGCGGGAAACTTGTGCGCCAGCGCCCAGCGCGGCGCGCGCGACACGAAGCCCAGCTTTTCCTGGTCCGCGCGCCGGTCCACCTTGTAGACCACGCCGTCGATCTGGAACGGCAGTTTGAGGCGCCGCGCGCCGATGTCCCGGTAGTAGCCCAGGCATCCCTCGACACCCGAGACTTTCCGGCCTTCGGTGCCGGTGCGCAGCCCCAGCGAATTGAGCCAGCCCGAGAGCTCGCTGTGCCGCTCGGGCACGGCGCCACCCTCCACCACGCCCAACTCGTAGAAATTCAGGTCCAGCGGCCGCTGCGCGGTGATGCGCGAATCCAGCTGGCGCAAGCTGCCCGAGGCGGCATTGCGCGGGTTCACGTAGGTTTTCTCGCCGCGCGCCAGGGCATCGGCATTCATCTTCTCGAAGCCCTTGTAGGGCAGGAACACCTCGCCACGGACTTCCAGCACCGCCGGCGGTTTGCCGCGCAACTTGCGCGGCACCGAACGGATGGTGGCCACATTGGCCGTGACGTCCTCGCCGGTGACGCCATCGCCGCGCGTGGCCGCGCGCGCGTACACGCCATCGCGATACAACACGGAGATGGCGAGGCCATCGAGCTTGGGCGTGGCCGAGTAGTCGATGGGGCCTTCCGTGCCCAGCCGCTCGCGCACCTTGCGGTCGAAGTCGATGAGATCCTCGTCGGTGAACCCGTTGTTCAGCGAGAGCATGGGAATCGTGTGTTGCACCTCGCCGAACCCGGACGAGGCGCTGCCCGAGACTCGCTGCGTTGGTGAGTCCGCCGTCACGAGCTCGGGATGCGCGGCTTCGATGTCGCGCAGCTCCTTCATATGCACCAGTTCCTCGAAAACTTCGCGCTCGGGCGCGGGGCCCGGCAAAACGGCGAACAGGTTGAGCCCCGAGAATCTTTGCGAGTCCATGATGGAAGGATCGAAAGTGCCTGGCTGCGCCAGCGCCGCCGCCGACAACAACACCCGACCCTGTTCGTCGGGTAGATGGAAGATGTCCATGGGCCCGTGCCAGAAGCCGCAGCCACTGAAGGCCTGGCGAAGCAAGCGGCCGGGAAAGCGCGGCTCGGCTTTCGGAACGACGCGCAGCGTGACGATGCGCCGCTCACCTTCCGACGGCCACGCGAGCGTGAGCCGGGGCGAAGCCACCGGCACGTTGTCGATGACCACGCGCACCGGGGAAATCTCGTCGTGCTGTCCGAGATAGGGTTCCGCGCGGCCGATTTCCGCACGCGCCTTTTCTTCCGGTCGGCCTTGGCTTGAATCGTGAGACACGTCCACCGCGATATCGTCCGAAATGGAAATGCCCAGCGCGCGGCGCGTGCCCGACTCCGAGGTGCTGGCCAATTCGATGACCGGGAGTGACTCCTGCGGCGCCATGCGGGCTTCGCGCACCACGTTGATCTCGGGCAGGGACTTCAGTTCGTTGCGCTCCTGGCGTTCGCTGGGGCGCGGCGGCTCGGGCGCCGAATCGTCACGCGAGGCATAAACCGTGGCTGGCCTCTGGCCGCGCGACCGCCACCACTCGAACCCGGCGATGGCGGCGACGAACAGTACGCCGACCACGAGCAGGATGATGCGCAGTTCGGGCATTGCTGGCGTTTACCTCAGGCCGAGGCCATGCGCACCGCTTCCTCGACGTCCACCGACACGAGGCGCGAGCAACCCGGCTCGGTCATGGTGACGCCCAGCAATTGCGAAGCGAGTTCCATGGTCGCCTTGTTGTGCGTGATGAAGATGAACTGCACCTGCTCGGACATGGACTTCACGATGTCGCAGAAACGGCCGACGTTGTGTTCGTCCAGGGGCGCGTCCACTTCGTCCAGCAGGCAGAACGGCGCCGGATTCAGATCGAAAATGGAGAACACCAACGCCACGGCGGTGAGCGCTTTCTCACCACCGGACAGCTGGTGAATGCTGCTGTTGCGCTTGCCGGGCGGACGCGCCATGACGGCGACGCCGGCCGAGAGCACGTCGTCGCCCACCAGCTCGAGATAGGCGTGGCCGCCGCCGAACAGCTTGGGGAACTTGGCTTTGAGGCCGTCGTTGATGCGGTTGAACGTGTCCTCGAAACGCGTGCGCGTTTCCTTGTCGATCTTCTGCATGGCCTCCTCGAGAGTGGCCAGGGCCGAGGTGACATCGGCGAACTGGCGATCGAGGTATTCCTTGCGCTCCGAGCATTCCTTGAGCTCGTCGATGGCGGCCAGATTCACCTGGCCCAACTTCTCGAGATCGGCACGTGTGCCCGACAGCGACTCTTCCCAGGCCGGCACGGCGGCATCCGCGGCCAGCCCTGCGAGAATCTCCGGCAGCTCGAAACGCGTGGCGGCGAATTGCTCCACCAGGCCTTCGCGGCGGACGCGCGATTCCTGCGCCACCAGGCGCGCCTGTTCCATGGCCTCGCGCGTGCCATTCACGCGTGTCTCGGCGTCCAGACGTTTTTCGTCCAGTGAACGCAGCGAACCATCGGCTTCTTCGAGCGCGCGGCGCTCGGTGGCGAGCTCGGATTCGATCTCCAGGCGGCGCGCGAGGAAATCCTTGAGCCTGCCTTCGAGTTCGACGATGGGCATATCGCCATCGGACAGCGCGGTTTCCAATTCCTGCGAGCGCGCTTGAGTCTGCGTGCGCTGATCGGCCATGCGCTTGAGGCCCACGGCCATGGATGACTCGCTGGACCGCCGCGATTCAATGCGGATGAGCAGATCGCGGCTGGTGAGCTGCGCGGCCTGCCAGCGTTCGCGCGCGGCCTGCACGGCTTCGCGGCGGCCTTCACGCTCGCCTTCGAGATCCGCGCGGCGGGAGTCGAGGGCATCGAGCGCCACGAGCCCACGGTCGAGTTCGGCGCGCGCGCGTGCCAGTGTGTCCTGGCCGATGCCCACTTCACGCGTGACCTCGGCGGCCTCTTCTTCAAGACGCTCTCGGCGAACCGTGGATTCCTGCGAACGGGCGCGTTCACCTTCGAGCTGACCCAGCAGGTCGGCATGAAAACGATGGGCCCCCTGGATGGTGCTCTGGGCCTGGTCGCGGTCGCGCTCCGCCGCCGCCAGGTCCTCGCGGCAAGCCGCGAGACGCGCTTCGGACGCACGCACATTTTCTTCGCTGGCCGCCAGCTCCACGCGCAGCTGCTTGACGCGCTGTTCGCGCTCGAGCACACCTGAATGCGGATCGCCACCGCGATTGACGCGCAGCCAGTCGCGGCCCAGCCATTCGCCGGTTCGCGTGATGACCGATTCGTCATGCGCCAGGTCGCGGCGGATGGTCAATGCTTCGGAAAGCGTCTCGGCCAGGCGCACGCGCGACAGCAGGCGCACGATGGCGCCCGGACCGCTGACCACGCCAGACAGCATGTTCGGCGTGCCGTCGGCGTCCACATGACCGCCGGCCTGCAGCAGCGAAACGCGGCCCACGGGCAGCGAGGGCAGAACCTCGGCAACCTGGTCGAGCTCGTCGACGCACAGGGCTTCGAGGTAGTCGCCCAGCGCCGTTTCCACGGCGCGCTCCCAACCACCCTTGACCGACAGCTGCGCCGCCAGCCGCGGCTGTTTGCCGAGCCCGGAACTGTCCAGCCACTCGGCCGTACGCGAATCGCCACGCTGCAAGGCGGCCTTCTGCAAGGCTTCGAGCGATACCACTTCGGCGCGGCGCTTCTCGCGGTCGGTGCGGCCCTGCTCCAGCGCGCTCTCTGCTTCGAACTGCGCGGCGCGCAGCTTCTGCGATCGATCGAGCGCGGCATTCAGCGCGCGAGACAGTTCGTCGGCGGTGCTGCGGGCGACGGATTCCTTCTCGGCGAGCTGCGCCAGCAGCGCCGAGGATTCCTGCGCCATGAGCGCTTCGCGCTCGACCGCCAGACGATCCGCCTGCGTGGCCAGGCGGCGCAATTGGTTCTCGAGCTGCTCGATGCGTGCGCGTTCCACCTGGGTGGTCTGGTGCGCGGCGCCCTGCTCGCGATTGAAACCTTCCCAGCGCTGTTGCCAGTCGGACAGCTGCTGCTCGGCCGAAGACAGGTCTTCATTGAGTGAAGTCTCGGCGGCCTGCGCGCGCTCCAGCTCGGGAGAGAGCTGCGCGATCTCCGCGCGCAGCGATTCGACCTGCCGCTCGTCGCGAGAAATATGGCTCTCGAGCTCGGCCAGCGTGGCGCGCGCCTGCGTGAGTTCGTTGCGCTGCTGCTCGCGCATCTCGCGCGTATGCGCGATGGAGCTTTCGGCGCGGCTGATTTCCGCGCCGATCTCGTAGTAACGCGCCTGCACGCCATTCACGCGCTCGGACTGCTCGTGCTGGTAGACACGCTGCGTCTCGATGGCGGCCTCGGCGGCGCGCTGGTCGGCCAGCGCCTGCTGCATGCGCAGCTCGCATTCGCGGACCGCGCTGTCCTGAACTTCAGCGCCCGAATCGATTTCGCGCAGGCGCAGTGCCAGCAGCTCGGCCGTGAGACGTCGTTCGGTTTCCTTGAGAGCCTGGTAGCGGCGCGCGGCGGCCGCCTGGCGCTGCAGGTGACGGATCTGCTTGTCGACTTCGTCGCGCACGTCCTGCAGGCGCTCGAGGTTCTCGCGCGTATCGGAGATGCGAGCTTCGGTTTCCTTGCGGCGTTCCTTGTAACGCGAGATGCCGGCTGCCTCTTCCACGAACATGCGCATGTCATCGGCCTTGGCCTCGATGACGCGCGAAATCATGCCCTGCTCGATGATGGCGTAGCTGCGCGAGCCCAAACCCGTACCGAGAAACAGCTGCGTGATGTCCTTGCGGCGGCAACGCGCGCCGTTGAGGAAGTAGTTCGACGAACCATCGCGCGACACCTGTCGCTTGAGCGACACCTCGGCGTAGTCGGCGTACGCGCCCGAGAGCTTGCCGTCGCTATTGTCGAATACCAGTTCGACCGACGCCGTACCCACAGGCTTGCGCGACGCGGAGCCATTGAAGATGACGTCGGTCATGCTGTCGCCGCGCAGGTGCTTGGCGGACAGCTCACCCATGACCCAGCGCACGGCGTCGATGATGTTCGACTTGCCGCACCCGTTCGGACCCACGACACCGGTGAGGTTGCTGGGAAAACCCACCGACGTCGGATCCGCGAACGACTTGAATCCGGCCACTTTGATTTTCGTCAGGCGCATCTATTTCTCGTGTCTGTCCGTTCGGAACGGGGGCGGAGCAACTGGCGCCGTAGTGTAAAGTAATCGCAATCTTTTTCAGGCCACGTCAGACAAGAAAAATCTGCGCGCAGGCATCGACAAATCCCGGACCTCAACATGTCAACGCAACCCTCCAAGCAACTTGAGACTTTTACAAATCCCGCGCGTGCTGTGGACTACACCATCCGCATGACGCTGCCGGAATTCACCTGTCTGTGTCCGAAGACCGGCCAACCGGATTTCGCCACCTTCGATCTCGAGTACGTGCCCGACGAACTGTGCGTGGAACTGAAGTCCCTCAAGCTCTACATCTGGTCGTTCCGCGACCGGGGCGCGTTTCACGAGGCGGTGACCAATGAGATCGCCGACGATCTGGCCAACGCCACGTCCCCACGCTTCCTGCGGCTGACCGGAAAATTCAATGTCCGCGGTGGCATCTACACCACGGTGGTCGTGGAACGCCGCAAGCCGGGCTGGCAGGCGGTACCTGCCGTGCAACTCCCTTGATTTTCCGGCGAAAAACGCCCCTGAAAACAGAGTTTTGGAATCGCTGTACAGGCGAAAACTCGCCGGTATAATCCCGCGTCCTGCAAACCGGCCCCCTTCCATGGATTCGGGCCTTGGAGCGACGAAACATGCCGACCAAGCGAGCGGCTGCGAAGCCCGCCAAGCCGAAGAAAGTCGAGAAACCCAAGTTGACCGCAAAGAAACCGGCCGCGATTCCGCCGCCAAGACCGCGGCTCCGCCCAAGCCCGCTCCCAAGGCTGCGCCCGCCGTCGCGCCAGCCGTTGCCACGCCCGCTTCCAGCGTCGTGCAGGCAGCACGCAAGTCGCCGCCTCCTCCCGATCGAATCGTGGTCACCGCCACAGGCGTACCGAGCAGCCACGGCAGCCTCAGTGGAATCGCGCGCGCCGCCAACAACGAAGACGCGGATGACGGAATCGAAGCCGGCAGCCTGCTCGCCGGTCCGCGCAATGTAACGCCGTACATCACCAAGCGTGGTGAGGCGTACATGAACAAGGAGCAGCTCGAGCACTTCCGCAATATCCTCAACGGCTGGAAGCGCGATCTCATGGAAGAAGTGGATCGCACCGTGTCGCACATGAAGGATGAAGCCGCGAACTTTCCCGACCCGAACGACCGCGCCACGCAGGAAGAGGAATTCAGCCTCGAGCTGCGCACGCGCGATCGCGAGCGCAAGCTGATCCGCAAGATCGACGAAGCCCTGAAGCGCGTCGAGGACGGAAGCTACGGTTACTGCCTCGAGACGGGCGAAGAGATCGGCGTGAAGCGCCTCGAGGCACGCCCGGTGGCGACGCTGACGATCGAAGCACAGGAACGTCGCGAGCGACGCGAACGTCAGTACGGCGACCGGGACGATCGCTACCGCTGACGCCCGGACGTAAGTGGCACCTGAAACCTCACGAACGCCGCCCCTTCAGGGCGGCGTTTTCCGTCGTGGCGCGTGAGCGCCTGGGAACAGCGCACGCCCCTGGCGAGATTCGCGCCCTCTCCGACCGGGCCGCTGCACCTCGGCTCCTTGCTGGCTGCGGTAGGTAGTTATCTCGACGCGCGCGCCGCCGGCGCCCGCTGGCTGGTGCGCATCGAAGACCTGGACACGCCGCGCGTGATTCCGGGCTGCGCTTCGCAGCAGCTGCGCGTGCTCGAGGCCTTCGGCTTCGAATGGGATGGCGAGGTGCTGTACCAGAGCACGCGCCGCGAGGCGTACCGTGAGGCCATGGCTCGCCTCACTACTCTCGGGCGCACCTTTCGCTGCAGCTGCACGCGCAAGGAACTCGCCGCCACCAATGACGAGGACGCGCCTGGCAGCGGATACGGCGGCACGTGCCGGCAGGGGCCGACCAGGTCAGGTCCTACGTCGTTGCGCTTCCGGGTGAGTGATGCGCCGGTCGATTTCGAGGACATCTATCTAGGCACCCGATCATTCTCCGGGTTCGGTGACGTGGTGGTGGAGCGTCGCGACGGCATCGCCACCTACCAACTGGCGGTGGTGGTCGATGACGCATTCCAGTCGGTCACGCGCGTGATCCGGGGCGCGGATCTGCTGGCGAGCACGCCCTGGCAGATCGAACTACAGGAGGCGCTCGGTTTCTCCCGGCCTATCTACGGCCACCTGCCGCTGGTCACCGAGCCGGATGGCTCCAAGCTGGCGAAATCCAGGCGTTCGCTGCCGCTGGAGCTAACTGCCGCCCCCCAGGCGCTGGTCCTGACCCTTACGCACTTGTCGCAGCGTCCGCCGGCCGAATTGGCCCGATCTTCGATCAAAGACGTGTGGAAATGGGCATTTGCGAACTGGAACCCGCAAGCGCTTGCGGGCAGGTGCGAAGCGCGACTGTCCGCAGCCGGCGACAGGCAAGCAGATTCCGCGCATTAAATTGTGGGGTGCAGCGAACTGGACTAAGGTATCTCCCCACATGGAGGGTGTAGGCATGAGCGAACCACGCGTCATCAAGAAGTACCCGAACCGCCGTCTGTACGACACGGTTCAAAGCAAATACATCACACTCAGCGATATCCGCTCTCTCGTGCTCGAGCGCATCGACTTCGTCGTCATCGACAAGAAGTCGCAGGAAGACATCACGCGCAGCATCCTGTTGCAGGTGATCGCCGAGCAGGAACACGGTGTGGATCCGGTGATGAGCCGCGATTTCCTTTCCCAGGTCATCCGCTCCTACGGCGGCAACCTGCAGAACGTGCTCAGCAGCTATCTGGAACAAAGCATGAAGCTGTTCAGCTCGCAGCAGCGCGAGCTGCGCGACAAGGTCAAGTCCGTCGTCGGAGTCGATCCGGTGGAAACCGTCGCAGGTGTGGCACAGCGCAACTACCAGCGCTGGCGCTCGGTGCAGGACGAAATCTTCAAGACCCTCATGAATGCCACGGGTCGTGGCAGTCGTGACGGCGAAGACAAGCCCACCGAAACGGCCAGTCACCAGTAGTCAGGCGCCTTCGAATACCCCGCGTTCCAACGGAACGCGGGGCTCCCGCTCATATCCGGAGAACCCATGGCGCAATGCCCGCAATGCGCTCACTCCCCGCTCGTCCACACCATGCTCACTGAAGGCCTGGCGGCCTACAGCTGCGGAAAGTGTCTTGGCACCCTGGTGAGCCTGGTGGCTTATCGCGCCTGGCGCGATCGATCGGGAAGCGAAGCGCTGACCGCCTCGCCCCTGGCCGAGCCGGACACCGACCCTGCCGACTCCACCGGTGCCAAGAACTGCCCCAAGTGCCGCTCGCTGATGAGCAAGTACCGGATCAGCGCCGAAAAGAGCAATCGCCTGGATTACTGCGCGCACTGCGAAGAGATCTGGCTCGACGATGGCGAATGGCAATTGGTGGAAAGCCTGGTCACCTCAGGCGACTTCACCAAGGTCTTCACTCAGGCCTGGCAGTACTCCGTACGCAGCAGCGTGAACCAGCAAATGGAAGAACAACGGTTGCGTGAACTGCTGGGAAACGACTACGCGCGCATCGAAGAATTCGCCGAATGGCTGGCAACACAGCCCGGCAAGCAGGAAATCCTGGCGAGACTTTCCAGGCGCCCGCGCGCCCCGAATTAGCTGGCTGCCTGCCCGGCCACGTGAGGTCTGGCGCGCAGGACGGCCGCACCCGCCAATACCACCGCCCACAGAACCACGACGTAGATTTCGTACAACTCCAGCCT
>JAQSWD010000165.1 GCA_029266835.1 Steroidobacteraceae bacterium
CTGCTGACTGGCGGCGCCTCGTCCGTGTACGGCGCCGACGCCGTCGGCGGCGTCGTGAACTTCATCATCAATCGCAAGTTCGAGGGTGTGAAGGTCAGCGCTGGCTACAGCTTCTACAACCACAAGAACGACGACTCGGTCGCGCAGGCCCTGAACGAGGAAGCTGGCTTCCCGATTCCGGACAGCACCGAGAACGGTGGCTACGACAAGACCTTCTCGTTCACCATGGGTTCGAACTTCGCCGATGACCGTGGCAATGCCACGTTCTATGCGACGTATCGCGACACCGACGCGCTGCTCCAGAGCAACTACGACTACAGCTCCTGTACGTACAACTCGGGCGACGAGTTCAGCTGCGGTGGTTCGGGCACGGCCTTCCCGGCGCGTTTCCGTCCGTTCGCGCCTGGCGCTCCCGGCACCACCGGCAGCTACACGCTGGACGCTGGCGGCAATTTCATTGCCGGCAATGCGCCTGCGTACAACTTCGGCCCGCTGAACTACTACCAGCGTCCGAACGAGCGTTACACCGCGGGCACCTTCCTGAACTTCCAGATCAGCGAGAAGGCCGAGGCGTACGGCGAGTTCATGTTCCTCAAGGATCGCTCGGTGTCGCAGATCGCGCCCTCGGGCCTGTTCACGCTCGACGCCACCGTCAGCTGCGCGAACCCGCTGTGGAATGCCGACCAGTTCACGGCGTTCTGCGGCCAGTTCGGGCTCACCGAAGATGACGACACGAAGATCCGCTTCAACCGCCGCAACATCGAAGGTGGCGGCCGTCAGCAGGACCTGAACCACCAGTCGTATCGCGGTGGCATCGGCGTCAAGGGCACCATCAACGACGCCTGGGAGTACGACACCTCGCTGTTCCAGGGCACGTCGCGCATCTCGAACACCTACCTCAACGACTTCTCGATCGCCCGCTCCGCGCGCGCCTTGAACGTCGTCGACGTGGGTGGCGTGCCGACCTGCCAGTCCGTGGTGGACGGCACCGACCCGACCTGCGTTCCGTACAACATCTGGCAGGCGGATGCGGTCACCCCGCAGGCGCTCACCTACGTGCAGATCCCGCTGATCTCGGTGGGTGAAGTGACGGAGCGCGTGCTGCAGGCCAGCTTCACCGGCGACCTCGGCCAGTACGGCGTGAAGTTCGGCTCGGCCGACGAAGGCGTGAAGCTGAACATCGGCGTCGAATACCGCGAAGTGGAAAGCGACTTCAACCCGGACGGCAACTACCAGGCGGGCGACGGCGCCGGCCAGGGTGGCGCAACGCTGCCGCTGTCGGGCGCGTACCGCGTGAAGGAAATCTTCCTCGAGTCGCGCATTCCGATCCTGAACTCGGTGTCGGGCGAACTGGGCTACCGCTTCTCCGACTACTCGGGTGGTCTGGACGCGAGCACCGATACGTACAAGGCGGGCCTCGAGTGGTCGCCGGTGGACGCCGTCCGCCTGCGCGCCAGCTTCCAGCACGCCACGCGCGTTCCGAACATCTATGAACTGTTCGGCACCCAGCAGGTGGGCCTGAACGGCACCGTGGATCCTTGCGCGGGCGCGACCCCGGTCCTGACGGCGGCACAGTGCGCCAACACGGGCCTTTCCAACGCACTGTACGGCACCATCGAAGCGAACCCGGCCGCTCAGTACAACGGCTTCATCGGTGGTAACCCCACCCTGCAGCCCGAAGAGGCGGACACGGTTTCGTTCGGTATCGAATTCCATCCGGATTTCGCGCCGGGCCTGCGTGTGAACCTCGACTGGTACTCGATCGAGATCGACGACGCCATCCAGAACCCGAACCAGGACTTCACGCTCCTGCAGTGCGCCCTGACCGGTGCCGCTTCCCAGTGCGCGAAGGTCAATCGTGATCCGGGTGGTTCGCTGTTCGAGACGCCGGCCGGCTTCGTGGTCGACACGCTCGAGAACATCGGCGCGATCAGCACCAGCGGCTTCGACCTCGACGCCAGCTACAGCTTCGAGATCGGCAACGCCGGCAAGCTGCGCTTCGGCATGATCGGCACGTTGCTGGACAGCTACGAAGTGACGCCGCAGACCGGCATCACCTACGACTGCGTCGGCCTCTACGGCGGCATCTGCACCCCCGGAAACCCGAACGGTGCTCCGGTGGCCAAGTGGCGCCACAAGTTCGACGCCACGTGGACCACCCCGTGGAGCGGCTTCGACGTTTCGCTGGCCTGGCGCTACTACGGCGAGTCCGAGCGTGACCTCGAGGACTCGCAGGAAGCGCTGGCGTTCCTGGGCACGGCGACCGGTGCATACCCGACCGACTCGCTGCTGGGTTCGCGCAGCTGGATCGATCTCTCGGCGTCCTTCGCCTTCGCGGAGAAGTACACCGTGCGCATCGGTGCCAACAACCTGCTGGACAAGGATCCGCCGCTGAACGGTTCGAGCACCTGCCCGACCGGTCCCTGCAACGGCAACACCTGGCCGCAGGCCTACGACGCCCTGGGTCGTCAGGTCTTCCTGACCCTGGCTGCCGAGTTCTAAGCGAAGACATTCGCAAAGAAGAAAAGACGGCGGGCTTCTGGCCCGCCGTTTTTTTTTGCCGTTTTTCTTTTGTCGTTGGGAAAGTTAGCCTCGGGGCATGGCCGACATCATTCCGTTCTTTGCCACGCCTTTTGCGTTCTCCCGCCTGCCGGATGCGGAACCGCTGAACCAGCAATTGCGCCAAAACTTTCTGGCGCGCGAAGCCGAGGGCGGCGCGCAGGCCAATCCGCGGCCCATCACCCAGAGGAACGCCACTACCTTCGAAAGCCGATTCGACCTGTTCCGCGAGCCGGCGGCCCCACTGCGAAAGCTCAAGGACTTCTGCTTCAGCGAGATGTTGCGAGTGGTCTGCGAGCTCAATGGCTACGACCAGGCCACGCGATCGCAGCTGCTCATCTACAGCGATGCCTGGTTCCACATCAGCCGGCGCGGCGGCTTCTTCGGGCTGCACAACCATCCCAACGCCTCATGGTCGGGTGTGTACTGCGTGGACCCGGGCAGGTCGGACGCCGACCTCAAGGAAAGCGGCGCGTTGTGCTTCGTCAACCCCGTGTTGCAGGCTTCCATGCACCTGGACCCGGGCAATGCGCGTTTTTCGGGCGCGTTCGCCGGTGGCGTGCGCAGCCTGCGTCTGGAGGCGGGCCAGCTGGTGTTGTTTCCGTCGTGGGTACTGCACGACGTCAAACCATTCGAAGGCGAAGGGGAACGGATCACCGTCGCCTTCAATTGCTGGTTCGGGGCGAAAGAGCCGCTGAAGCCCTGAACGCGGCTAGCGTATCCGCTTGACCTTCCCGCTGCGTCCGGTGGGCACTTTCATCTGGAACGAACCGAGCGCTGCGCGACTGATCTCCACCTCGTCGCCGATCTTGAGCAACAGCTGGCCGCCGCTGAGCTGCCGCCAGATCTGGCCGTTTTCCAGTGTGATCAGTTCGTCGCCATTCAGGGTCCTGAGGCCGGCCACCTTGGCCTTCACGTTCATGACTTCTTCGCTGCCGCCATCGCGCGATTGGCCGGCGGGCGGGGCGGACGCCACCAGCCCGAAGCTCGATTCCGCGGTGGGCGCGGCCGCCGCATCACCCTTGAGGATGGCCGACACGCCGCGATCGAAACAGGCCAGTCGCTCGGTGTTGCGCTCGATAGCCAGGCAGCTGCGCAGCTCGGCAGGAATCCTGTCGGCCGGTGCGTCTTCGGCCCAGGCCACGCCGCAACACGCAACCAGCAGAACACCCAGTGTTTTCATCGACGCTTCCTCAGATGCCACCCTTCTCGTGGGTGTTCCCATAATAATCCGCGATCGCCGGCATGGCTTCCCGGATCAGCGCACGTTCCGCTTCGTTGATGAAGGGATTCCACAAGTCGAAGATGAGTATGGCGCGCGGGCTGTCGCTTTCGTTCCATGCCTCGTGTTCGATGGTGTCGTCGAACACCCAGGCCTCGCCGGCCCGCCATTCGCGCGTTTCGGAGCCCACGCGGAACCGGCACTGGCCGGGCAACACCAGCGGCAGGTGCGCAATGACCCGCGTGTTGGTGACGCCCGTATGCGCGGGAATCTGCGTATGCGCATCGAGGATGGAGAAGAAGGCGGTCGGCGCGTGGCGCGGCACGTCGTGCAGCGGCATCTTCGCCAGCAGCGCCGCCGTGCGCGGACAGCGCGCGAGATTTTCTTCCACGGCTTTGCCATCGCGCCACAGGAAGAACGCGCTCCAGCGTCGCGACCGATTGAGATCGCGCCACTGGTCCAGCGGCACGCCATCGGGATACGCGATGTACGGCTCGAGGCGATTCTGATCCTCGACGAACACCCTCTCGAACTCCGCGCGAATGTCGGCGGTCGCGGCTTCGAGGGTGGCCAGCCACGGGAACAGCTCGCGCGGGTAGAACTCCAGCGCGGGCAGCTTGGGAAAATGCATCTGCGTGGGCTGCGGATGGTAGATGTGCCGGCGGCCTAACAATGCGTCGAGCGCATGATCGAAACGTTCTTGAGCGTCATCCGAGGCGGACCTGACTCCCGCCAGCTTTTCCTGCAGGTGCAGTTGCAGCGCATCGGCGTTGGCTTGCACCGCTTTTTTCGCGGAAGCGAGCAAGGGGCGAAGCGCTTCGGGAAACTGCTGGCCGGGATGCAAGGTCTTGAGCGCGTTCGCGTAGACCGTGGCGGCGGCGCGCCGGTCGCCGCGCCTTTCGATGGATGCGGCCTTTCCGAGAAGCGCCAGCAGGTTTCGCGGCTCGATGGCCAGCGCTCGCTCCAGCGCCTGCAACTCCTCGTCATACCGCTGAAGTTGTCGCAGCGCCGCAGCCAGGTTCACGTACAACGCCGCGGTCTTTTCCTCGCGCGCCACGGCCCGGCGGAAAAGCTCCAGCGCCTCGGCCGCATGGCCCTCGTTGAGCGCCCGGATGCCCGCCAGGTTGAGCACCATGGGGTGGTCTGGCGCGATGTTCCGGGCTTCGAGAAGCAGTCGCATCGCGGTGGCCCCGTCCCGGGCCGAATAAGCGCGTTCCGACTGGTCCAACAGCGACCGGACGCGCATTTCTTCTTCTTTGGAAATCATCCGACATCCCCTGCAAGAGATGCGTGAATTGTAAGCCCAGATGGGGCTATTCTCTGCGCATGAGAACCGTCCTTTGTCTGTTAGTTCTCGTGCTCGGAACCGGGTCCTCGGCATTCGCGCAGAATCGCGACGGCGGCCTCGGCGGCTGGACCAAGGATGACACCCGCCGTGAACTTCCCCTGCCCGGCCTTGAAGTCATCGACGCCACGGTGG
>JAQSWD010000166.1 GCA_029266835.1 Steroidobacteraceae bacterium
CTATTGGGATCCGGAGCGAGACGAGCGTGTCGCTCGCAACGCCCGGTGTGCGTGCAGGGACGACGGAGCGGGCCGGGACTACCTTCTTCGCAAGGCACGGAGCCGATCCCCGGCCCAACGGGGGACTAGGCTAGCTAGACGTTGGCCACTGTGTAGGTGTCTTCCTCATCCTGAGTGTCGGCGGCCAGAAGCTGGCGCAACCAACCACCCGAATGGCCCGGCGAAAAGCGGAGTCGTCCCTGCGCGCGCGCCGGGCGTTACCGCGCCCCCTCCCTCTTCAACTCCCGATCAAAGAACCGCACGATATTCGCATGCGCATGCAACCCTGGCCCCGCCTGCCGGATGACGCCGTGTTTGCCTCCCGGGTATGTCATCAGGTCGAACTGCACTTGCGCTTCCTGCAGTTTCTTCATCAGTGCCGTGCTGTGGGCGAACAGGACATTGTCATCCGCCATTCCGTGCACCAGCAGCAGCGGCCGGCGGAGTCTGCCGGCGTACTCGAGCACGTTGCTGGCGGCGTAACCCGCGGCATTGGCCTGCGGAGTAGATAGATAACGCTCGGTATAGTGCGTGTCGTACAACGCCCAGTCGGTGACCGGCGCGCCGGCGACGCCGGCGGCGAATGCCTCGGGCGCCTGCATGAGGCACATGAGCGTCATGTAGCCGCCGTAGCTCCAGCCGTAGATGCCGATGCGCCCGGCGTCGACGTAGTCGAGGCCGCGCAGGAATTCCACTCCCTTGAGCTGATCCTGCACTTCCACGTGTCCCATGCGCGGGACGCCGCCGCTCGAAAGGGCAGTCTCGAACCGCGTGCCGCGCAGTCCGCTGCCGCGATTGTCGAGCGCGAACACCACGTAGCCCTGCTGCACCAGGTACTGGTGGAACAGGTTCCCCCACGAGTTCATGACACGTTGCACGCCGGGCCCGCCATACACGTCCACGAGAACGGGGTACTTCCTGCCTGGTGCAAGCGTCTTCGGCTTGAGCAATTTGTACTGCAGCTTCTGCCCGTCGGCCGCGGTGATCGCGCCGAACTCGGCGGGCACGTGTTCCGCGGAATAGGGCGCATAGGGATGCCCGGCGGCCAGCTTGTTAGGCAGCAATTCCGTCAACAGCCGGCCCGCGTTGTTGCGCAACGTCACGCTGCGGGGCGTGTCGGCGTTGCTGAAGGTGTCCACGTACACGCGGGCGTCCGGCGACATGGAGACGCCATGCCACCCGTCACCGCTCGAGATGCGCCGGGGTACCGCCGGCGAGTCCAGCGAAACCCAGTAGAGCTGGCGCTCGATGGGCGAGGCGAGGTTGGCGGTGAAGTACACGCGGCGAGTGCGCTCATCCACCGCGCGGATGGCGGACTCGGGTGAATCGCCCGCCACCATGTATTCGCCGGACGTGAGCTGACGGATCAGCTTGCCTTCGTTGCCGTACAGGTACAGGTGCTGGAAGCCGTCGCGCGACGATGCCCAGATGAACTGCGGCGACTTCTGCAGGAAAGTGAGCTCCCGATGCAGTGGTACCCAATGGTCGCTGCGCTCGGACAGCAGCACCCGGCCGCGCCCGGAGAGCGCGTCGAAGCGCATGAGCTCGAGCAGTTTCTGGTCGCGGCTCTGCCGCTGCACGGCGATGCCGCGGCTGTCGGGGAACCAGTCGACGCGCGGTAGATAGACGTCGGTGTTGCTTCCGAGGTCGAGGTCCAGGCGGCTGTCGGCGGCGAGATCGGCCACCTGCAGACCGACACGCGCATTGGCAGCGCCGGCGGCCGGATACCGCTGCCGCACGATGCTCGCGCCCGTGGCCTGGATTTCGAAGCGTTCGACCTCCGCGACGGGCGTTTCATCGACGCGCGCCAGGGCGATGTGCCGCTCGTCGGGCGACCACCAGTAACCGGTATCGCGATCCATCTCCTCCTGGGCGATGAACTCGGCCATGCCGTAGCTCACCAATCCGCCTCCGTCGCGGGTCACGGCGCGCTCGCGTCCGTCGGCGAGAGCGATGACATGGAGGTTCTGGTCGCGCACGAAACTCACGTAGCGCGAACGCGGCGAGAAGCGCGCATCTGTCTCGTAGCCTTCGGTGGTGGTCAGGCGGCGAACCGCCTCGGCGGGTTTGCGCGAGAGGTCATAGACGTACAGGTCGCCGTTCAGCGGAATCAGCAGCAGACGGCTGTCCGGAGAGAAGCTGTACTCGACGACGCCGGAAAGCGCGGCGGTGCGCTGGCGTTCGCGCCGGGCTTCCTCATCCGCGGACAGTGCGCGGTCGGCGCCCGCCAACGTGCGCGAGTCCACGAGTTGCCGATGGCGTGCCTGCTGGACGTCGTAGGCCCAGAGGTCGAACCGATCCTTGTCGTCGTCACGCGCCTTGAGATAGGCGACGAGTCTTCCATCGGGCGAAATGTTCACGCCGCGGAGCGTCGGGCCACTCAGGTCCGGCGCCGCGAACAAGCGTTCCAGCGGGACTTTTTCCGCGGCCGCAGGCTGGGCGGCGAGCAAGGCCAGCGCCGCGAGCCAGATGGCCGGGGCTGCGCCCAGCCGAGGAGATCTCGCGTTGCGCCGGACAGGCGCGCACACACCCTTTGTTACACTGCCGAGCAATATCATTTGAGGAGTTTAGGGATGGTCAACAATCCTCGCCATATGTGCGCCGGCATCGTGGGCGCACTCGCGACTCTGCTGGTCGCATGCGCGACTGCCCCGCGCGCCGAGAACACCACTCCCGTCATCGGCAACATCCAGTACCCGGCCGCGCCGCGCGGCAACGTGGTCGATGACTATCACGGCACCCGCATCGCGGATCCGTATCGCTGGTTCGAGGACCCGAGCGCGCAAGCCACCAGGGACTGGGTCGCGGCTCAGAACTCCGTCGCGCAGCCCTTCCTCGAGCGGCTGCCGCAGCGCGCATGGCTGGGCGAGCGGCTCAAGCAGCTGTGGACCTACGAACGCTTTGGTGTGCCACGCCGCGAGGGCGGCAAGTATTTCTATCTGCGCAATGATGGCACGCAGGATCAGAGCATCCTTTACGTCGCGGACTCACTCGATGCACCACCACGCGCACTCGTGGACCCGAACGGCAATCGCGACGACGCCACCATCGCGCTGTCGCAGTGGGAGCCCAGCCCTGACGGAAAGATCCTGGCCTACGCGCTCTCGGATGGCGGCACCGATTGGGTCACCTGGCATTTCCGCCGCGTCGACGATGGCGTGGACTTGCCGGTCGTCCTGAAGTACAGCAAGTTCTGGCCGGTTTCCTGGGCGCGCGACAGCTCAGGGGTGTACTACAGCAAGTATCCGCTCAAGAAGAACCAGGCCGCGGACGACCCGCGCGGTGATGATTCCGGCCGCCCCGACATCTACTTCCACAAACTCGACGACGAGCAGTCGGCGGACAAGCTCGTTTACGCCGTGACCGACCATCCGACACGCATCCCGTCGGGCGTCGTCAGCGAAGACGGCCGCTGGCTGATCATCGGCATCTTTGACGGCTACGAAACCAATGGCTGGCTGCTGCAGGATCTGCGCAAGCCCGGGTCGAAGCCGCAGCCGTTGTTCATGGAGTGGGACGCGCTCTACAACTGTCTGGGTACCAACGGTGACGAGCTCTACTTCCAGACCACCAAGGACGCGCCCCGCGGCCGCGTGATCGTGGTCGACGCGAACGATCCCGCACCCGCGAAGTGGCGCACCATCGTTCCGCACGGCGAGTACACCATCAACAACGCCAGTTACATCGGCGGCCGCGTGGTGGTCGAATACACGCGCGACGCGCGCAGCCTGGTGCGAATGTTCGAAACCAACGGCACGTTGGCCGGCGATGTGAAGCTGCCTGGCCTCGGTACCACTGCCGGCTTCCAGGGCAGCGGCAAGAATCCCGAGGCATTCTTCTCGTACTCGGATTACCTCTCGCCCACGCGCATCATGCGACTGGACGTGAGTACGAACACCGTCAGTGAATTCCGCACGCCCAGGGTGCCCGCGGACTTCACGCCGTTCGTCACCGAGCAGGTGTTCTACACCAGCAAGGACGGCACTCGCGTGCCCATGTTCATCACGCGTCGCAAGGATGCGCCGCGCGACGGCAACCAGCCGGTGATCCTGTACGGCTACGGCGGGTTCAACGTCACGCTGTCGCCGGCCTTCAGCCCCGCCATCCTGTCGTGGCTGGAGCTCGGTGGCACCTATGCCGTCGCCAACCTGCGCGGCGGCGGCGAGTACGGCGAGGAGTGGCACCAGGCCGGCACGAAGCTGCGCAAGCAGAACGTGTTCGACGATTTCATAGCGGCCGCCGAATACCTGATCCGCGAGAAGTACACCAGTAACAAGCGGCTCGCCATTCTCGGGCGCAGCAACGGTGGCTTGCTCGTGGGCGCGGCGCTGACGCAGCGGCCCGATCTGTTCGGCGCGGCGCTGCCCGGCGTGGGTGTGCTCGACATGCTTCGTTATCACACGGCCAGCGCGAACGCGCGCCAGTGGTCCAGCGACCTCGGGCTGTCCGAAGACCCGGCGGAGTTCAAGGCCATCCGCGCGTATTCACCCGTGCACAACGTGAAACCCGGCGTGTGTTATCCACCGACGCTGGTGACCACGGCGGACCGCGACGACCGCGTCGTGCCCTGGCACAGCTACAAGTTCGCCGCCGAACTGCAGCGTGTGCAGAAATGCGCCAACCCGGTAATGATCCGCATCGAAACGCGCGCGGGCCATGGCGCCGGGAAACCGGTGTGGATGCAGATCGAAGACATTGCCGACCAGTTCGGCTTCGTGGCGAACGCCCTGCGGATGCCCGCCCCAACTAACTAGTCAACGCCCCCACATCACGAACGCCGCCCCTCCAGGGCGGCGTTCTCCGGCGTGTGGGCGCAGCCCACTGATCAAGTACAGCAAGTCAGAGTGAACGGCACGTCGTCCGGCGTCTGCTGCGGCCGCTGGTTCAGCCCGTTCCAGGCCAGCAGCCGCACCGAGCAGCGGTAGTGAGAGCCGGAAGTCTCCGGGTACAGCCCCGAGGCGGCGGGCAGCGCGATGCGCACCAGCTGGATGGGTGTGTCACGTTCGAAGGTGATGTGGTACACGCCGGCGCGCGCGATCTCCTGGCGCGGCTTGCCGTGCTGTCGCGTGATCCACAGTAGTTCGGCGATGGCGTCGCACAGCGGGCGCAGTGTGGCCAGCCATTCGTTGAACGAGCGGGCGCGCTGGTCGGTGGCCTGGTTCAGCCAGAAGAAGAAATCGGGCAGATCGAATTCGCAGGTGCCGCCGGGACGCGAGGTGCCGCTCCAGTTCTTTCTGCACGTCGGCGCGCACGTCGCCGCGCGCGGCGATGGCGAGGATGTCGAGCAGGCTGCCCATGGCGGCGCGACTGCCCCACTGGCTCTGCATCTCGTTGTGGTACAGCGCCTGGTTGTAGAGGAAGTCGAGGCGCAGGAA
>JAQSWD010000039.1 GCA_029266835.1 Steroidobacteraceae bacterium
GTCTGGGGCTGACTAGACCAGCCGCGGACTGGCCAGCGCCGCCGTTGGCGGCGGATCCACGTTCACCACGTAACTGGAGTAGTTGCGCGCCAGCGCGGCGAGCACTTCCGGCTTGCCATCGATCTCCGAAGCTTCGAGCACCTCGCGCAATCCCTGCAACGAGAATTGCGCGGCCGCCGCCGCCGACACCGATGCATGCGAGAGGTGCCACGGCTCGGGCGAAACCCCGCCCCGGTCGGTGGTGTACGGGCGAAAGAAGCCGAAGGCGTGCATGTGGCGATCGAGCCAGGTAGTGAGGCGGTGAAAGGGGCCACCTTCCTGGTACTCCGCCGGGATCACCTGCAGCTTGTATCCCGAGGGTTTCGCGGCGACATCGACGACATCGAAGTCCGTGCCCCAGTGATGCCGGCTGGCGCCGGGCAGCGCCGACCACCAGAGGATGGCCTCGACTCTCTCGGCCGGCGTCAGCGATGCCGCGTCGAGCGGCCGGCCCTGCCGGTCCTGTATCGGGCGTTCGCCACGGAACTTGCCGTTCCATATCGCCAGCTGGCGATCGAAATCCCGGAAGCTCGAGAAGGCCACCAGGTCTATGCCATCGGCCGCCGCCGCGGCGCGAAGTGTCAAAAAAGGCGACACCACCCGCTTATGCAAGGCGCAGGCGAGGTCCGCGAGTTCCGACAGGTGCTCGCGGGTGCGGCCAGTGAGCTGATCCAGCGTGAAATTCAGGCTTTCCACCATGGGTTGCGATATTAGCGCCGGCCGCGGCCGGCTTTCTGCGGACCTAATCGACACTGGCGCCCTGTCGCGCCACCGCGAATCTGGCCCACCCCGGAAACCGGCGGTTAAGATGCCGCAAATAAAGCCAAAGCGTCCCGCCCGTGAGCATCGCCAGTTTCAAGAGCAAATACATCACCGTAGCCGTCATCGCGGCCATCCTGGTCGCATTGGCAGTGGCGTCCGTGATGATCTTCGAAAACCGGTCGCAGCATTCCACGCTGATCAACACCGCCTCGAGCAACGCACGTGACCGCGTGGTGGGTGAACTCACCCTGCGCGCGCGCGACCTCGCGGCTCACCTCGCCGAAAGCGTGGCCGATGGCGTGGTCCAGGGAGACCCGGAGCTCGTGCGCGCCGAAGCGCAGCGTTTCCAGCGAGACGAGACCTTGTTAGGCGTGGTGGTGCGCAATACCGGGGGTGAGGAACTCTATGCCTGGCGCCGCAACTCGGACATCGACGGCCTGATCACGCGCAGCGCCATCGTGCCGGTGCGCGCCCAGATCCAGGCCATGCCCGGCATCCTCACGCCGCAGACCGTGGGCGAACTCGAAGTGGAGATCCGCTCGTTCGAGACTTCGCCCGATACCGCGGCGTCACGCGCGCAATACGATGCGCTGGGCCGCGCCCAGCTGCGCAATGCCCTGTTGCTAGCCGGTGCACTCGGGCTGGTCGTCCTGGTGGCGGGACTCACGCTGGCCTGGTGGGCCGGCCGTCGCGTCAAGCAACCCATCGCGACCCTCATCAAGAGCGCGGACCGCATCGCCCAGGGCGACTACTCGCGCCAGCTCGAAACCGGCCGGCGCGACGAACTGGGCGAACTGCAGTCGGCCCTGGAGCGCATGCGCCAGCGGCTGCGCCAGACCACCATCAACAAGAATTACCTGACCAACGTTCTGGGCAGCATGACCGACGCGGTGTTCGTCACCTCGAGTGAAGGCGTGATACGCATGGCCAACCAGGCCGCGTGCAAGCTGCTGGCCTATGGCGAGGAGGAACTCTGTGGCCGCGCCATCGTGTCCATCCTCGACGAACGCGACCGCGCCGATTTCGACATGCTGCGCGCCTCGCAGGACACGCGCGAGACCGTGGTGAAGACGCGCCACGGCCAGACCATCCCGGTGGCCATCACCGGTTCGCAGATCACCACGGACGACCCGCAATACCAGGGAACGATTTTCGTCGTACGTAACGTTACCGAGCGCAAGCGCGCGGAACGCCGCATCCGGTACCTGGCGCGTTACGACGCGCTGACCAAGGTGCCGAACCGCATGCAGTTCCAGCACCTGCTGCAGCAGGCCATCGCGCGCGCGCTGCGCAACAAGACTTCGTTGGCGTTGCTGTATCTCGACATGGATCGCTTCAAGGAGATCAACGACACCTTCGGCCACGCGGCCGGCGATCGCACGCTGGAAATTCTCACCGAGCGCCTCACGCGCTCGCTGCCGCCGGAGACCGTGATCGGCCGTCTCGCGGGCGACGAGTTCGCGATGTTCGTCGACGATCTCGCCGCCGATGCCGACAACCGCGGCACCGTGGCGCAACTCGCGCGCACCGTGCTCGCGGAGATCGGCCGCGCCTTCCAGCTGCAGGAGCACGAAGTGTTCCTCACAGCCAGCATCGGCGTGGCCTTCTGTGCGCGCGACGCGGACAACGTCATCGACCTCATCCGCAACGCCGACGCGGCCATGTATCACTCGAAGCAGAACGGCGGAAATTCCTTCGCGTTCTACTCGCCCGAGATGAACGCCGCCGCGGTCGAGCGGCTCATGCTCAAGAGCAAGTTGCGCCGCTCGCTCGAGCGCGACGAGTTCGTGGTGCACTACCAGCCCAAGGTGGATCTGCGCGATGGCCGCATCGTCGGCGCCGAGGCGCTGCTGCGCTGGCGCCTGCCGGGCCATGGCGATATTCCGCCCTCGCTGTTCATCCCGCTGGCCGAGGAGACCAATCTCATCCTCGAAGTGGGCGAGTGGGTGCTGAACCGCGTCTGCCAGGACTACCGTGAGCTGCAACAGACCGTCACGACGCCGGGCCGCATCTCGCTGAACCTCTCGCTCAAGCAGCTGCGCCAGGCCAGTTTCATCCTTCGATTCCGCTCGGTATTCCGCAAGCATGGCGTGTCGCCCACCTGCTTCGAGCTGGAGATCACCGAAACCACGCTGATGGCGGACTCCAAACGCACGCTGCACCTGCTCGACGAGCTGTACGCCATGGGCCTGCATCTTTCCATCGACGACTTCGGCACCGGCTACTCATCGCTGTCGGCACTGCAGCAGTTCCCGATCGGCACACTCAAGATCGACCAGTCATTCGTGCGCGACGTCGATGACGACGAGAACGACGCCACCATCGTCCGCACCGTCATCGAGATGGGGCGCAACCTCAAGATGAATGTGATCGCGGAGGGCGTCGAGACGCTGGGCCACCTGCTCTTCCTGCGCCAGCATCATTGTGGCTTCGGGCAGGGCAAGTTGTTCGGTGAACCCGTGAGCATCGAAGAGATGCGTCTGCTGCTGGCCCGCCAGCAGGAGACCGGCCCCGCTTTCGCGGGGCTCATCGCGCAGACGTCGGGCGTCGACAAGATCGCCAAGCCGCGCGGCGCCTGAGCGCATGGAAGATCTGCGCGGCGCCTGAGCGCTGGAAGATCCGCGCCGCGGCGTGTAGTTAGACCCGAGTGGCGCTGCCCCTCAGTCCTTCGGTTTGACGGGCGGCTGCGACACCGCCTCTCGTGGCTGGCAATCCTTCACACCCGTCCCGCGCTTGTCGAGCGTCTCGACCATCTCGGCGATCCTGCGAGCGTTGTCGGCGCGGTCGTTGATGATCAACGTATTGGTCTGGATTTCCGCGGCCAGGTGCGCCGCTTGCGGCATGAGCGGCCGCAGCACCGGCACGAGGAAGTTGGCGCAGACCTTCTTCGGGGATACCAGCAGGTTGACGACCTCGTAATCCGAGGCCTTGAAATTCACATCCGTGTAGACAGGCGCGGGCAACTGCCGCGCATTGGTATCGGGAACCACGGCGATGATGCCCCCGGACTCGACCACCACGAGCATGTTCACGCTCAGTATCGCCAGCAGTTGATCGTAGGTGACCTCGCCGGGCTTGATGCCGATCAGCGGCGCCTGCGCGCGCACCCGCGGATCCAGCACGAATTGCTTGCCGGTGCGCCTGGCGACACTTTCGACGAGTTCGCCGATCTCGATGCCGCCGCCAGAGACCTTGGAACTTTCCTGTGCAACGGCGCCGGCCGACAACATCGCCAGGCCAAAAACCGTCAGTAACGATTCCATCCTCATTTTCTTCTCCCTTTGAATGTGAAACCCGGGTGCGCAGGCGGTATGAACGCGCCAACGCGGCGCGCGGGGTTGGCGCGTTCGAACCCGGACGAGCAATGACCGGAAACGCCCCTCCGGCACCTATACAATCCCGCCCCCATGCTTGAACTACGAAACCTGCGCCTGCGTCGCGGCGCCGCCGTCCTCATCGACAAGGCCAATCTCACCATCTTCCGCGGCGACAAGATCGGGATTGTCGGGCGCAATGGGGCCGGTAAATCCAGCCTTCTGGCGCTGCTGCGCGGCGACATCGGCCCCGATGGCGGCGACTATTCGGTGCCGGGCAAGCTCAATTTCGTTTCGGTGTCGCAGGAACTGCCGCGCACCGAACTCACTGTCATGGAATACGTGCGCAGCGGCGACGGCCGGCTCATGGAAATCGAGGCGAAGCTCGAGAAGGCGCGCGCCGCCGACGACGGCATGAAGGAAGCCGAGTTGTTAGGCGACTACGACGCCGCCGGCGGCTGGACCTCTTCCGCGCGCGCGGCCGAGCTGGCCGACGGCCTGGGCTTCGCGCCCTCCGATATCGATCGGCCGGTCAAACAGCTCTCCGGTGGATTGCAGATGCGCGCCAACATGGCGCGCGCGCTGATGTCACGCGCCGACGTGCTCATGCTCGACGAGCCCACCAACCATCTCGATCTCGACGCCGTGTTGTGGCTCGAAGGCTGGCTGCAGCGTTTCCCGGGCACCCTGCTGCTGGTTTCGCACGACCGCGAGTTCCTCGACGACATCGTCAACCGCATCGTGAATCTCGAGAGCGGCCAGCTCACGCACTGGACCGGCAACTACACCGATTTCCAGCGCCAGCACGCCGCCAGCATCCAGCAGTCGGCGGCGATGGCCGCGCGCCAGGAGCGCGAGGTCGCGCGGCTGCACTCGTTCATCGACCGCTTCCGCGCGCAGGCCAGCAAGGCGCGCCAGGTTCAGAGCCGCATCAAGGCGTTGTCCAAGCTCGAGACCATCGCCACGTATCAGGAGCTGGATACCTTCGAGTGGGAGTTCGCCGCGGCCAACAAACTACCGCAGCCGCTGGTCACGCTCGATGGCGCCAGTGCCGCCTACGGCGACCGCGTGGTCCTCAGTGGCGTCGGCAGGTCGGTCAACCCCGGCGAGCGCATCGGCATTCTCGGGCGCAACGGAGCCGGCAAGTCCACGCTCATGAAGCTGATCTCGGGCGCCCTCTCGCCGGCCAATGGTGACCGCGTGGCCTCGCCCGATCTCATCGTCGGCAACTTCGCGCAGCTTGAAGTGGATCGCCTGGACTCGCGGGATACCGCACTGGTGGCGCTCACCAATCGCATCGACGAGATCGGCGCGCGTTCACAGTGGGATGAACAGCGCCGCCGCAACCATCTGGGCGGCTTCGGCTTCCGCGGCGACCGGGTGTTCGAACCCGTGGTGCACTTCTCGGGTGGCGAGCGCGCCCGGCTGGCGCTGGCCATCCTGGTGGCCGAGCGGCCCAACCTGCTGCTGCTCGACGAGCCCACCAACCATCTCGATTTCGAGATGCGACATTCGTTGATCACCGCGCTGCAGGGATTCGCCGGCGCGGTCATCGTGGTGTCGCACGATCGGGGTCTGCTGCGCAGCGTCTGCGACCAGTTCTGGCTGGTGGCCGATGGCGCGGTCTCGGATTTCGACGGCGATCTCGAGGATTACGCCGGCTGGCTGGAGAAGCGTGCCGGCTCGGCAAACACGCCGGCCTCGCCGGAGGCCAAACCCCGCAAGCAGCCCAAACCCCGCAAGGAAGAGCGCCAGGACTCGGCCCGAGGCAAGGATTCCGGCGCCAAACGGCAGGAAATCCGCGCCATCGAGACATCCCTGGACAAACTGGGACAGGAACGCGCCAAGCTGGAGCAGGAACTCGCGGGGCTGGATTTCGCGCGCGACCCCGCTCATGCGCGCAGGATCGGTGACCGCCATGCCGCGGTCGTCCGGGAGATCGAGCAAATGGAGACACGATGGCTGGAGCTGTCCGAGAGGCTAGAATCGCTGAATGGCTGAAGAGCCTGACGCGACACCCACAGAAACGGCCAAAGAAGCGGAAATAGATCCGTCACCCCCGCCGCAGGCAGCGCCGCGCAAGCGTCGCTGGGGGCGACTCGTCGGCTATGGGTTCCTGGGGCTGTGGCTGACTGTCGCGACCTGGAACCTCTTCAAGCCATTGCCGGCCGGCGTCAGCATCCGCGGCGAGATCGTCAACACGCCGCTCGCGGACCTCAAGTTCCTCAGTGATGTCACCAGCGCGGACGTGCATGGCGTGCCCGTGATCCGCCAGGAGATCTTCGACGAAGTGCTGCGGCTGATCGGCGCGGCGCGCGAGTACCTGGTGCTCGATTTCTTCCTGTTCAATTCGCATCGTGGCACCGATATCGATGCGAAACCGCATCGCGAACTCTCGGTCGAGCTGCGCGACGCGCTGATGGCGCGCAAGCGCGCGGAACCCGGGTTGCGCGTGCTGGTCATCGTCGACCCCATCAACGACGTGTACGGCGCACTGCCCTCGCGCGACCTGGCGACCCTGCGCGGCGCGGGCATCGACGTGGTGCGTGTCGACCTCGACGCCCTGCGCGACTCCAACCCTATCTACTCCGCGTTCTGGCGCCTCACCATGCGCTGGTGGTCGGGTGACGGGCGAGGTGAAGCGCGGTTCGCCAACCCGCTCGACGCCGGCCCGGACCGCGTGAGTTTCGGCGCTTGGGCTCGCCTGCTGAACTTCAAGGCCAACCATCGCAAGGTGGTCCTGGGCGACGATGGCCGCGGCGGCCTCACGGGCATCCTCACCTCGGCAAACCCGCACGACGCCAGCAGCCGGCATTCCAACGTGGCCATCCGGGCCTCGGGCTCCGCGCTGCTGCCGCTGCTGGAAAGCGAGCTGTCGCTGGCGCGCGCGGCGGGCTGGAAAGGCGACTGGCGATTGCCGGAATTGCTTCCTCCCGTGGTCGTCTCTCCGGAAACCAACGCACAGGTGCAGGTGCTCACCGAGGGCGAGATCGGCCGCGCCATCGTCAACAACTTCGCCGCAACGCGCGCGGGCGACAGCATCGACGTGGCCATGTTCTATCTATCCGAGCGGTCCGTGGTGCGCGCGCTGATCGCCGCCGCCAAGCGCGGCGTGGCGGTACGCGTCATCCTCGACCCCAACAAGGATGCTTTCGGCCGCACCAAGAACGGCATTCCCAACCGGTCCGTGGCCACCGAACTCGGCGCAGCCGCCGACGGCGCGATCAAGGTGCGCTGGTTCCGCACGCATGGCGAGCAGTTTCACACCAAGCTCGTCGCCATCCGTACGGCGGATGAATTCTGGTTCACGCTGGGTTCGGCCAACCTCACGCGCCGCAATCTCGATGACTTCAATCTCGAGGCCAATCTCGCGGCCAGCGTGCCGTTGGGCTCGAACCTGGCGGCGCAGGTGACGGGCTGGTTCGATTCGATGTGGACCAACCGGGGACCGCCGGAAATGGAATACACCGCCGAGTTCGGCGCCTACGCCGACCCCGCGCAGGGCACCTACTGGCTGTACCGCATGATGGAATCGACGGGGCTGTCGACGTTCTGACTACTGCGACGCGGCGGATTTCGCGGCCGCCGATTCCGTTTCGGCCACCGACGTGGTGACCACGCGCGCCAGCTCGTTCATCGCGGTCACCGTGGCGGATTCGAACGCCGCCACCACGGCGCCCAGCCGGTCCTCGCTGGCGCGTGCCGAACCTTGCGCCGTGAAGCTGGCCAGCAGCGCGCGGTCGCGATGCCGGCCCAGCGTGCAATCCAGCGCCGCGTGGATCGTGGGGGCGCCGCCGCCATTGCCATTGCCACTGCCATCGCCATGACCGGTGTAGTCCGCTTCGAATCGACGCATCGTGCAACGCAGGTCGTAACGCGCGGCGAACGGCGCGGCATCATCGAAGACGGCGGAGAAGGCATTGGTACTCCGCAGCGCCTCGACGATCACGCTCTCGAGCACGTCGGGTGCCGGTGCCGCCCAGAGGCTGGCGGAATAGAAGTCGAAGCGCCGGTCGCTGCGCAACAGCGCGATGCGGTTCGAGTCGAGTCCGGGTCCCGCCTCGGGCCGCTGCACCAGAACACTGCCCACGGTGAGCGCGGGCGTCGGCGCCGTGCTCGCGGGCAGGCGCAGCACATAGATCTGAGGCGCGGCGATCTTGCTGTCGAACACGCCGCCGCATCCGCACAGCGCGAGAGGCAACAATGTCAGAGCGGCGAGAGCCTTCTTCATTTCGGAATCTCCACGCCCCGATAGCTGGGCTCATACAGCAGTTGCGAGGGGTCCGATTTCAGGCTGCGCGAGAGCTCGCGGAATTCCTGCGCGGCCACGCGGCTGTCGCGCAGCAGGCGTTCGAGCTCCGGCAGGCTGTCGCGCAGGAACATGCCGACGTCCTCGCGATGGTCGGCCATGAGTTGATCGAGGTGCGCGGTGGTCTTGGCGAGATTGTCGGCCAGCATGCGGAACCGCTGGGCCGCCGCCGTGAGTTCGGGCGTCGAGCTGTCGATGAACTCGCGCGCACCCGCGGCCGCGGCGCGCACGTCGACCAGCGTGGCCTTGAGTTCGGACACCACCTGGCGGGCATCGCGCATGGTGTCGGGCAGGCTGGCCGCGCCCTGTTCGATGCTCGCCAGCGTCCTGGTGATGGACTGGATGTTCGCGTCCGACAACACCGCCGAGGCGCGCCCGACGAGGTCGGGCAGACTGGACAGGAACAGATCGAAATTGGACCGCACAGAATCGATGACGGGGTAGCGCTCGGAAGGAACCGACGGCATCTTGCGTGCTTCGGGAGCGCTCGCCATGAGGTCCACGTACAGCTGGCCGGTCACGCCGGCGAGGGACAGCGAGGCCACCGTGGTGTCGGAGATGGGCGTGGTGGAATCGATGTCGGCGATCACCTGGACGCGGTCGGCCGCGCGCCGGTCGATGCGGATGACGTACACCCGCCCCACGTCGACCCCCAGGTATTTCACCGTGCTGCTGCGGTTGAGCCCCGAGACCGAGCCCTCGAAGTAGATCTCGTACCGGGTGTAGTCGCGCGCGTCGGCCGAGCCCGCGTACCAGTACACGAACAGGCCGGCCATGGTGGAGATGAGCAGCACGAAGGCGCCCACCGCGGTGTAGTTAGCTTCACGTTCCATGCGACACGAAGCGCGCGGCGCGCTCTCCATGAAAATAGGCCTGGATCCACGGATGCGGGTTCCGCGTGATGCCCTCGAGGGTGTCGCTGGTCATCTTCCTGTCGATGATCACCCCGACACGATTGCAGGTTCTGAAGATGGTGTCGAGATCATGGGTGATCATGACCACCGTCAGGCCTAGCTGCTCTCGCAGGTCCATGAGCAGCTCGTCGAAGGCCGCGGCGCTGATGGGGTCGAGGCCGGCCGTGGGTTCGTCCAGCATCAGCAAGGGCGCGTCCAGCGCCAGTGCGCGCGCCAGCGCGGCGCGCTTGATCATGCCGCCCGACAATTGCGACGGCAACTTGCCGGCCGCCTCGTCGGGCAGCCCCACCAGCCGCACCTTGAGCATGGCCAGCTCCTCGAGCGCGCGCGGCGAGAGGCGCTGGTGCTCGAGCATGGGCAGCTGCACGTTCTGCAGCACCGTCAGCGCCGAGAACAATGCGCCTTGCTGGAAGGTGACGCCGTAGGTGGCCTTCACCTCCTTGAGTTCCGCGGTCGACATCCGGGTGAGGTCGCGGCCGTACACGCGCACTTCGCCCGCCTTCGGGCGCTGCAGGCCGAGGATGGACCGCAGCAGCACCGACTTGCCCGAACCCGAGCCGCCGACGATGCCGAACACCTCGCGCTCCTCCACGATCATGTCGAGCCCGTCGTGCACCACCTGGGCGCCGAAGCGGTTGACCATGCCGCGGACTTCGACGGCGGGCGTGGGGTTGGTGGCGACCATCAGATGTCCAGCTGCCAGAAGACCACCGCGAATGCCGCGTTGGCAAAGATCACGAGGAAGATCGATTGCACCACGGCCACGGTGGTGAGCCGCCCGAGTTCGCGCGAGGAACCGCGCACCTGCAGGCCGCGGTAGGTACCGGAAAGCGCGATCAGCAACCCGAACACCGGGGCCTTGATGACACCCACCCAGAACGTGGTGGGAGAGATGGCGTCCTGCACGCGGTCGAGATACAGCGGCAGCGGCATGTCGAGCAACCACTTGCACAGCAGCGCGCCACCGGTGAGGCCGATGAAATCGGCGATGACCGTCAGCAGCGGCAATGCAATCACCAGGCCGATGACGCGCGGCAGGATCAGCACTTCGTGCGGCGGCACGCCGATGGCATGCAGCGCGTCCACCTCTTCGTTGAGCTTCATCGCACCGATCTCGGCCGCGAAAGCACTCCCCGAGCGGCCAGCGACGATGATCGCCGTGAGCAGCACCCCGAGCTCGCGCAGCACGCCCACCGTGACGATGTCGACCACGAAGATCTCCGCGCCGTACTCGCGCGCCTGCTGCGCGGCGATGTAGGCGATGATCAGCGTGATCAGGAAGGCGATCAGCGAGACGATGGGAATGGCGGTGATGCCGGTCTCGTACACGTGACGGGCGATCGAAATCGGGCGCAGTCGCCGCCAACTCGTACAGGCCCGCAACCCGGTGAACGTGACCTGGCCGATGAAATCGAGCGCCGCCAGCAGGCTGAGCCAGCGCCGTGTGACGTGGCGGCCGAGCGCGCTGACCGGTTCGAATCGGGATTCCGATGAACTGGGCGGCGTGGCGGGTCGGTTGCCGGTCTTGGAGGCCTCGATCAGGTCGATCTGACCGGGCCTGGCCCCGTCGAACTGCACCGGAACTCCGGCGCGCTCTGCCTCCCCCAGCCATTCGTGCAGGCGCCAGGCGCCGGCCAGGTCCATGGGCAGCCCCTCGGGCACCCGGACGCGCAGAGCACTCGTGCCATCCAGCGACACCGTCGCGAGTTCGGCCTCGATCGCCGGCAGATCGCCGCCGCGCCAGCTGCCTTGCAGCTCGACCTCGAGATTGTCGCCGTTGCGCCGTTGGCTCAGGTACATCGCGAGCGAGTGTACCGCGCGGGATCGGGTTGGCCCCAAAAAAAGCGGCCGCCGGGTGTGTACCGGGCGGCCGCCAAGGTGGACGGCCTTTCAAGGGGAGGCCGTCGCTCTCTCTAACTAGTCCTGCCCTGCGGGCGGGGCACTCGCCTCAGGAGTCGTCACGGAACCGGCGGATGCGGATGGCCGCGAACAGCAGGGCCGCCGCCGCCGCCATGCCGATCCAGGTCTCCAGGCTGGTGAAGATGCCGGACATCTGGAAGCTGTCGTACAGGTCCTGGACGCGCGGCATGTCGGCATTGACGTGCGACATGCGCATGTTGGCGTGATCGATGTGCAGCAGCTCCACGTACCCGACGAAACGCTGCCCGAGGAACTCCGTGACATGGCGGCTGCGCAGGAAGATGAACTCGAGCAGCGGCGCAGCGATCAGCGGAAGCACCGCCCACAAGAACACCATGCGCTTCACGGTCACGGACAGCAGCAGGAAGTAGGCAGCGATGGGCGCGTACCACATGAGGCCGCCCAGCATCATCCCGGACTCGATGACCATGGAGCGGACCCAGGACATCATGTCCCAGTCCGGCGTCATCATGCCCACCACGCTGCCGGCGAACCGCAGGTTCCAGATGCCCAGCAGCAGCAGCTGGGTGGCGCCGGACAGCAGTATCACGCCAAGCGGGACCACCACCATGGCGGTGAGGAACTTCGACAACACCACCTGCGCGTCCGACACCGGCATGGATTTCCAGAACAGGATGCTCCGGTCGCGCCGCTCGGTGAACAGGCAGTCGATGAGATAGAAGAACACCACGATGCACATGAAGCCGGTGATGAGCGCACCGATGACCAGGTACGAGAATGCGTAGATGGTCTGCTTGCGGTCGTTGTCATAGCTCATCGCGCGCTCGATTTCCTCGCGCTTGGCGTCGCTGAGGTCCTGCAGCTGCTCGATGTTCTGGGCGTTGGCGAATTCGCCGAAGTCGTTGTCGCGCTCCAGCTGGAACGTGCCCCAGGTGGACATGATGACGATGATGCCCACCCAGACCAGTGGCGCGATCCACAGGGACCGGTGCTCCCAGAACTCGCGTCGGATCAGCATGAGATAGGTGTTCATGCGGCCTCCTTCGAAGGCGCGGCGGGCGCACTCACGGGCTGCATCATCGCGACGAACAGGTCGGCCACCGAAGGCGCCCGGGTTTCACCGAGCGCATCCAGCGTCGCCACATCCGCGCCGTCGAACAGCATGGTGCTGCGCCCGAAGATCTCGCGCTCCCAGAAAGGCCTCAGCGCGCGGGCCTTTTCGGTGTTTCCCGGCGCCGGTGTGAGCTGCGTGAAGCGCTCGGCCAGCGTCTCCATGGCGGCATCCAGCCGGATCTTGCCGTGCTCGATGAAGATCACGTCGGTGAGGATGTTCTCGATCTCCTCCACCTGGTGCGTGGTGACCAGGATGGTGCGCTCCTTGTTCATGTAGTCATTCAGCAGGTTGTCGTAGAACGACCGGCGGAACAGCAGGTCGAGACCCAGCGTGGGCTCGTCCAGCACCAGTAGTTTGGCATCGATGGCCAGGATGAGAGCCAGGTGCAGCTGCGTGACCATGCCCTTGGAGAGCTGGCGCACCCGGCTGTCCTTCTTGATGTCGGTCTTGGCGAGGAATTCCTCGGCGCGGGCGCGATCGAATCGCGGGTGCACGCCGGCGACGAACTCCACGGCCTGCGACACTTTCATCCAGCGTGGCAACACGGCCACGTCGGCGATGAAGCACACTTCTTTCATCAGGTCGTCACGCTGCGTGCGCGGGTCCAGGCCCAGCACCTTGAGCGAGCCGTCGAATGAGGTGAGGCCCAGGATGGACTTGATGGCCGTGGTCTTGCCGGAGCCATTGGGGCCGATGAGCCCGACCACGCGGCCGGCCTGGACGTTGAGATCCACGCCAGCCAGAGCCTGGGTCGAGCCGTATTTCTTGGCGAGCCCGCGCGCTTCAATTACTGCTGTCATCGTCGTTGTCCGTTGTTTTGGTGGTCGGGAAGGGCTGCGAAACCGGCGCCGAGCGTGCGCCTTTCTTCATCAGTTCTTCTACGCCGAGCCCGAGGCGCGTGATGGTCGCGTAGACCTTGGGCCATTCGGTATCGAGGAAGTACTGGCGTTCGTCCTTCATCAGGGCCTGGCGCGCGCCTTCGTTCACGAACATGCCGCGGCCGCGCCGTTTTTCGACTAGTTGTTCATCCACGAGCTGCTGGTATCCCTTGAGTACGGTGAGCGGATTGAGGCGGAACTCCGCCGCGACGGCTCGGACCGAGGGCAGCGGATCGCCTTCCTTGAGGACACCCTCGAGGATCATCGCCACCACTCGATCGCGCAGCTGCCGGTAAATCGGCTGGCTGTCGTCCCACTGCGGGTCCATGCGTGCCTCCCTTTCTCAGCGCACCAGGGCACTGACCAGCGACACGAGCGCGCCCGGGTTGCTATCGCGATGCACGCGGGCGACGCTGGTCGCATCAACGAAGGTCCAGCTCAGCACCACGGTCAGGGCCAGGGCGGCAAACCCGCTCGCCACCGCTTTGAAGTTCATGCTCGTCATGGTCATCTCCTTTTCTCTCTGTTTGTTCACTTGTCTGTTACTTGCTTTGGGGCGCCTTGCTCTGTGCATTTCGCCCTACGTGTTGGTGTTATATATAACTACAACACCAACCCAGACGCAAGCCCCTAACCCCAAAAAATTTGCTGGTGCGTTGCAGTTCCTGAGGCGGAAATAACGCGGGCGACCCGCACCGGGAGACCAGATGGGCCCTAAGTTACTGTTTATATTCGGGATTGTGCTGGCGCATGGCGCTCTGGCCGCCGGGTGGGTGGCTCAGGACGCGCCCCGGCATCGCGCCGCGCTGATTTCCAGCTGCACTCAGCAGCCCACGGCTCCGCTGCGCATCGAACCCCGCCGGGAACTGCTGGCGTATGCGATGACCGCGGCAACCGCCGAAGTCGGGGTGTTGCATCAGTGAACGCGGCGATCCTTTCACTGGATGGAGCGACGATGGACGGTCTCACTACTTCGGAAGAGTCCTCGCGCTTCGCGCGGCACGCGCCAGCGCGTAGAGTGAACATCGTGAGTGATGACGAAGACGCGCAACTGATGCTCGCCTACGCCCGCGGCGAGATGCACGCCTTCGAGACGCTGTACTCGCGGCACCGTGCCGCGTTGTATCGCTACCTGATGCGCCAGGCGCGCGATGGCGAGGTCGCCAATGATCTCTTCCAGGAAGTGTGGAGTCGCGTGGTGGTGAATCGCGCCCGCTATGAACCGCGCGCGAAATTCCGCACGTTCCTGTTCACGCTGGCCCACAACTGTTTCATCGATCATTGCCGCCGCGTGCGCGCGCGCCCTTCCGGCCCGGGCGTGGATGACGCGGACGCGGCCGACATGCTGCCCGCCGGCGACGATTCATCGCCCGAGCGCGCGCTGGAGCGCGGCGAGGACTCGCGGCGTTATCGCGCGGCGCTGGCGGCACTGCCGGCCGAGCAGCGCGACGTCTATCTACTCCATGAGGAATCCGATCTTTCACTCGAGGAGATCGCGCGTGTCACCGGCGTGGGCGCCGAGACCGCGAAGAGCCGGCTGCGCTACGCGGTCAACAAGCTCAAGGCGGCATTGCTCGCCGCGGAAAACCCGGCATGAGCGGCGACCAGGAATTCGAGGATTTCCTCAAACGTCGCCGTCCGCTGTTCAGGCGCGACGTGGACGACGGCCTGGAACCGCCGGCCGAGCTGGACCGCATCGTGTTGCGACAGGCGCGCGACGCCATCGAGGGCGAACGGCCCATGCGGTTGTTCGGCATGCCGCGCTGGGCCGCGCCGGTGGCCATCGCAGCAACGCTGGTGCTGGGCCTGTCCGTCGTGTTGAAGACGGGCATGGAGCCCAGCGACCGCATCCCCGAAGTGCGCGTGGAGAACATCGCGCGCGAAGTGCGCGTCGAGGGCATCGCGCCCGAAGTGCGCGTCGAGGGCATCGCGCCCGAAGTGCGCGTCGAGGGCATCGCTCAGCGCATCGATCCTTCGGACGCGCAGGTGGCCACACCTCCGGCGGTTGCGCCCGCGCCCGCGCCGCCAAATGCTCCCGCTGCATCGGACGCGGTGGTCGTCGACCTCGCTTCGCCACCGGTCATGGCCACCGCCAGCGCGCCTGCCAGGGCTGGAGAGGCGGCCGCCGCGTGGCGTCGTGATGCGCGCAGTTGGCAGGCCGAGATCGAAAGGCTGCGCGCCAGTGGCGACACCGCCCGCGCCGATGCCGAATTGGCGGAATTCAATCGCCAGTACCGCGCCTACGCCGTCAGTCCCGATCGCTAGCACCTGCCGAAAGGCGCGAAAACCGGCCCGCTGCTAGAATCGCGGCCCGTTTTTCGCCCCGTCTTCGATCTGGAGTGCTCTCGATGAAACCCGCTGTCAATGTCGCCATCACCGGTGCCGCCGGTCAGATCGGCTATGCCCTCGCCTTCCGTGTCGCCTCCGGTCAGATGCTCGGAGCCGATACGCCGGTGAACCTGCACCTGCTCGAGGTCACCCCGGCGTTGCCGCAGCTCGCGGGCGTGGTCATGGAGCTCAACGACTGCGCCTTCCCGACGCTCAACAGGATCGTGGCGACCGACGACGCGAAGGTGGCGTTCAAGGACTGCCAGGCCGCACTGCTGGTCGGCGCCCGTCCGCGCGGCCCCGGCATGGAGCGCAAGGACCTGCTCATGGCCAACGCGCAGATCTTCTCCGCGCAGGGCAAGGCCATGAATGAAGTGGCGGACCGCAACATCCGCGTGCTGGTGGTGGGCAACCCCGCGAACACGAACGCGATGATCGCGCGCGCCAATGCCCGGGATCTGAACCCGCGCAACTTCACGGCGATGACGCGCCTGGATCACAACCGCGCCGTGTCGCAGCTGGCCGAAAAGACCGGCAGCCACGTGACGAAGATCCAGAAGATGCTGATCTGGGGCAATCACTCGTCCACGCAGTATCCGGATCTCAACTTCTGCACCGTGGATGGCAAGCCCGCCCATACGCTGGTCGATCGCAAGTGGTACGAAGAAACCTTCATCCCCACCGTGCAGCAGCGTGGCGCGGCCATCATCAAGGCTCGCGGCGCTTCCTCGGCCGCATCGGCGGCGTCGGCTGCCATCGACCACATGCGCGACTGGCACCTGGGCACGGCACCCGGCAATTTCATCAGCATGGCGGTGCCGGCCGACGGCAGTTATGGCATCGAGGAAGGCGTGGTGTACTCGTACCCGGTGACGTGTTCGGGCGGCGACTACCAGGTGGTGCAGGGCCTGACCATCGACGAGTTTTCGCGCCAGCGCATGGAAGCCACGGAGAAGGAACTGCGCGAGGAGCGCGACGGCGTCAAGGACCTGATCTGAGCGCGTAGACGCTGTGAGTCAAGTCGCGCGTATGCGCGCGACCTTCAACACCAGCGGCATTCGCAACGATTTGACGGGCAGATCCTCCGGCCATGCTGCGCGAAGCGCATCGCGCAGCAGCGGCACGGGGTTCGCGCCGGTTTCCTTGCGGTAACGCGCGGTGGCGGACCAGCTGCTCACATAGCCCAGCACCTGTTCGAAGCTCCACTGGAGTTCCAGCGCGAACGGCGGGTGCGTAATCTCGCCCGCGGGAAACGGCAGCGATTCGTATCTCGCCTCGACGTGTTTGCGCTCGGGCGGCCAATACGGCCCGACGACGCTGGAATAGAAGTGATGGAAGACGCGGTCGAGTTCCGGCTCGAGGAACTCGGGGCGCGGATAAGTCCACACGGCGAGCAGCGCACCCGGACGGGCGACGCGGCGCGCCTCCTCGTAGAACTTCTCGACATCGAACCAGTGCAGGGCCTGCGCGACGGTGACGAGATCCACCGAGGCGTCAGGGAGTCCCGAGCGTTCGGCCGGCGCGACCGAGTAGCGCACCCGCGGATGCATCCTGGCCGCGGTCACCTGCTCGGGTGCCACGTCGGTGGCGAACACCTCGTCGAAGTATTCGGCCAGCGCCACGCTGGCCTGGCCGCTGCCACATCCGCAGTCCCAGACGGCATGGCGCGCAGGGGATGCGCGCGCCAGCCATTCGAACAATCCGGCCGGATAACCCGGCCGGAAGTTCGCGTACTCGCATGCGACGCTGGCAAACAGGTTGGCATTGCCCATGCCGCCATTGTCAGGCCTGCGCGCGGCCGACCCAAGCGGGCCGCGAAGACCTGCAGGGCAACGACGCGGCGGTGGCGGCGCCGCAGATTCGCAGGCTTTTCGTAGACAGCCTGTCAATCGAGTGCTGCCGCGCTACGCGCGACGCCCCACGCCGGAAATGGCTATAGTTTGGGAAAGCGAATTTCCAGGGGCTACTTATGCTCGGCGCAATCCTCGTCATCCTTTCCCTGATCGCCGGCGCAGCCTACGTGGCGCAGGTCGGCACGGGTTTCACGCTGCTGTTCGTCGGCGCCATCGTGGTTCTCGCCTACAAGCGGCTGCCGCTCATCGCCTTCACCGTGGTGTTCACGCTGCTGCTGGCCGGCTACACGTACATCGCTCCCCCCGCGGGCGTATGGAAGGGTTTCCTCTGGGTGCTGCTGGCCGCGCTCTGGCTGTTCAACCTGCGCCCCCTGCGCAAGGTGCTCATCACACGGCCCTTCATGAAGGCCTACATGCGCCTGCTGCCCTCCATGTCGCAGACGGAGAAAGAGGCGCTGGAAGCCGGCACCGTGTGGTGGGACGGCGAACTGTTCACCGGCAAGCCCAGGTTCGAGAAGTTGTTAGCCGCCAAGGCGCCGCAGCTCACCGCCGAGGAGCAGGCCTTCATCGACGGGCCCTGCGAAGAGTTGTGCCGCATGTACGACGACTGGGATGTGACCCACAAGCGTGGCGACATGCCCAAGCACGTCTGGGATTACCTCAAGTCCAAGGGTTTCTTCGCGATGATCATTCCGAAGAAATACGGCGGACTGGAGTTCTCGGCGTACGCGCATTCCTGCGTGCTGGTGAAACTCGCCAGCCGCTCTGGGCTGCTGGCCGCGACCACTGCCGTGCCGAATTCGCTCGGCCCGGCCGAATTGCTCAACCATTACGGCACCGAAGAGCAGAAGAACTTCTATCTACCGCGCCTGGCCCGTGGCGAGGAAGTGCCCTGCTTCGCGCTGACGCATCCACGCGCCGGTTCCGACGCGGCCTCGCTGCCCGACACGGGCGTGGTCTGTCGCGGCATGTACCAGGGCAGGGAGATCGTCGGCCTCAAGCTCAACTTCTGCAAGCGCTACATCACGCTCGCGCCCATCGCCACGGTGGTGGGCCTGGCGTTCCGCCTCTACGACCCCGACAAGTTGCTGGGCGGAGACAAGATCGACTACGGCATCACCTGCGCGCTGATTCCGCGCGCGACCGCGGGGCTGCAGATCGGCCGCCGGCATTTTCCGCTGAACGTGCCCTTCCAGAACGGCCCGCTGTCGGGCAAGGACGTGTTCGTTCCGCTCGACACCATCATCGGCGGACCCAAAATGGCCGGCCAGGGCTGGCGCATGCTGGTCGAGCAGCTCTCCGTGGGCCGCTGCATTTCGCTGCCCTCGAATGCCACGGGCGGCGCCAAGGGCGGAGTGTTCGCGTCGGGCGCGTACACGCGCATCCGTCGCCAGTTCAACATGCCGGTCGGCAAGTTCGAAGGTGTCGAGGCCGTGCTGGCGCGCATGGTGGGCAACACCTACACCATGGACGCGGCGCGCTCGGTGACCGCCGGCGCGATCGACGGCGGCGAGAAGCCCTCGGTGCCGTCGGCCATGCTCAAGTACCACGTGACGGAGATGGGTCGTCAGGTCGCCAATGACGCCATGGACGTGCACGGCGGCAAAGGCATTCAGCTCGGGCCCCGCAACTATCTCGGCCGCAACTACCAGGTGGTGCCCGTGGCCATCACGGTGGAAGGCGCGAACATCCTCACGCGCTCGCTCATCATCTTCGGACAGGGCGCGATCCGCTGCCATCCGTTCGTGCTCAAGGAAATGAACTCGGCGCGCGCCAAGAACGTGGACGAGTTCGACCGCGCATTGTTCGGCCACGTCGGCTTCACCATCAGCAATGCGGTGCGCTCGTTCGTGATGGCGCTGACGCACGCGCGTTTCACGCACGTGCCCGAGGTGGGTGACACCAGGCGTTACTTCCAGCACATCGTGCGTTTCAGCGCATCCTTCGCCTTCGCGGTGGACGTCGCCATGCTCACGCTGGGTGGTTATCTCAAGAAGAAGGAAAATCTCTCCGCGCGTCTGGGCGACGTGTTGTCGGCCATGTACCTGGCATCCATGGTGCTCAAGCACCATGAGAACCAGGGCCGGCCGGCCGATGACCTGCCCGTGGTCGAGTGGGCCTGCCGCAATCAGCTCTACAAGGCGCAGGAGCAGCTGCATGATTTCCTGCGCAACTTCCCCAACCGTTTCCTCGGCTGGGTGATGCGCGCGCTCATCTTCCCCGGTGGCCGCGCCTATTCCGCTCCCAGCGACCGGCTCGGCCGCACGCTGGCCGACGCAGTTCTCGCGCCCAGCGAAGTGCGCGACCGCGTCTGCCGTTTCGTGTATCGCACGCTCGAGCCCGGCAACCCCCTCGGACTGCTGCAGGAAGCGCTGGTGATGTCGCAGACCGCCGAGCCCATCGAAAAGCGCATCCGCGTCGATGGCGTGAAGACTGGCAAGGTTACCGCGCTGGATGTGCCCGGCCAGATCGCGCAGGCGCAGGCCGCCGGCATCATCTCGGAAACCGAGGCGGCGATGCTGCGCGACTACGATCGCAAGATCATGGAACTCATCAGTGTCGATGACTTCGACACCACCGAGCTCGCGGCCCAGGCGGAGCCGGACGAGCAGGTCGGCGGTGGCGATTTTCGCGCCTCGGGACAGGTGGCCTGACTACTCGATGAGCGAGCTGCCAGTACCGGCCGTCACGCCGCCCGAGACGCCGCCGCCACGGACCCTGGTCTGCGCCAACTGCCACGCGCCGTTGAGCGGCGAGTACTGCGCAGCCTGCGGGCAGCGCCATGAGCCGCACATCCACACCGTGGCGCATTTCGCAGGCGAGGCATTCGAAAGCATCTCGCATGCCGACTCACGCCTGTGGCGGACTCTCTGGTACCTGTTCGCGCGCCCGGGATTCCTGACGCGCGAGTTTTTCGCCGGCCGGCGCGTGGCCTATCTACCGCC
>JAQSWD010000167.1 GCA_029266835.1 Steroidobacteraceae bacterium
CCGTCGTTCGAAAAGGCGAACATCAGCCGTTCCGCGCCGGTGCCCTTCACGTGCCGCGCCTGGATCCCCGGGGTGACGGTCTTGAAAGCCAGTGGTCTCCTGCCCGGTCTCCACTTGATCGGCGGACGCGGCAGCTCGATGTGCGCTACCGTCCACTCCTGTTTCGCCTCGCTCCACAATGCGAAGGCGACGGGCCGGCCTCTCAAGAGGCGTTTCCGGCCCTTGCCGGTCAGCACGTATTGCAGATCCACCTCACGCAAGAGCGTCTGAGCTTCGACCACCAGGTCCCGGATGGCCTCATGCCGGTTGCGGCTGCCTTGCACGACCACTTCGGGTGGCGGCGCCTCTTCCTCTTGCTCGGACTCCGCGACCTCGAGCGGGACTTCGCCTTCCTGCTGCTTCGATTCCTCTCCGGCGGCTGTTTGAGTCTCCGGCTGTTCATCCATATCAATGGAAGTGACGGGCGGCGGATCGACCAACGTCGGCTCCGCCTCTTCGCCTGCGCCACCCATGGTCGCGCATCCCGCGCCCACCAGGGATGCCGCGGCCGCAATTGCCAGTGCACTCAGTCGCAAGGCGCGAGTTCGCATGTATGTCATCGATCGCATCTTTTTCATGATCGCAGGTCCAGTCAAGTCATGCTCGCCCGGAGGCGGAAATCCTTGATGGTCGTCGCATTGATGGCCGTCCCGGCGGGGCGCCCGCGGTTTCATCCGCGCCGGTGGATTCCCTGGCGGCGGAAGTTTGCCGCAACCCGCGGTCACCTGCGCACACCAGGAGTTCCCGATCCAGGTCGCGGATGTCCCAGGGGTGCCGGAGCGCAGCCGCATCGAGCCTGTCCGCCGGGACGGCCTATCTACAGGACGCCGGCCACGCGGTCTCAGTTCGCCGATTTCCCCGGCGGCCCTGGCTTCGGCTTTTCGCGCTCGGTCTTCTGATCTTCGGACTTGGCGCCCTTTGCCTTTCCTTCATCGCCGCCGGTACCCTCGCCGTCGATTTCACGCAGGTTCTTCTTCACGTCGCGCAGCGTGATCGAACCCTCGAGCGACCGGGCGAACGCGCTCACGAAAGCATTGCGGAGCACGCTGGAAATCGTTGCGAACAGACTGGTATCCGGATTCTCTATCGTGCCCGAGAACGGAATGCGCGCCGCGACCTGGTCGGCTTCGGGATTCTCCAGAGCATTCGCCGCGAAGTCGAGGAAGCCTTCCCAGAGGCGGCGCAGCGCGCTCTGCTCTTCCTCGTTGGAGCGATACAGGTCGACGTCCTGCAGGATGGGCTTGGCGTAGCCTGCGAATTTTCCGTCCGCCGCCGCGAGCTCCAGGTACAGCTCGAACTTGCCGGCTTCCGCGTCCGCCTTGATGTACTCGCGCAGCCACGGATTCACCTGCGGGAGCTGCACCTGCTTCACCTCGAGATTCACGTCGAAGGTGGGCTGCGGCGCGAAGGCATCCAGGCTACCCTGGACCCTGGCCGGCGCGCCGTCCAGCACCTGTGCGCCCACCTGGAAGTTTGCGAATGTGCGTTTGCCCGCATCCAGCACATTGGTGAGGTTGGTGATCGAGCCGTTGACCTGGCGCGCGGTGATCGCATCTCGCGTGCCGATGCCCGGCGCCAGAAAACTCACGGCGCCGTCGACCACCTGCACGGTATTGAAACGGAACGGGAACAGTTCCTCGAGGCGGGCATTCCAGTTTTCCTCTCCTCCCAGCTGCGAGCCTTCCTTCGAGTCCGCTTGCACGAGGTTGAGTTCCGGACCGAGGAATTCCGCCTCGGAAACGATGGAGCCGCGCAAGAGGCTGCGCCACTCCACCGACAGGTTCAGGCGACGCGCCTTGAAGAACGGCACCGGCCTCGCCGCGCCGGTCTTCTCGATCTCGATGGCGTCGATGCTGTATGCGCCGCGCCAGAGATGGATGTCCACGTCACCGATATGGCCGCGATACGAGTCGAGGCTTTGCAGTTTGCCGTTGACGTAACGCTCGACGGCGTACGGCATCATGAGCCTGCCGGCGACCAGCACGACGGCCAGCGCAATCAAGACAACCAGGACTTTCTGCTTGCGTGTCATTTCAGTGGCCTGCATCCGGCAGTTTGTTTGGCGCGTTCTTTCCACCCCAGCAGCCGACGGCCGCGATCACCGTCAACGTATTCCGACACACACCTTTTGCCGGACGCTCCGGTCCGAAGACCAACAAGGTTCTCCCGGGGAACTTTCTGTCGTAGATTCCGCGTTGCATGAAACGCACCACCACCCTGACCGCACTGATGGGCATCGCCATCGCCACCGCGACGGCCACGTCCGCAGCCGACCGCGCCTGGCCCACCTATGGCGGCGACGCCGGCAGAACCCGTCACTCGCCCCTCGAGCAGATCCATCGCGGCAATGTCGCGAAACTTGCGCTCGCCTGGCAGTTCGACACTGGCGAGAAAGGCGACACGCAAACCCAGCCCATCGTCATCGGCCGCGTGCTCTACGGGTATACGCCGGCGCACAAGGCATTCGCTCTCGATGCCGCCACCGGCAAACCACTCTGGACCTTCGACTCCGGCATTGCCGGCGTCGGTGCGAATCGCGGCCTCATGTACTGGCCGGGCAGCGGCGAGAGGTTCGGCGCGCGCATATTCGCGGCGGTCGACAACTACGTCTACGCGCTGAATGCCTCCACGGGCAAACCCATCGCCAGTTTCGGCAAGGACGGGCGCATCGACCTGCGCGAAAACCTGGGCCGCGATCCGGCCACCCAATCGGTGCGGCTCACCAGTCCCGGCGTCATCTACCGCGATCTCATGATCGTCGGCGGGCGCGTCGGCGAGTCCCTGCCCGCGTCTCCCGGCCATGTACGCGCCTACGACGTACGCACCGGCGCGTTGCGCTGGACCTTCCGCACCATTCCGCAGCCCGGCGAGCCGGGCTACGACACCTGGCCCAGGGACGCGTGGAAATTCATCGGCGGAGCCAATAGCTGGCCCGGCATGTCGCTGGATGAGCAACGTGGACTCGTGTTCGTGCCGACGGGTTCCGCCGCCGCGGACTTCTACGGCGCGGATCGCCTGGGCGACAACCTGTACGCCAACTGCCTGCTGGCGCTGGACGCCGCGACCGGCAAACTCCGCTGGCACTACCAGTTCGTGAAACACGACTTGCTGGACCGCGACCTGCCCACGGCTCCCACGCTGGTCACGATCAATGTGGAAGGCAAGCCGGTGGATGCGCTGGCACAGCCCACCAAGCAAGGCTATCTATTCCTGCTGCGCCGTGACGATGGCACGCCGCTGATTCCGGTGGAGGAGATCCCCGCGCCGGCTTCCGACGTCCCCGGCGAAGTGGCGGCGCCTGCCTACCTGCGGCCGGTGCTGCCCGCCCCGCTGGCGCGCCAGACACTGTCAGCGGACGAACTCACGAAACGTACGCCGCAGGCGGCCCAATGGGCGCGCGAGCAGTTCAAGCAGCTGCGCAGCGACGGGCCATTCAAACCGCTGGGGGTGGGAATCGACACGACTATCTACCCCGGGTTCGACGGGGGCGCCGAGTGGGGTGGCCCGGCCTATGACCCCGACACCGGGCTGCTGTACGTCAATACCAACGAGATGGCCTGGCTGGGGTCCCTGGCGCTCAACGACAAGGGGCGCAATACCGCCAAGTCCATCTACCTGCGGGACTGCGCCGCCTGCCACGGCGAAAACCGCCAGGGATCGCCGCCACAATTTCCGTCGCTCGCCGATCTTCCGGGCCGCCTGACCCGTGAGCAATTCCTCGAGCGCGTCTCCAAGGGTGGTGGCCGCATGCCGGCTTTCCCCCACCTGCAGCACGAGGCTCTGCAGGCCCTCGCGGAATACCTATATAGAGGAGTGGATGGCCCGGCTGGCACCCCCGACCAATCGCCCTCGAATCAGAAATACCGCTTCACCGGCTATCGCCGCTGGCTGGATCCCGAAGGCTACCCGGCTGTCGGTACGCCCTGGGGCGCGCTCACGGCCATCGATCTCGCCACCGGAAAGTTCGCGTGGCGCATTCCTTTCGGTGAGTACCCCGAGCTCGCGGCGCGCGGCATGCGCGACACCGGCAGCGAGAACTACGGCGGTCCGCTGGTGACCCGCGGCGGACTGCTGTTCATCGGCGCCACCATTCACGACCGGAAGTTCCGCGCCTTCGACAAGTCCACCGGGAAGTTGCTGTGGGAAACGACGCTGCCCTTCTCCGCTGACGCCACGCCGATCACGTATGAAATCGACGGACGACAATACGTCGCCATTTTCGCCAGCGGCGGCAAGGAGCGCTCTTCGAGTGGCGCGACGCGCGGCGTCTACGTCGCGTTCGCGCTGCCCGCGCGCTGACCGCCCTTCAGACTGCCTTGACCATCCTCAGCCCGCGACGCGGGCCGCGAATTTCAGCGACACCGAGTTCATGCAGTAACGAAGGCCGGTGGGATCCGGGCCGTCGTCGAACACATGGCCCAGGTGCGCATCGCAGCGGCGGCAATTCACCGCCGTGCGCACCATCATCAGGCTGCGGTCCAGGATTTCGTTGACGTTCGAATTCGAGATGGGTTTCCAGAAGCTGGGCCAGCCCGTGCCCGATTCGAACTTGGTGCGCGAGTCGAACAACGGAGTGTCGCAACAGACGCAGTGATACAGGCCGTCGCCATGATGGTCGTTGTATTCACCCGAATACGGGCGCTCGGTGCCCTCGCGCCGCGTCACGGTGAAAGCCTCCGGCGAAAGCAGTTTGCGCCACTCGTCCTCGGTCTTCACCACCGTGGCCACCTTCACCTTGCCAAGACTCTGACCGGACTTCGAGAAATTCTCGATGGTGACTTCGGCGGGCAGCGCCTTCTTCGCGGGCTCCGCCGCGCGTGCGCACCCTGCCAACGCCAGCAGCGAGGGCGCACCCCAGACGAACTGCCGGCGCGTCCACTTTGAATGTTTCATTGGCACCTCAACCGAAAGTGAACGAATACGCGTCGACGCCGGCGTCGAGGAACTCGACGACGAATTCAGCCTCGGCCACCGCGCCCTTCTGGCGGACCAGGTTGTACAGGCGGTGCTCGCGCACCACGCCATTACCGTCGGCATCGATGTCCATTCCCGCGTCCTGTTTCGGCGGTTGCCCGTTGATCGTGACGCGGAAGCGCACGGGTTTGCCGGCGGCCGACGGCCCGAGCACCAGGTGCAGATCGCGCGCCTTGAA
>JAQSWD010000168.1 GCA_029266835.1 Steroidobacteraceae bacterium
CGCCGTGACACGCTGGTTTCCGTGACGGCCGAAGTCACGCGCACCTACTTCGAATTGCGCGGGCAGCAACAGCAGCTGGACGTGGCCCGCCGCAACGTGGTCAACCAGCAGGAAACGCTGGATGTCGCCAATGCGCGGCTCGACGCCGGCAGCGGCACCGAGTTCGACACGGCGCGCGCACAGGCGCAGCTGTCGAGCACGCTGGGCAGCATCGGGCCGCTGGAAGCGGCCGTGGCGCGTTCGATCCATCGCCTGTCAGTACTGGTGGGCAAGGAACCTGGCGCGCTGCGCGCGCAGCTCGCGCCCATCCGCGACCTGCCCGCGCTGCCCGGCATCGTGCCCGTCGGTGACCCGGCGGGGCTGCTGCGCCGCCGGCCCGACATCCGCATCGCGGAGCGCGAACTGGCATCGGCCACCGCGCGCGTGGGTGTGGCGGTCGCGGATCTGTTCCCGCGTGTGACGTTCACCGGCAGCACCGGCTACGTGGCCGCCGACAGCAACGGCCTGGGCGACCGCGGCTCGGACGCCTACGTCCTGGCGCCCGGGATTTCCTGGGGCATCCTCGACCTGGGCAATGTCCAGGCCCGCATCGCCGGGGCCAACTGGCGCAAGGAAGGGGCGTTGCTCCAATACGAGCAGGTGGTCCTGCAGGCGCTCGAAGAGACAGAAAATTCACTGGTGACCCATGCCCGCGCCCGCGAGCGCCTGGTGCACGACGAGGCCGCGGTACGCGCCAGCAAGACCGCCGCCGGCCTGGCCCGCGTGCGTTATGAAAACGGCGCCAGCGACTTCCTGCAGGTACTGACCGCGGAGCGCACCCTGCTGGAGTCCGAGGACCGCCTGGCGCGCAGCCGGGCCGAGGCCGCCACCAGCCTCATCGCCGTCTACAAGTCCCTGGGCGGAGGCTGGGAAAACGCGCCCCAGCCCGCATATACCGCGCAGACGAGATGACCCCGCGGCGCTAAGATCATGTCCATGAGCATCAACCCGGTCGACCTTGCGGCAGCCGCCGAAGGCATCCTGAACACGCAGTACCTGCAGCAGCGCGAACGGCTGCTGGCGGCCTCGGCCCAGGCCAGCCGCCTGCTGCTCGAAGCCCCGCACGCCATGGAGGTGATGCCCGAGGTCCTCCGTTTGTTAGGTGAGGCGGCGCAGGTGGACCGCACCGCCCTGGCCTTCGCCGAGAACGGGCCCAATGGCGAGAAGTGGCTCAAGATCCAGGCCGAGTGGATCAACGAGACTCTCACGGACTGCTGCGACGCCGAGTGCGACGGCACCGACCCCTGGAACGAGCCGCGCTCGGACCGCTTCTGCAACATGCTGCAGTCGGGCAAGAGCGTGGTGTTCTGTCCCGAGGCGCAACGCCACTTCGACAACTCCAGCATCACCAGTGACAAGGCGCGCACGTCCGCCATCGTCCCGATTCTCGTGGACGGCGATTACGTGGGAGTCATCGGCTTCGACGACTGGCAGCGCGTGCGCGAATTCGATTCGTCCATCGTGTCGGCGCTGGAGATTGCCGCCGGTCTCGTCGGGGCCGCCCTGCACCGCGAGCGTCTGCTCGACACCATGCGTCGCGAACGCGAGCTGGCGGCCGAAGAGCGGTTGTCGTCTGCGACGCGCGCGAACGCGCTGCTACGCACGAACCTCACCAAGCTGGCGCGCGACGCGGACCCGCAGGAGTTCGTCAGCAACATCCTCATCGACGCCGTGCGGCAGCTGGATGCCGCGGCGGCTTACACCATCGGTCTCGACAAGGCGGCCAATCTCTGGAAGGCGTTCATTCACGTTGAGAACGACAAGGTGGTGCAGCCGCCTTACCAGCCGCAAGCGACGCCCGATGAAACGCGCCTGGGCGAAGTGCTCGCGCAGTTCCCGCAGCCATCGTTCTACGAGGTGCAACCCATCGATCGTATCCAGTGGCCGGGCGCCGCAGAATGGCATGCGCGTGAAGGCCACAAGAGCGTCTATGTGTTGCCCGTGGTGGTGGGCGAACAGACCGTGGGCTGCATCGGCCTGGCATTCAAGCAGGAAGACGCGCTCAGCGCGGAACGCGCCGAACTCGCACTGGCGGTGGCGCACCAGATCACGCTGTGCATCGGCTTGAAGAAGCTGGGCATGGCCGCGAAGGACGCCGCGGTGCTGGCTGAGCGCAACCGGATCGGCCAGGAAATCCACGACGGTCTCGCGCAGGGTTTCACCGGCATCCTCATGCAGCTCGGTGCTGCCGAGGAAGCCATGCATGAATGCGCGCGCAATTCGCCGTTGCCGGCCATCCTGACTCGCATCCGCGACCTGGCGCGCGAAGGCCTGACGGAAGCGCGGCGCTCGGTGCAGGCGCTGCGTCCCGAGCAGCTCAAGCGCCAGGGCCTCGAGCTGGCGCTGCGCGCGCTCTGCGAACGCACCAGCGTCGAGGGACGCGTGAAGTGCCACTTCGACGGCAGCATGAATGCCGAGGGGCTCGCGCCCGAGAAGCAGCACGAGCTGCTGCGCATCGCGCAGGAGGCGATCAGCAATGCCTTGCGGCATGCGCACCCGAACAATGTGTACATCGTGCTGCTGGAAGAGGACGCGAGATGGTCGCTGACCGTGCGTGACGACGGCCGCGGCATGACGCTGAACCCCGAGCTGTATGCGCAGCAGGGTTATGGACTCAACAACATGCGCGAGCGCGCTGGCGCCATTGGCGGCGCGTTCAAGATCGAGAGCAAGCCCGGCGAAGGCACCAGCGTCAGTGTCTGTCTGCCCCGCCGCAAGGTGGCCGCATGAGCACGCCCGCCAAGGTCGCCGCGCGCAAGATCAGCGTGATCCTGGCCGACGACCATCCCGTGGTGCGCGACGGACTCGCCGCCATCGTCAATCAGCAGCCCGACATGCAGGTGGTGGCGGAAGCCGGAGACGGTGCCGAAGCGCTGGAGCTCTACGACCAGCACAAACCCGACGTGATGGTGCTCGATTTGCGCATGCCCAAGATGGACGGCGCCACGGTCGTGCAGAAAGTGCTGGAGAAGCACCCGAAGGCCTGCCTGCTGATCATGACCACGTATGACGGCGACGAGGACATCTTCCGTTCGTTGAGCCAGGGCGCGAAGGGCTACCTGCTCAAGGATTCACCCCGTACCGAGATTCTCTCGGCGATCCGCGCCGTGGCCGACGACCGTCCCTACACCTCCTCGAGCGTCGCCGCCAAGGCGCTGCAGCGCATGAGCAAGCCGTCGCTGACGTCGCGCGAGCTCGACGTGTTGCAGCTCGTGGCCGAGGGACGCTCGAACAAGGACATCGCGCGGCGGCTGGACATCACCGAAGGCACGGCCAAGACCCATGTGAAGGCCATCCTCGGCAAGCTCGATGCGATTTCGCGCACCGAGGCCGTGGCGGTGGCGCACAAGCGTGGCCTCATCCGCCTCTAGTGTTTTAATGGGGACATTCCTCGTTTTCTAACAAACGGGGACGCGGCTCGCAGCCGCCTTCGCATTCCTGGATATACCCGCCAGCTTCAGCCGATGGCGCCCCGCGCGACGAAGCCTACTCTGCGCGCATGCCAAGAACCGCGCGCGCAATAGTCCCGGGCTACTGCTATCACCTCCTCAATCGCGCCAATCAACGTGCGCGGGTGTTTCACTCGAGCGAGGACTATTCGCAGTTCCTGGCCTTGCTGACACGGGCACAGCAACGGCTCGAACTACCCATCCTCGCGCTATGTCTGATGCCCAATCATATCCACATGGTCGTTCAGCCTCGGGCCGAAGCCGACCTCGCGAAATGGACGCATTGGGTCTTCACCACGCACGTACGTTGGTACCACGCGCGGCACTCCACCACCGGGCGAATCTGGCAAGGTCGATTCAAGGCCTTCGCCGCGCAGAGCGATCACCACCTGTTGACCGTGATGCGCTACGTCGAAAGGAATGCGCTGCGCGCAAATCTCGTGGAACGCGCCGAGGACTGGAAATGGGGGAGCCTGCACTGGCGAAGCGCCTCGCGTCCGCCATTGGCGCTGGCGACTCCACCGATTTCGCTGCCAACCTACTGGCGCCAGCTCGTCAACGAACCGCAGACCGACGCGGAACTCGCGGCCCTGCGCACCAGCGTAAACAGGCAGCGCCCATTCGGATCGGACGAATGGGTCAGGATCCAGGCCCGGGAGCTGGATCTGCAGCCTTCACTCGCCTCCATCGGCCGACCGCGCAAGTACCAATCGAGGCGCGTCCCTGTTTCTTAGAAAACGAGGAATGTCCCCATTGTTTCACTACCGGAGAAAGGCCGCGATGTCGGCGACCTGCTGGGCGGTCAGGCCTAACTGGTCCGCGCTGAGCATCAGGGAACGGCCCAGCCGCTTGCGCTCTTTCACCATGGCCCGGGGGATCATCTGGGTGACGCCGCCCGTGCTCTGCACGATCAGCGGATTCCCGCCGCTCAGCACCAGGCCATGGATCTTGCGACCGTCGGTCAGCACGATTTCCGCGCCGTCGTAACCATGCGCGATGTCGTTCGACGGATTCACGATGGCGGTGATGACCACGTCGCGCGTCTGACGGCTGCCGAAACCGGTGAGGTCGGGACCGTAGTCCGCGCCCTTGCCGTGGATGCGATGACACATCAGGCAGGCGGCTGAAGCCGTCTCACCCTGCTTGGCATTGCCGCGCAGCCTGGCAATCGCCGCCACCTGCAGCGTCGCCGCGGGGGCTTCGGGCACCGTGACCTCGTTGATCTCCACCTTGTCGGGGTCGAACAACCCGCGGGTCTTCAGCTCCGCATCCACGCCCGCATCGGCCCAGCGTGAATCCTTGTAATTGAGCAACCACCACAACGCGGGGTTGCTGCGGAAATCCCTGTCGCCTTTCTGCGCGACGTCCAGCAGCGCGGCCGCAGCCTCCTTCGTCGGGATGAAACCCAGCGCGGTGACGGCCTTGGAGCGCTCCGCCGCGTTCAACGACGACGACTGCGCGCGCTGCGAGAGCGCGGACACACCGGCCGCCGGCGTGAGCCGCCACACCAGGTCCGAGTAGGTAGTCGGCCATGCGGCCGCGTCGCGCCCGGGCTGTCCCTTGGCAAGCTCCGCGTATAGCTGGGCTTCCTTGCCCGTGGCGCCGATGCCCCAGGCCTCCAGATAGCTGCGGTCCTTGCCGTCGTAACCTTTGGCGAGTTCGACCAGCAGGTGGCCG
>JAQSWD010000040.1 GCA_029266835.1 Steroidobacteraceae bacterium
TTGCGGCTGGTGGGTGTCGAGCTGGACATCACCGAGCGCAAGCTCTACGAGGAAGCGCTGTTCCGCGAGAAGGAGAGCGCGCAGATCACGCTGCAGTCGATCGGTGACGGCGTGATCACGACGGATGCGAACAGCACCGTGGATTACATCAACCCCGTGGCCGAGCAGTTGACGGGCTGGCGCCTGGAAGACGCGATGGGCCGGCCCATCGAAGAGATCTACCGCGCCTTCCACGAAGAAACCTGCGAACCGCTGGAGAATCCGCTCAGCGTGTCGATCCGCCGTACGCGCCCGGTGAAATCCGTGCGGCCGATGCTGCTGATCCGCCGCGATGGCAACGAACTGTACGTCGAAAGCACCGCGGCGCCGATTCGTGACGGTGCCGGCGCCGTGTCCGGCGGCGTGCTCGTGTTCCACGACGTGACGGAATCGCGCGAGCTCAATCGCAGGCTGTCTTACCACGCGTCACACGACTTGCTGACGGGTCTCGTCAACCGGCGCGAGTTCGAGAGCCGAGTCGAGCGCGCGTTGAAGAGCGCGAAGGCACGCGAGTCGTCGTACGCGTTGTGCTACCTCGACATCGACCAGTTCAAGATCATCAACGACACCTGCGGCCACTCCGCGGGCGACGTGTTGTTGGGGCAGGTGGGCGCACTGCTCAAGAGCAAGGTGCGCTGGCGCGACACGCTCGCGCGCCTCGGTGGCGACGAGTTCGGCATCCTGCTCGAGGCCTGCTCGCTGGACGAAGCCCTGCGCACCGCCGAAGTGCTGCGCGAAGCCGTCCGCAACTTCCGTTTCACGTGGGAAGACCGCGTGTTCCGCCTCGGTGCATCCGTCGGCGTGGTGCCCATCTCCGCCGACAACGCGGACGTGGCGTCCATCCTGTCGGCCGCGGACAGCGCCTGCGCCGCCGCCAAGGAGGCCGGGCGCAACCGCGTGCACAGCTTCGCCGAGAACGACATCGAACTCATGCGCCGCCGGCGCGAGATGCAGTGGGCCGCGCGCATCAACTCCGCGCTGGAAGAAGGGCGCTTCGAGCTGTATCGCATGCAGATTCAGCCGCTGCAGCGCAATGAGCCCGGCCAGCATTATGAACTGCTGCTTCGCATGCGCGATGAATCCGGCCGCATGGTCTCGCCGGACAACTTCATCGCCGCCGCCGAACGTTACGGCCTCACGCCCGCGATCGACCGCTGGGTCATCGAGGCCGCGCTGCGCTGGCTGGTCAGCGAAGCCGACGAGCGCGAGAAACTCGCGATGTGCTCGATCAACCTCTCGGGCCAGAGCCTGGGCGACGACAAGTTCCTGCCTTTCGTCATCGAGCAGTTCCAGAAGAGCGGCATCGACGCGTCGAAGATCTGCTTCGAGATCACCGAGACCGCGGCGGTCGCGAGCTTCTCGCAGGCCAACCGTTTCATCCAGGCGTTACGCGAGCTGGGTTGCCGCTTCGCGCTGGACGATTTCGGCACCGGCCTTTCGTCGTTCGGTTACCTCAAGCATTTCCCCGTGGACTTCCTCAAGATCGACGGCAGCTTCGTGCGCGAAATCCTGCACGACCCCATCGACCGCGAGATGGTCCGTTCGATCAACGAAATCGGCCACCTGACCGGCAAGAAGACCATCGCGGAGTTCGCCGAGAACGCCGAGATCATCCAGATGCTCACGTCGCTGGGCGTGGACTACGCGCAGGGCTACGGCATCGCCCAGCCGCAACGTGTGCTCAAGGCAGTGAACGCTTAGTCCGAGGACGAGCTTGGCCGAATCCTGCCTGAACTGCGGCGCCGCGACCTCTCAGGACCAGAAGTTCTGCGGCCAATGCGGGCAGCGCACGAACATCTCGCGCCGGCTCACCATGCGCGACATCGGCCACGACCTCGTGCATGCGATCACCCATGCCGACCACAGCATTTTCTCGCTGATCCGCGCGCTGATCACCCGCCCGGGGTACGTCGCGCGGGATTTCGTCGAGGGACGTCGCAAGCGCCACTTCGGCCCTTTCGCCTTCCTCATCATCACGGTCGGTCTCGCCAGCGCCGTCATCTTCGTGACGGGGGTGCAGTGGTTCCAGCCCTATGGCCATGGCAAGGCCGGCGAGTTGCTGCAGCGGCACGTCAATCTGGTGATCCTGCTGCAGATGCCGCTGCTCGCATTGTCATGTGCGGTGTTCTTCCGGAAGGAGCGGCGCAGTTTCGCCGAGCACCTGGTGCTTGCCGCTTACGTATCCGGGTTCCACACGCTGTTTGTCGCGGTGGTTGAAACGCCGGCTTTCGCGCTGACCTCGCCGGGCTCGGCCGATCAACGGCTCGCGGCTGCCTTCTTCGCCGCCTGGTTTGCTTATTTCGTATTCGCGGCCATGCAGTTTTACCAGGGCAACCGCGCTTGGGCCGCGGGCAAGGCCACGCTCGCCGTCCTGCTGGCCCAGGTGATGACCATCGCGGTACTCATGGCCTTTCTGTTCGTCACCTCGAGTCTGCTCCGACCCTAGCTTCGCCCGGGCTATGATCCAACCGTCATTTCGGGGGAGGGTCGCATGGTCCAGGGAATCCGGTCGCTGCTCGCTCTCGCGCTGATAACGGTCGGGTCGGCCGCCTTTGCGCAGACTCCCAATCTACTCTGGTATGACAAGCCCGCGACCGACTGGGAAAAGGAAGCCCTGCCCATCGGCAACGGCCGCATCGGCGGCATGGTGTTCGGTGGCCCGATTTCGGAACGCGTGCAGGTGTCCGAAAAATCACTGTGGACGGGTGGCCCGGGCGCGGCGGGCGGTTACGACTACGGCTTGCCCGCCACGTCGCAGGTCGAGCTGGTGAAATCCATCGGCAAGCAACTCCTCACTACGTCGCTCGAACCCGAGGCGGTCGCCAGACAACTCGGCCGCAAGATGCACAACTACGGCGACTACCAGAGTTTCGGCGACATGGTCATCGAATCCGAAGTGCCGGCCGATGCGGGTGAACCCACCGATTACCGCCGCGAGCTCGACCTCGACGCCGGTCTGGCCCGCGTGAAGTTCAAGCAGGGCAACGTCGGCTATCGCCGCGAATACCTGGTGTCACACCCCGACCAGGTACTCGTGGGCCGCTGGTACGCGACGGGCGTGCAGAAACTGCGCATACGCTATGACGTGCCGGACAACCGCACGGCCACCATATCCGTGGGCCATGGCGTCATCCGCGTCTCGGGCGCCCTCAAATCGAATGGACTCCGATACGCGGTGACGCTGCGCGTGAAACCCGACTGCGGCGCCGTTACCGCGGATGGCGACTCGCTGCGCGTGCACACCGAGTGCGCGGTCACCTTCATCCTCGCCGCGCGCACCAACTACCGCATGGCGTACCCGGATTACCGTTCGAAGGTCGATCCGGTGGCGCGGGCCGACAAGGATGTCGCGGCCGAAGGTGGTGACTTCGGACGTCTCAACACGCGCCACCGCAAAGATCACCAGGCCCTGTTCCGGCGCGTGTCACTCACACTGGCTCCGGGCGCCAGCAAACTACCCACCAATCGGCTGCGCGAGCAGTATGGCAGCGGCGACGCTTCCGCCGACCGCCAGCTCGAGCAGCTGTATTTCCAATATGGCCGATACCTGCTGATCGCCTCCTCACGCGCGGGTTCACTGCCCGCCAACCTGCAGGGCGTGTGGAACCAGTACGCCACGCCGCCGTGGAACTCCGACTACCACGTCAACATCAACCTGCAGATGAACTACTGGCCGGCGGAGATGGCGAATCTCGCCGAGACCACGCCGCCGCTGTTCGATTTCGTGGAACACCTGGTGACGCCGGGCAAACTTTCCGCGCAGCGATACTTCGGCGCGCGTGGCTGGACGCTGTTCCTCAACACCAACATCTGGGGCTACGTGGGGCCCATCGATTGGCCCACGGCCTTCTGGCAACCCGAGGCCAATGCGTGGCTGGCCCAGCATTTCTATGAGCACTATCGCTTCGGACGGGATGTCGAATTTCTGAGGAAGCGCGCCTGGCCGGTGATGAAGGGCGCCGCGGAGTTCTGGCTCGATGCCCTGGTGACCGACCCCGCGTCGGGCATGCTCGTGGTTTCCCCCAGCTACTCGCCCGAGCACGGACCATTCACGGCCGGCGCCGCCATGTCGCAGCAGATCGTGCTGGACCTGTTCACCAGCACTAAACAGGCCGCGGAAATCCTGGGCGACAAGGACATGGCCGCGCGCATGAAGGATGCGCTGAGAGACCTGGATTGGGGCTTGCGAGTGGGTTCCTGGGGCCAGCTGCAGGAGTGGCAGTCGGATATCGATGATTCCAGGAGCGACCATCGCCACGTCTCGCACCTGTTCGCGCTGTACCCGGGCCGGCACATCGTTCGCGGCGTCGACGACAGCGCCAATCGCGGTGTCTTCGAAGCCGCCCGCAAGACTCTCGACGCCCGGGGAGATGCCAGCACCGGCTGGAGCCGTGCGTGGAAGATCAACTTCTGGGCCCGCCTGCTGGACGGCAACCGCGCGCACAAACTACTGGCCGGGCTGCTGCGCGACAGTACGCTGCCGAATCTCTGGGACACTCATCCGCCGTTCCAGATCGACGGCAATTTCGGCGCCAGCGCGGGCATCATCGAGATGCTGTTGCAGAGCCAGCACGAAATCCTTCAGATTCTGCCGGCCAGGCCCGATGCCTGGGTGACGGGCAGCGTCAGCGGCCTCCGTGCACGCGGCGACGTCACGGTGAGCATCGATTGGGATGCCTGCGGCGCGAAGCAATTCGTTCTCGAAGCAGGTCGCGATGGAAACATCGCCGTGCAGTCGGTCCTGTTCGAGCAACCTTACGACGTGCGCTTCGACAAGGGCAGCAAGCCCAGGGCGGTGAATGTGGAGCAGGACCTCTTCGATTTCCACGCGCGCAAGGGCGGCAGATACACGTTCACACGCGGCGCATCGGTTGCCTGCGAGCGCTGACCATGCAGGTTACCGGCAGCTGCCATTGCGGCAACATCTCTTTCTCGCTCGACTGGCGACCTGACCCGATCGAAATTCCCGCGCGTGCCTGTGGCTGTTCGTTCTGCGTGAAACACGGCGGCGTCTGGACCTCCTGTCCCACGGGACGCCTGCAGGTGCGCGTCCGGGATTCCGCGCGGGTATCGCGCTACGCGTTCGGCACGAAGACCGCGGAGTTCCATGTGTGCGTCGATTGCGGTGTCGTACCCTTGGTCACCAGTCTCATCGATCGCCGCGTCTATGCCGTCGTCAGCGTGAACGCCTTTGATGATGTCGAAGCTTCCCGGCTGCGGCGAACGCCGGCATCCTTCGACGGCGAAAGCGAGGGCGACCGCCTGGCGCGCCGCCAAAGGAACTGGATAGGCCAGGTGGAGTTCACGTCATGAAATCACGCGAGGTCGATGCGTACATCGCCGGTTTTCCGAAGCTCGCGCAGGCGTTGCTCAGGAAGGTCCGTGCCACCATCCGCATGGCCGCGCCAAAGGCCGAGGAAATCATCAGCTACCGAATTCCGGCGTATCGCCAGCACGGCATCGTGGTGTTCTTCGCGGGCTTCAAGGCCCACATCGGCCTGTTTCCGCCCGTGCGCGGCAGCGCGGCGCTGGAAAAAGCCGTCGCGAAGTATGCCGGTCCGAAAGGCAACCTGCGTTTTCCTTACGATGAGCCGTTGCCGCTGGCGTTGATCTCGCGCATCGTGCGCCACCAGCTCAAGCAGGACGCCCGGAGGGCCCGAGAGCGACCCGCGCGCCGCAAGGTTCCTGGCAGAATGAACAGGAAGAAATGACAGGGCCGCGCCCAGCCGACAATCCTCGAGGTCTCACATGTCGAAGTTCGAACTTGCCCAGGTCAATATCGCCACGCTCAAGGCGCCGATCGATTCGCCCGAGCTCAAGGACTTCGTCGACAACCTCGACCTCGTCAATGGCCTGGCCGAAGGTTCGGAAGGCTTCGTCTGGCGGTTGACGGGCGACGGTAATGACGCCACTTCGCTTCGACCTTTCGGCCCGGACGTGATCGTCAACATGTCCGTGTGGCGCGACGTGGATTCGTTGCGCAGGTTCGCGTACGGCAACAAGACCCATGTGGAAATCCTCAAGCGCAAGCGCGAGTGGTTCTCGCGCATGAATCTTTACCTGGTCCTGTGGTGGGTGCCCGAGGGTCATCGGCCGACGGTCGAGGAAGCCGCGCAGCGCCTGGAGCTGCTGCGAGAGAAGGGCCCGACGGCCGAGGCGTTCCACTTCGGCGAAGCCTTTTCGGCACCCGATGCCGCTTCGGGCGGTCAGCCTTTCTCCTTCAAGGACACCTGTCCGGCATGACGGAGTCCGAGACCTCGCGACAGCTGCGGCTCAGCTCGACCACGCGCGGCATCCTCATCGCCGTGCTCATCGGCTTCTACAGCTACGTGATGGACCATCCCGGCGCCAGCTTCACGGCCTCGTTGCTGGTCGCCGCGGGACTGCAGGTGGGCGTTCTTCTGCTGCGTCGATTCGTGACGCCCGACCTGTTGCCACAGGCCATGTACCTGCTGGAGATGCTGGCGGACGCCGCAACGGTTTTCCTGTTTGCGCTCGGAGTCTACGGCGGCATGTTGCGCTACGGGCTCGAGGTCTGAGGCCGTGCGCACCGTCTTCATTGGATTCGACTGATGTCCTGGCTCGGCCGCCTGTTCGGCAAACAAACTCCGCCGCCGCCAATCGAAGCGCCCCTCGCGCAGCAGCTGGCAGCGGACGACTTCATTGGCCCGCGCAGGGCGAGCCGCGAAGTGCTGGGATTCGTGATGTCGGAGCTCAAGGACCAGCGCGGCATCCACCTGGAGACCCTGTTCTGCGCGCTGGGCGCGCTGGCGGGGCGAGCCTGCCAGGAGAGCGTTCGCGCCCGCGCGCTGGCCGAGGGCAAACCCGCCGATGCCCTGTTCGAGATCGTCACCACCTCGGATGGCAAGACTTACTACTTCGGCGACGCGCTGAACCAGCCGCTGGCCGAAGACCGCGTGTCGCTGTGGAGCCTGGTGGCCGGCGCGGCGGCGCATGACGGCGCCAGGCAGCTTCCCGATCTCAATGAAATTTTCGCGCACAACGCGCGCGTTCTCGGCAGCGGACAGTTCGGGGTGCCGCGGTTGCCGCCGGAGCATCCGGTGCGGGGCCGGCCCATCGACTACGCCACGAAACTGTGGCCCTCGGTGAAGCCGGAGATGGCCGGGCTCGCGGGCGAGCCGCGGATGTGGCCTGTTTCGATCGGCCTCGCGATCCAGGAGCTGATGGCGCAGACCCACGGCAGTCTCGCGCCGGAAATCGTCGCGCGGATCGTCATGGAATCCGCCATTCCCGTCTCGAAGATTCCCGCGGAAAGTTAGGCGCTCACTTCTTTTTCGGCGCGTCTTTCTTCTCGAGCTCCAGGTCGGGCACACCGAAGTTCTTGAGATCGTGCAGTTGCTCGAGGTCGATGGTGCCGACGACATTGACGATGGTGAACTCGCGCGGCTGGCTGGCGATGATGGAAAGACCCTGCGCCTTCTCGCCATCGATGAGCACGTACACGTCGACGTTGGTGTTTTCCTTGTTGCTGCGGACATTGACCATCTGGCTCCAGCCCGGCCCGTTCAACTGGCGGCGCACGGAGTCGATGTCGGCCTTGGGGTAGGCGAAGTCCTTGTCGAAGGTGAAATGCCGCACGAAGATGCCGCGCAGGCCGGTGCAGACCTTCTTGAATTCGGCCTGATCCGGATCCTCGACGTTGAGGAATCGGCAGCCCATCGACAGCAGCCGCTGGTCCAGCGTGACGTTGACCACTTCGCTGGCCTTGTCCGAGAGCGAGGCGAAATCCGGCAGCAGCAGTTGGCCTCGAAGCGGCGCGGGATTCGCGGACCTGGTCTGGGCCTGCGTGATCGCGGGTGCGCTCAGCGCCAGCGCGAAGACGAAGGCGGTCATCAATACTTTCATGAGGGGTTCTCCTCTTCGCCCGGCGCCGCGGGACGGGACGGGCTGTTCACGGCCTGGTAGGCCATATCGAGTTTCTGGCTGGTGACGCGCAGGGCTTCCATGAGCTCGCGGCTGGCCGCGCGGCCTTCGGCGAGCTCTCGCTGCTGACGTCCGGTTTCAATTTCATAGGCCATGTGCTGGCCGAGCATCACCGCGGCCACGAGCGAGGCGGCGAGCGCCGCCGGCAGCGCGAAGTTACGCGGCTTGCGGCGGGCGGGTACGGGCAGGGCAACGACCACGGGCGCGCTGGTGTAGAGAGCCGCCGGAGCGACCGGAAGCCGGCTCATGAGCCGCTCCGTGAATCCTTCCGGCGCTTCCACCGGGCGCAGCGCGCGGCGCAACTGGTTTTCGAGTTCGTCGGTCATGGCCCTTTCCTCATTCTCCTGGCCTCATTCTCTGGGCTCACAATCCACCAGCCTCGCGCCGATCATCCGGGCGCGCAGCGCAGTCAATGAACGCTTGATGTGGCTCTTGACGGTATTCACGGGCATATCGAGCGTCGCGCCGATCTCGGCGAGATCGCGATCTTCCTGATATCTCAAGAGCATCACGGCGCGCGCCGGCGGCGACAATTCGTTCATCAGGCGCGCGAGTTCGCGGTCCATCAACGGGTCCTGCGGATTCTCGGGCGAGGCGACCTGCATGTCGTCATCGAGCGGCTGGGTCGAGGTGTAGGGCAGCCGGCGCAGCCAGTCGATCGCGAGATTCGACGCGACGCGCCGCAGCCAGAAGCCCAGGTGTTCCTGCGACTCGATGTCGGCCAGCCTGCGGTACAGCTGCAGGAAGACATCCTGGGCCAGGTCCTCGGCGGCGTCGCGCCGATTGAGCATGCGCAACCCGATGCTGAACACCGAGCCCTGGTGCGCGCGCACCAGGGCCGCGAAGGCGTCGGTGTCCCCGGCTCGCGCCTGCGTGAGCAGGGAGTCCGGCATGGAGGGCGCGGGATTCATCGATCGATCAGGTTTCCGGATCTTCGCTGACCTTGGGAATGTGGAATTGTCCTTCGAGGTCCGCGAGCTTGTCGATGTCGATGTCACCCACGATGCTGACCACGGTGAACTCGCGTGGCTGCGTGGCGATCACCGCGAGCCCGCAGGTCTTGTTGTCTTCCACGCAAATGAACACGTCCACGTCTTCCTTGGCGTCGCGTTTGTGGATCGTCACCATGGAATTCCACTCCGGCCCCTTGAGCTGGTTGCGCACGGCGTCGACGTCGGCCTTGCTGTAGCCATCGTCGCTGTCGAACTTGTAGCTGCGCACCTTGACCGACTTGATGTCGTCGAGCACGCGCAGGTTCGGGTCGGTTTCGCGCTCGTTCTTCGTCACGGCGCGGGCGATGGCCAGCAGGAATCCACCGACGTTCACGTCGATGGTTTCGGAGGCCCGGGCGCGCAAATGTGAGAAATCCGGCACCTGCAGCTCGGGTGTGCGGCCGAAGGTGGCGACGGGCAGGGTGAGGGCGGTGGCGGCCGCCAGCGCGGCGCAGGCGACAGAATACTTGGCGAATTTCACGGCGGGCTCCTGTTTGTATGTCCCTGGGAGCTAAACGGACCAGGAACCCGCCAGGTTGCAGTGCCGCGGCTAATTGATCGTGAATGGCACCAGCGTCGACCCCAGCTCGTGGGGCGCCTGCGGGTTGGTTCGCAGACCATCGAAAAGGACCGCCCCGCGGGCCTCGAAGCTTCCGCGCTCGGGAAAGGAATGCTGGACGCTGAAAACCTTGGTTTCGCCGGCCGCGAAAGTCAGCGTGCTCTCCGCCATGGTGAACATGGCGGCGGCCGACCATAACCAGACCACTTCGCTGGACCCGCTTTCAAATGCGAAGAAGTCGTACTGTTGTCCGCTGCGGAAATCGATCTCGACCGGCTGGTTGGTGCGGTTGCGGACCGAGAGCTCGAAGGTGATGGGCTCATCCTGCGGGAAGGCGCTTTTTACCGCGCCCGCGGAATCCTTGAGCACCAGCGTTGTGGTGAAGGTGGGAACGTCCGCGTTGTCATCGTCACCAGGTATATCGTTTATGTCCCCGGTGCTGCACCGGGTCTGCGCGCCACCGGTGACCAATGCGACGGCACCGATGGCGACTAGACGGGCAACCACCGAACGTCGTAGAAAATCGACCATGGCACCTCCGAAGAAACCTCTGCCGGAACCGTCGATGAGCGCCGCGCAGATCGATGAGCTGTACGGCCTGGAACCCGTCATCGACGGCGAGTCCGCAGAAGTGGACCCGGCATCGCGGCCGGAGTTCGTGGTCGTCGGCTGCCCGTATTGCGGCGAACACTTCGAGACTAGCGCGGACGCCAGCGCGGGTCCGTGTAAATATGTCGAGGATTGTCAGGTCTGCTGCCAACCCATTGAAATGGAAGTGCGGCTCGACGACAGCGGCGAATTCCAGGAGCTGGTGACGCGGCGCGGAGACCAGGAGTAGTAAGGGGAGATGAACGGGATGGGCAAGAAGGTGGCGCTGATCACCGGCGCGGGCAGCGGCATCGGGCGCGCGACCGCGCTGGCGTTCCTGCGCGACGGTTTCCAGGTGGCGCTCGCGGGGCGCAGCATCACGAAGCTGGCGGCAGTGGCCGCCGAAGCGGGCGCCGATGCGCAGGTCATCAGCGTGGAAGCGGACGTGCGCCAGCCCGAACAGGTACGCCTGTTGTTCGACTCGGTGCGCGAAAAGTTCGGGCGTCTGGACGTGCTGTTCAACAACGCGGGCATGAACGCACCGTTCCTGCCGCTGGAAGACATGCCCTACGAGAAATGGCGCGACGTCATCGACACCAACCTCACGGGCGCATTCCTGTGCACCCAGCAGGCGTTCCGGATCATGAAGGATCAGTCGCCGCGCGGCGGCCGCATCATCAACAACGGCTCGATCTCCGCGCACGTGCCGCGCGCGAATTCGGCGCCGTACACCGCGTCGAAGCACGCGATCACGGGCTTGACCAAGAGCACGTCGCTGGATGGACGCCAGTTCGACATCGCATGTGGGCAGATCGACATCGGCAATGCGTTGACAGAGCTCGCGAAGTCGAGTCCGGGGTCTGAACCCATGTTCGACGTCGAGCACGTGGCGAATGCGGTGCTGCAGATGGCCAAACTACCGCTGGAAGCCAATGTGCAGTTCATGACCCTCATGGCGACCAAGATGCCCTACATTGGCCGCGGGTAGTGACGGTAACGGGCACATTCCTCGTTTTCCAGAAAATGGGGCGGGGCTCATCGGGGGCATTGGCGTGAGGGCGAAAGGATTTCGGCGCTCACTTTCGGGCGCCCCCTTCGGTCGCCCGCATGGGGCGACCCCGAGCGCGAAGCTGCGCAGACAGTGCTGTTTCCGCTTCGCTCGTAACTGCTGGCGAATGCGGACTTGCACCGAACCACCAAAGAGTACCTTCGCGCTGACGCTTCGCGCTCGGCGCCCTCTGCTTCGCGCCGAAATCCTTTCGCCCTCACGCCAATGCCTGCAGGTCAGCGTGCCCCATTTTCTGGAAAACGAAGAATGTCCCCATTACAGCCAGCCGCGTTGGCGGGCCAGGCGGTAGGCGTCAATACGATTGTTTGCGCCTAACTTTCCGATTGCTTCGGATAGATAGTTGCGGATGGTGCCGGCCGAGAGTCCGAGCTGCTCGGCGATCTGGGGAGCGGACAGGCCTTCGCCGGAGAGGCGCAGCGCCTGGCGCTCGCGGTCGTTCAGTGGATCGGATTCGTTCCAGGCTTCGACGGCCAGCGCGGGGTCGATGGCTTTGCCGCCGCGGTGGACGTTGCGCAGCGCCTCGGCGAGTTTTTCGGCGGGGGAGTCCTTGAGCAGGTAGCCCTTCACGCCGGCATCCAGAGCGCGGCGAAGGTAGCCCTGGCGCGCGAAGGTGGTGACGATCACCACCTTGCAGGGCAGCGCCTCGGCCTGGATCTTCTGCGCGAGTTCGATACCGGTCATTCCGGGCATCTCGATGTCGGTGACCACGATGTCGGGGCGCAGCCGTCGGCATTCGGACAGCGCCTGCAGGCCGTCGGCCGCGGCGCCGAGCACTTCGATGTCGCGTTCGAGCTTGAGCAGCGCGCCCAGCGCGCCGCGCACCATGGCCTGGTCCTCGGCGAGAAGTATCCGGATCATCAGGCCGCCATCGGCACGGAGGCGCGCAGCAAGGTGCCGCCGGCGGGATTCGGCCACAGCGACAGGGAGCCGCCCACGGTGTCGAGACGCTCGCGCATGCCGTTCAGACCATTGCCTGGCACGATGCGTCCGCCGCGCCCGTCGTCGACGACTTCCATGACCACGTCCGCGGCCTCCTTGCGCAGTCGGATGGTCACCACCTTCGCGTTCGAGTGACGCCTCACATTCGTGGCCGCTTCACGCAGCGAAAGCGCCAGCACGGTCTCGCGGTCGTGCGGCAGTTTCACGTTTTCCGTTTCGCACTTCACCTTGAATCCCTGCGCCTCGAGCAATGCGGTGGCGGCCAGCAACTCGGACGACAGCGCGGTGCTGCGGATGCCGCTGACTGCGTTGCGCACCTGCGCCAGCGAGTCGCGCGCCACGCGCTCCACTTCGGCGATTTCGGCGCGGGCGGCGTCGATGTCGCGGTCGATGAGCTTGCGCGCAAGCTCGGACTTGAGCGCCACCACCGACAAGGTGTGGCCCAGCAGGTCGTGCAGGTCGCGACCGATGCGCTCGCGCTCGGCCAGCGTCGCAAGACGCAGGATTTCCTCCTGGCTGCGTCGCAGCTCACGCTGGTTGAAGTGCGCATAGGCGGTGAACACCGCGATGACCGCCAGGGTCACCGCCGGTACCAATACGCTGACGATTGTCGACCCCGAGGCGCCGAGCAGCCGGATCTCGAGCACGAAGGCGCCGATCGAGAGTGCGATCACCGCGCTCGATACCTTCATCGGCACCAGGTACACGATCATGAAGAAGCCGAAGATCAGGTAACCCAGCGACGAGAAGTTCCACGGGGCGAGAATGAAACCCAGCGCGAAGATGCCAGCCACGTAGCGCAGGCGCACGTTGTTCGGCCCGCCGTAGAAATACAGGCACAGGTGCAGGTAGATGAAAATCGGAACCGTGATCAGCGTCGGCAGGATCACTTCTTCGAATGAGGCTCCCGATAGCAGCGCCCAGATGAACAACCAGATCAGGTTGATCAGGATGACGAAGGGCAACAGGTGCATGGTGCGCCCATCGGCGCGTGTCATGTAACCGACCACCGACTCGTGCGGTGGGTTGCGGATGTTCTGGATCAGCTGCGAAAGTCGCATGGGTGGCCTTGGCGAAATCCTAACTCAACGCCTCACTCGAGGCGTATGTCATCGAGCTGGAACTGGAAGGCGCCCTGGGTGGTTTGCATCCAGCCGATGAGGCGCACGCGCTGCCAGTCGGCCGCGCCCAGGTTCTCGATCTGGAATTCGTGCTTCTGCCACTCGGGGCTGGCCGTGAAGCCCAGCATCAGCGGCGGCATGCGCACCGGCGTGCCGCTCAGCACGAGCACGGTGTACTGCTTGCCATCGCCGCGCGCGTAGAAGCTCAGCGTTTTCTTCTTCGTGTAGTCCATCAGGCCTTCGGTGGGTGGGCCTTCCGGGAAGAAGAAGGCGCCGGCGCTGGGATACTGCGTCCCCGGACGCACTTCGCCGGTGATTTCGAGCGCGCCCTTGCTGCCGTTGGCGCCGCCCTCGACGAGTTGTTGCGAGGCCGTGGACTTGCCGCCCTGGAATTGGTCCCCGTTGGCCTGGATGCCGATGCCATACGGGGATTGCGCGGAACCCGCATCGAAGTTCGCGATCAGGCCTTCCGGCGGCGCCGGGACCCCTGCGGGCGGGCCTGCCTCCACTGAAGGGGCGGGCGTGTCGGTGGCAGCGGAGCCCGCGCCCGTTGCAGCGTTTGCGTCCTCCGATTCTGTCGACTTGCCACCGAACACGCCCGAAAACGAAAGCGCCACGAGTCCCGCGGCGACAACGGCCGCCGTGCCCAACGCCCGCTTGGGATGAGCGCCAAGCAGGCGGAAGCCGCTGCCGTGCATGCGCTTCACCGCGAGCAGGAAGAACAGCAGCGTCACTCCGGCCAGGACGGCGACGTGCATGCCGGCATCGTCCGCATTGCCGCGGCCCACGGTCGCGAGCGCCAGTTGCGACTGGTGATAGGCGGGAAAAACCGGCGCCAGTTTCTGCAGCATCACGGGCATGACCTGCAGCGGAATGAACAACCCCGACAGGAAGGCCATGGGCAGGAACACGAAATTGATGATGGCCGGCGAGGCCTGGCCCGAGACCAGCGAGCCCATGTACATGCCGATGGCGCAGAACGGCAGGGCGCCCAGCGTATCGATGAAGAACAGCTGCGTCATCTGCCCGAAGGTCAGCGGCACCTCGCCGAGCGTGACCGCCATGACGGTCAGCAACACGGAGATGACCGCCACGAACAGCATGGCCATGCAGGCCCGCGCCAGTAGATAGGCTCCCGGCGGTTGCGGCAAGGCCTGCTTGAGCGTCAGCAGCCCCTGTTCGCGCTCGATGGCCAGCGACACACCGAAGCCGAACAGGCCCGGCCCCATGGCGCCGAACACGCCGAAGTTCGCGAAGGTGATCAGCGCCTGGTCGGCGTTGCCGCGCATCGAACCCAGGAAGATGCCGAACAGTACGTAGAACATGACGGGAAAGAACAAGGTGGGGACGGCGAACGCGGGGGTGCGCCACGATTTCAGGAATTCGCAGCGGATCTCGCGGAAGTACGCGGACCACAGGCGGCCGGCGGGCATGGCGGTGGCGGTGCTCATGAGCGTGCCTCCTGCGTGTTCTCATTGGTGAGTTCGGTGAACGCTTCGGCGAGACCCGCCCGGCGCACCTCGATGTCGGCGAGCTGCGGATCCTCGCGGAACAGGCGCTGCAGCAGCGGTTCGGCCGCGCGCGTAGTGATCTGCATGCGATCCCGTTCCATCGCCAGCGACAGCACTTCGGGCCAGCCGCGCACGGTGTCCGCGGAAAGCTTGCTCACCAGGCTCACCTGCTTGCGCGAGACATGCGCGCGGATTTCATCCACCGAGCCGGAGGTGACGAGCTTGCCGCGCGCCATGACGGCCACGCGGTCAGCAAGCGCCTCGGCTTCTTCGAGATAGTGCGTGGTCAGCACGATGGAACAGCCTTCGTGCAGCAGCTCGCGGATCACTCGCCAGAGCGCCTCACGCGCCTGGACGTCGAGCCCTACGGTGGGCTCGTCGAGGAACATGAGTTCCGGCCGCCCCACCAGCGCGAGGCCGAACTGCACCTGGCGTTTCTGGCCCCCGGAAAGCTTGTCGTAGCGGCGCGAGGCGATGTTGCCCAGTGCCAGACGGTGGATCAGCGCATCCACCTCGTAGGGCAACGGGTAGTAGCCTGCCACCTGCTCGAGGAGTTCGCGGCAGGTCATCACGCCGGGCAGGGCCACCTCCTGCATCATCACGCCGATGCGGCGGCGGGCGTCTATCTCCTGCGGCGGACGATCGAACAGACGCACTTCGCCCTGGTCGGCGCTCTGCAGACCCAGCAGGAGCGAGATGGCGGTGGATTTCCCGGCGCCATTCGGTCCTAACAAGGACAGCAGCTCCCCGCGTTTGACCGACAGGTCGAATCCATCGAGCGCGGTGATCTTGCCGTAGCGTTTGCGGACCCCGGTGAGACTGGCCAGTGTGTTCGACATCGTTCCTCCCATGGGCGGGAATGATGTGCGAACCGCGCTTTCGCCTGTAGTCGCCGCTGTCAGTCCGTCGATCTGACAACTGTCACCCTGGCCTCAGGGCGGCGGGTGTAGTCCGGCCTCAGGGCGGCGGATGAAGTCCGGCCTCAGGCCGGCGGATGAGCTATAGGAGTTTCCAGTCGCATCGACGTCGCGAGTTCCTCCTTGCCTACGCTGTCGGCGTGATCGGCGAGGATGCGCAGGTCGCTTGCCGAGTCCATCGTGAATCGTGGCGACCGCGCGCGGAACATCTCGTAGATGGTCAGCGCCACTTCGGGGCGCCCGAAGCGAAGCAGGTGTCGGATGAGCGTGCTGCCGATGGGGTTCAGCGCCAGCGGCAGTTGCCACTTCAGCGCCTGCTCGGCGATGTGCACGGCATCGCGCGCGACGTAGTCGGGTTCGAGATCGCGCAGCCAGCGCGCCAGCGGCGCGGTGGCATCCACATGTCTGCCGATGCGGCTGTTACGGAATACTTCGTCGACCATCTCCGCGCGTTGCTTCACGCGCTCCGATTCCTCGCGAGCGGCGGCGCGTTCAGGGCTGCGGCTGGGTTCGAAGCCCAGCTGTCGCCGGCGCAGCCAGATGCAGGCGCCGATGAGGCCGAAGAAGGTGACCTCGCAGATGAGGATGGCGGTGACGGCAACGATGATCGGCGGGCGCCAGGCGAGCGCCAGCCAGCAGATCAACGCCCACAGCAACAGCGCACCCAGCAGCACGAAGTACCAGGGCCCGAAGCCGCGGATCACGCGAACCCAGGCCAGCGGATTCATCGCGCGGAATACGTTGTCGCCCATGCCCAGCAGTGCCGCGGAGGCGGGGAATGCGATCAGCAGGATCACGGCCACCACGGTGCCGGCGTCACCGCCGAGTTTGTAGCAAAGAGTGCCGCCTGCGGCGATCAGCGCGCCCTGCATCCAGGGCCGGCTCTCGAATGGGCTCAGCATGTCGGTGTCCATGACCGGCGGCTCGGTGGCGCCGTCGGCGATGTGCTCGATGAGCACGTAGCAATACTTGAGCACCCAGATGTTCAGCAGCAGCGCGCCCACGTACGCCCAGATGGCGCCCGCGAGGCCGAAGAAAGATGCTGCCCAGAGGAAACCGGATATGGCCACGGAAAAGAAGCCGACCATCGTCATGCTGGTCAGGCGGAACGGAACCAGCAGAACTCGCAAGTGGTCCATAATGCCGCGGCTTTCCCCGGGGGGTTCAAGTAGAGCATGGAAACGAATTCGTTTGACGCGATTGTCGTGGGTTCGGGAATGAGCGGCGGCTGGGCCGCCAAGGAACTCACCGAGAAGGGCTTGAAGACACTGGTGCTGGAACGCGGTCGCATGGTCCGCCACCCCGACTACCCCACGGCCACCAAGGACCCCTGGGATCTGCCGCACGGCAACCGCATCACCCAGGAAACCCGCGAGCGCAAGCCGGTGCAATCACGAACCGGCTATCCCTCGCCCGCGAACACGCACTGGTTCGTCGACGACCTCGAGAATCCTTACGTCGAGGAGCAGCCCTTCGATTGGCTGCGCGGCTATCACGTCGGCGGACGTTCCATCATGTGGGCGCGCCAGAGTTATCGACTGAGCCCGCTGGACTTCGAAGGCAACGCGAAGGAAGGCTGGGCCATCCCGTGGCCCGTGAGCTACGAAGAAATCGCGCCCTGGTACGACAAGGCCGAGATTTTCGCGGGCATCAGCGGCAGCAAGGAAGGTCTTGCGCAACTGCCCGATGGTCATTTTCTGCCGCCGCACGATCTCAATTGCGTGGAGATGGAGTTCAAGCAGCGCATCGCCGAGAAGATGGGCCGCAAGCTCATCATCGGCCGCTGTGCCAACCTGACCGCGCCGCTCACGCACAACGAGAGCCCGCAGCGCGGTACCTGCCAGGCGCGCAACCTGTGCATTCGCGGCTGTCCCTTCGGCGGCTACTTCAGCAGCGTGTCGGCCACGCTGCCCTCGGCCGAGCGCACCGGCAACATGACGCTCAAGTCCGACCAGATCGTTTACGAAATCATCTACGACAACGAAAAGGGCAAGGCCACCGGTGTGCGCGTCATCGACGCCAACACCGGCAAGCAGAGCGATTACTCTGCCAGGGTCATCTTCATGTGCGCCTCGGCCATCGGCTCGGCGTACATCATGTTGAACTCGGTATCGAGCCGCTTCCCGAACGGCTTCGGCAACGACTCGGGCGAGCTGGGTCACAACATCATGGACCACAACAAGCCCGGCAATTCCAGCGCGCAGGTCGAAGGGCACATGGACGAGGCGTACACGGGCCGTCGTCCCAACGGGTTCTACATCCCGCGATACCAGAACGTGGGCAAGGACAAGCGCGACTATCTACGCGGCTTCGGGTACCAGGGCCGCGCGCAGCGAACCAACTTCGCGCGCTTCAACAACAGTGCGCTCATCGGCGACGAGCTCAAGAGGGCCGTGCGCGAGGCGGGTCCCTGGACCATCGGCATGACGGCCTTCGGCGAGATCCTGCCGTACCACGAGAACCACATGCGCCTGGATCGCGACCGCAAGGACAAACACGGCCTGCCCATGTTGGTGGTCAACGCCGTGGTGCGCGAGAACGAGCGCAAGATGGAAAAAGACATGACCACCGATGCCGCGGAGATGCTCGAAGCGGCCGGCTACAAGAACGTCACCGTGCGCAGCGACAACTTCAACGTCGGCAACAGCATCCATGAAATGGGCACGGCGCGCATGGGAACGGACCCGAAGAAGTCGGTGCTGAACAAGTTCAACCAGGTGCATGCCTGCAAGAACGTGTTCGTCACCGATGGTTCGTTCATGGTGTCGTCGGCCTGCCAGAATCCCTCGCTCACCTACATGGCGTTCACGGCGCGCGCCGCGAACCACGCCGTCGAAGAACTCAAGAAGGGCAACCTATGAGCATCGTCGAAGAGTCCCCCGAAATGCTCCAGCGGCGTGAAGTGCTCCGCCGCGCGGCCTGGTTGCTGGGCGGCGCGGTGTCCGCGCCCGCGGCGCTGGCCATCCTGCAAGGTTGTTCGGCGAAAGACGCGCCGGCGGCTGCCGACTGGACGCCGAAATTCTTCAAGGGCAACGAGGCCGGCGTCGTCACCGCCATCGCCGACATCATCATCCCGAAGACCGATACCAGCGGCGCGCTCGACGCCAATGTGCCGGCCTTCATCGATTCCATGATGGCCGACGTGTATGCCAGCGACGCGCAGCAACACTTTCACGCGGGCTGCGCGGAGTTCGAAGCCGCCACCCAGGCGGACGGCAAGGCGTTCCTCCAGCAGGACCGCGCCGCGCAGACCGCCGCGGTGACACAGGCGCTGGAGGCGGCCGTGGCCGCGGACCAGCAGCCACGGCCTTTCATACTGATGGCGCGCGAGCTCACGCTGCTGGGTTTCTACACTTCCCGGGTGGGCATCACCGAGAACATGGAATACCAGGCCGTGCCGACGGCCTACCACGGTTGCGTGCCCCTCTCGCAGATGAAGAAACCGGTCTACTGGGAGTAGCCTCGCCCCGGCCCATGGACTTTTCCGGTGCTTATCCAAAACAATAGGCACGGAGCGCGGGATTCGAAAGGGGGAACTCGCATGAAATTGACCAGGGCATTCCTGTTAGCCAGTGTCGTCATGGCTTCCGCGTCGTTCGCGCAGGAGTTCGACATCTGGACCAAGACCATCAACAACGACACCAACGGTGTCTGGCACGTCCAGCCCGATAAACCCAAGCCCAAGGACGTGAAAGCCCCGGGAATCCCGGGCGAAATGGCCTTGCGCGTGAAGGGGCGTCAGGGAGCTAATCCCTGGGATGTGCAAGCGGCGTCGCCCATTGCGGGCGCCATCGCCGCGGGCGACGTGATCATGGTGATGGCCTACCTGCGCGCCGAGCAGCCCGCCGAGGGCGGCAGCAAGCTGTCGCTGCGGGTTCAGCTCGCCGGTGCGCCATACACCTCCGCCATGGATTTCAGCGCGCCCGTCACCACGGAGTGGAAGAGTTATTGCGCACATCGGGTGGCGGCGGCCGAGATGCCCGCGGGCCGCAGCAATGTGAACGTCCATCTGGCCACGGCGCCGCAGGTCATCGATCTCGGGCCCGTGTTCGTCTTCAACTTCGGCCCCGGCTTCGACCGGACCAATCTCAAAGGTTGTGATGGCTAGCAAGGGCGCACGCACCATCCCGAAGGCGGTGCGCGAGCTTTGCCTCGCGTTACCCGAAGTCGAGGAGTTCGAGTCGCATGGCTCGCCGAACTTCAGGGCGAAGAAGGGCAAGGTGTTCGCCATCTTCGCGTTGAACCACCATGGCGACGGCCACGTCGCGCTGTGGCTGGGCACGCCGGCCCTGATCGCGTCGGCGCCCAGGCACATCTACAAACCACCCTATGTCGGGCCGTTCGGGTGGATAGGCGTGGAGTTGAACCGCGGTTTCCCGTGGAAGCGTGTCATCGAACTCGTGCACTGGTCTTATCGTGCCAATTCGCCGCCCGGGCTGGTGGCGCGCGCGGAGCAGCCGCCGAAGGTCGCGGCGCCCACCACGAAGATGACGCCCGCGGAAATCGACCGCATGAAGTCGCCCAAGGCCCAGAAGATGCTGACGCGCCTGCGCAAGCTCTGCCTCGCGCTGCCTGAAACCGACGAGAGCGCGAGCTTCGGTAATCCGGTCTGGCGCGTGGGCAAGAAGACCTTCGTCAATCTCTACGACTACGGCAAGGGTCTGACGATTTCGTTCTGGGTGGGCATCGAGCGGCAGGGGCCGCTGGAAATGGACTCACGTTTCAGCATCCCGCCGTACATGGGACACAAGGGCTGGATGGCGCTGGATGCGTCGAAGGGTATCACCGAAGGCGAGCTGCGCGACCTCGTGATCGAGAGCTACCGCCACTTCGCCACGCGGCGAGCCATCGCGAAACTGGAAGGCTGACTCAGTCCTCGTAAGTCCCGTTCCCGAACTGGATGAAGCAGAAGCCATGCCCGAAGGGGTCGCTCAGGCTGATGCAACGCGAACCGCGCCAGTCGACATGGCCGGTCTCCTGCCGCGCTCCGGCCGCGAGTGCGCGTTTCGCGGCGGCATCCACGTCGTCCACCACCAGGTCGAAGTGGACCGGGGTCCAGTGACGCGAATAGTCGCGCGAGACCGCCGGCGCCTTCACGGCGGCGGATCCCGGGTCCTTCCGCAATAGATAGAGCGTCGCGGCGGCGCCGCGCAGCTCGGCGGTGTCGTCGTCCAGTGTCCGCGTATGCGACAGCCCCAGCGCCTCGGTGTAGAAGCGGATGGCCGGGTCGAGTTCGGGCACGTCGATATTGATGATGATGTTCATGGGCGGTTCGACCGTGTCAGTGCCTGGTCGTTCCGCGGCGGCGTGGCTGCTCGCGCCACCTCGATATCCTGCGCCACCTGGTCACGGATCAGCGCCCAATGGAACAGGTTGTCCGGGTTGGCATCGAAGGAATTGTGGTTGTAGTGGGTCAGCCTCATGTCCTTGTAGATAGGCCGGGAGAGTCGGATGACTTCGTCCCAGTGAGCCAGCGCCTTCGTCAGGTGCGAGATGGCGGCCTGCTGGTCGGCCTCGTCGCCGCGCGTCCGGTAGGTTTGCAGCGCCACCGCGCCGCGAAGCTGTTCGGCCAGGTGCATGCCGAGAGCGGCCCAGATCTTCACGTCGGCCACCTCGTACATCAATGAGGCATTGCCGCGCGTGTCGATGTCCCTCACCAGGTCCAGCGCGGCATCGCTGTTGTGGACCAGCCAGTCCGAGACCTTGAGAGGCGTGGCATCGGCGCCAGCGTACCGGCGTCCCGCTTCACGTGCTTTCACGAAGTCGGGAATGGAGACGAATGCCGGATCGAGCGGCGGCTGATTGATCAGCGCATCGACGCCGATGTACTTCGTGATCTCTCCCTGTAGCGCGAGGTGACCTTCGGCGTACAGCGTGAAATCCCAGCGCGAGTCATAGAGCCGGGCGAGCAGCAGCGGGTTCTGGCTGACGAGTCGATACGCCTGCGGCAGCTTCGCCGCCTTGCGGCCGTAGCGGCGAATGAACTCCGCATCGAAGACGGCGTCGGGAGTCTTCGGATCGTAGAGCAGGCGTCCCCACGACTTGTAGAACAGCCATTGACGCTGGAAGGCCCACTTCCAGTTCACCGGGTCCCGCGTGGCGGTGAAGTAATCCAGTGCGGGGACATAGGTCTCGGAGCCGATGAAATAGCCGCCCACGTAGTCGGCCTGGCCGTTCATGGCGATGTGCTCGCGGATGAAGTCGGCATCGCCCCAGCGCAGCGCGAAGAAATCTTCATTGCGCACCTGCCAGACCACCTTGTAGTTGGACGGTGTGGGTTCGAAGTACGTGTCGCCCAGCTTGCCGCCGTGCACCTTGACCAGCTTGGGGGTGGAATGTCCATGAGACCAGTTGAACTTCATTTCAACCCAGATGGGGCCGGAGAACTGGTCGCCGAGTTTCTCCATCGCGTCGCGCGTGAGTTTCTCCACGTCGGTACTCACGCCCGGCCCCGATGAAAGGCCGGACGAGAAAGGCACGCGGTGGATGAGCTTCACGGGCCGCGCCTTGCGCGCCTCGAGGGCGCCGGCGACATACACCTCGTCGACGAACTGCTGGCGCTGCAGCGGCGTCATGCCACCCATGCCTTCGCCATGCGAGACACCGATGCCGTCGAGATCCGGATACTCCGTCAGCATCTGCGTGACGCTCTCGCGCAGGTATTTCTTCGTGACCTCCGAGGTGTCGCCGTCGACGTAGTAATGCGGGTAGAAGTTCTTGCCAGTGGGGTTGTGAGCCTTGGCGAACTCCGGGCTGGTGAAGATGCTCCAGAACACCACGTAGGTGTCCAGGCCGCGCTGCTTGGCCATGCGGAAGATTTCGCGATACAGCCGCTGCCACTCGGCAAACTCCGCATCCGTCCACTTGCTGGCCTCGGGAAAGTTCTTCGGCCGGACCATGTAAGTGAATGGATGCAGGGTCCACAGCGTGAAGGCGTTGAAGCGGTTCTCGACCATCATGTCGAGGTACGCCTGCCAGTACTCGAGGTCCTTCATCGTCTCCGTGTGCTGGTCGATGGCCGAGCTCGGACGATAACTGTCCCAGGGTGTGTTGAGCTTGATGCCGCGGAAGGCGAGACGGGGTGTTGCCGACCGGGTCGCGAGCCGTTCCGGCCTCACGCCATTGAGCAGTTGCTCGCGCGCTTCGAGCGCCCCGTAGATCATTCCACGGGCGTCGCCGCCCGCGATCGCGACACGCCTGCGTTTTGCGTTGACTTCGATGCGGAAGGCTTCCGCGCCGAGAAGCGGGTCGATGCGCAAGTCGTAGAACCAGCCCTGCGCGGTCGGCGTCTCCGCCACTGCCTGCATCAGTCGACTCTGAGCGTAGTTTCCTTGCGGCGTATCCGGTGATTCGCCGAGGGTTGTTGCGTTGCCGGCCGCGGACAGCGAGAAGAGCAGTGAAAAAACCAATGCCAGGCGTGAAAACACTCGACCCCCTTCGTGAAATGACTCGCCGCCCCGATGTCTCCACGCGCGTGGCGATGAGACATGCACAAAGTAAATGCCGCAGCCGCACAACTCAACCTTCTGCCTGCTGTGGCTGAATGCTTCCTCGCGGCGTCCTGTACGAGCCTGGCGTTATGATCGGCGGTATGAACGCCTCCACTTCCGAGTCGACGGTTCTCATCACGGGCGCATCCTCCGGCATCGGCGCGGCGCTGGCGCGCGAGTTCTCGCGGCGCGGGCACCGGGTCGCGCTGGTCGCCCGACGGCTGGAGAAACTCGAAGTACTGGCGGCGGAGATCCGCGCGGCCGGCGGCCACGCCAGCGTTCATCGTGGCGATGTCACCGAGGACGGTTCAGTCAGCCTGGTGATCCAGGAACTCGCCGGGCAGGGCATCGCGCCCGACATCGTCGTGGCCAACGCGGGTTTCGGCGTCGTCGGCAAGGCGCAGGACCTCACGGTGGAAGACTATCGCCGCCAGTTCGATACCAATGTATTCGGGGTGATCCGCACGCTGCACGAGACGCTGCCCGCGTTGCAACGTACGCGGGGACGCTTCGTGATCATGGGAAGTGTCGCGGGGCATCTGTCCGGTGCGGGTAGTTCGGCCTACAGCATGAGCAAGTTCGCGGTACGCGCACTGGCGGAGTCGCTGCATGGTGACCTGCACTCGGCCGGCGTGAGCTGCACGCTGATTTCACCGGGCTTCGTCGATTCGGACATCCGCCGCGTCGACAACCGCGGCGGGTTGCACGCGGGGGTGAAGGATCCGATTCCGTCGTGGCTGCGGCTGCGCACGGACAAGGCCGCGCGGACCATGGTCCGCGGCATCCTGCGGGGCAAGGCCGAGGTCATCGTCACCTTCCACGCACGGTTGCTCATTTTTTTCGTGCGGCACTTTCCACGATTCACCCGCTGGATGCTGCTGAGCGGCGGTCAGAAAACACGGCCCGAGCCTGGCTAGTCTCGCAAGGCGTTCGACGAAGTCAGCGCCCGGATCCGGGCCCGGGCTGCGTAGTCACTTCATGGCCGCCGAGGAACACGCGCGTGGGCCGGGTGATGCGGATCTGGTCGGCGGTGATGCTGGTTGTCAGGCGCCGGTCCAGCACGATGAAGTCGGCGAACTTGCCTGCGGTCAGGCTGCCGATCTCCCGCTCCCGGCCGATGAGACGCGCGGCGCCTCGCGTGTAAGCGGCCAGTATTTCGTCCAGCGTCAGCGCTTCGTCTGCATTGAGCGGCGCGCGCTCCGGCTGCTCGGGATTACGTCGCGACATCGCCGTGGCCATGGCTTCGAATGGGTTGAAGCTGCTGACGTCCCAGTCGCTGCCGCCGGCCACCGTGGCGCCGGCCGCGACCAATGAGTGCCCGGGGTACTGCCTCGACAACCGCTCGTCGCCCAGCCACGGCGTGAGTGCATCGACGCTGTAATTGTCGGGTTGTGCCCATAACAGTTGCACCGAAGCACCGACGTCGAGCTGCTTGAATCGCGGCAGGTCCGAAGGTTCGACGAGCTGCAGGTGCGCGATGCTGAACAGCTGCGTGCTGCCCGCGCCGCGCGCCTGCGCGAAGGCGTCCAGCGTCTCGCGTACCGCGGCATCACCGATGGCGTGCACGTGGATGTTGAAACCGCGTTTGCCGGCTTCCGCGATGAAGGCCTGGAGCTGCGCCGGCGGCAGGTACAGTTTGCCGCGCGATTCGCCAGGCTTGCCTTGCGCATCGTTGTAGGGCGCGAGCAGGGCGGCTGTTTGCGTCGGATGCTCCATCACGCCGTCCGCGAACAGTTTGATGAAGTCCGCGCGGAACAGTGGCCCGCCTGGCAGCTGCTTGCGCAACGTTTCGAGACGCGAAAATTCCCCGGGGGTGTTCTCGCCGGTGCTTTCGAAGGCCATCGTGACGCGCGCGGAGAGTTCGTCGAGGCTCGCGAGCTTCGAGTAGGCGTTGACCGTCGCCTCGTCGGTGTTTGCTTCGAAGTAGCTGGTGATGCCCACGTCGTGCAACAGCGGCAGCACGCGCCGCAAGGCCTCGATCCGCTTTTCCGGTGAGGGCTGCTCCATGACGGACAGGGCCAGCCCGGTGGCGCCGTCGATCAGAAAACCGGTGGCTTCCCCCTTCGCGTCGCGCTCGATGCGGCCGTCTTCCGGATCCGGCGTGTCGCGCGTGATTCCGGCCACCGTCAGCGCGCGCGAATTCACCCAGGCCGTGTGGCCATCCGCGCCCCAGAGAAACAGCGGGCGCCGGCTTTCGATCGCGTCGAGGTCGTGGCGATCGGCCTTGAACCCGGCGGGATTCACCTCGTTCACCACGATCCACGCGGAACTGGTGTCCGCCGCAATGCAGCCACGAATCGGCTCGGCCGCCTGTTGCACCGTGAGTTGCTGATTGCGCAGCGTGCACCCGCCCAGCGCCAGCGCGCCTTCCGCGGCATGGATGTGACTGTCGATGAGCCCGGGAAGCACCGTGTGGCCGCCGGCATCCACCACCTGGGTGTCCGGGCCTATCCACCCCTCGGCGCGTGCGTCGTCGCCGACGAACAGGATCCTGCCATCGCGCACCGCGAACGCGGTGGCAGGAGCAGCCGCTTCTTCCATGGTTCGCACGTCGCCGTTGCGAAGCACGAGGTCGGCGGACGGCGGGGCGGGCTCGCAGGCGGCGAGCGCCAGCGAAAGCGAGGTCAGGAACCCGGCGGTGATGCGCATGCCGCTAGCTTTCGACGATCCGGTCGAATTTGTCCAGTGATTCGCGCCACGCGCTGCGCCGTCGGTCCGCGCGCCGGGCAGCGCTCATTGGGGGCAGGGGAGTTGCGCGCAGTCCGCGCAGGGCAGCAGCGCCAGCACCAGGCCGAAGATCGCGAACTGCAGCGTGTGATAACCCGCGTTGATCGCGAACAGCTTGAAGCTCTTGCGTTCGAATAGATAGTTGATGCCGAAGCTCGCGCCCACCCACAGCAGGCCCGCGGAGGCGCCGACCGCGGTGCCGAAGATCACCGAGGGACGCGGCCCGAGGAAATTGGCGAAATTCCAGGCGGCGAGAAACGCCAGCAGCAGCGAAAGGCCGAAGATCCTGGCCATGTTGCCGGTCTTGAGCTGCTCGTCGGTGAGCCCGGCTTCGCGTTGCCAGACCTTGCCGAACAGCGCCGGCGAATACCACAGTCCGCCCAGCAGGAAACTCGCGACCGCCGCGACGACGACCGCGATCCAGTTGATTTCAGGCATGAGACCTCCCATTGTTGTTCTTCAACCCACGGGGAGAATTCTGCGCGCGTCTGTTGCGCGCGTCTTGGAAAAATGGGAACTGGGCGAGGCTACCGCAGTACCACGCTGCCGGTGTCGGGCCGGTCGCGGCCCGCCAGTTCGACAGGCGAGAGGCCCGTGAAGCGACGGAATTCATTGATCAGATGCGACTGGTCGTAGTAGCCGCATTGCTCGGCCAGCGCCGCCCAGGGCACTTCTCCGTTCGACCGATTCAGCATCTCCAATGCGCCGCGGAAACGATGGACCCGCGCCAGCGACTTGGGGCTCAGGCCGACTTGCTGCTGGAACAGGTTGCCGAGATGTTTGCGCGAGAAGCCGGTTTGCACGGCGAGCTCTTCGATGGGCACCCGGCCGCCGCTGGCGGCGATGCGATCGACGGCCCAGCGCACGGCGGGATGCACGATGGCGCGCGGGCGAAGCCGCGAGATCAGCCAGCGCTCGACGAGCTTGAATCGACCCTCCAGCGATGACGTGTTGAGCAGGCGTTCGCGCAGCGCCAGGGCGCCATCGCCGACCGCGTCGGCCAGGGCGATGATGCGATCGGAAAGACCATCCATGCGTTCGCCCAGCCACGGGAACACGCCGCGCGCCGTGAAGGCCACGCCTAACAAGGCGTTGCCATGCGGGGCTTCGGTATCGATCGGACCCTGGTGCAGGCCGGAGTACCAGACATCGTTGAAGGGCACGCGGACCTCGGGCGGTCCCGGTTCGATGCGGTACTGCGGCGGCCCGAGATTGATCAACAGCTGACTCTGGCCCGAGGGAAGAATGCGATCGCGTTGATAGGCGACCTTGCCTTCGCCGAACCACATGCTGGCGATGATCTCGGCGAGGCGGGGGTCCGGCTGCCAGACGCTCACGCTCCAGTGCCCGATGGGCGAGGAATGCGTGAACGTCTGGAGACGGTTGTGGTGCATTCAGTTCGTCAGCGCGCCCGTGGCAGGTGAGCCAGAGGATCCACCTTCTCCCCAGCTATCTTCAACTCGAAATGCAGGTGGGCTCTGGTGCGCCCGATTCCGGGCGCGATCTCGGCCAGAGGCTGGCCCAGGGCCACGGAGTCCCCGACGGACACCTGGATGCCGGATACGTGGCAGTAGGTGGACGTAGCGCCGAAATCGTGGCGGATGCGCAGCTTCCGGCCGCAGACCTTGTCGGGCGTCAGCGCCTCCACGATACCCGCGGCGAAGGCGCGCACTGGCGTGCCCACCGCGGCTGCGATGTCCATGCCCTGGTGCTTGCCGCCGAATCCCGAACTCAGGTGTCCATCCGTCACCGGCCAGCCGGTGGAGAAAACCGGAGCCGGTTGGGCCGCGCCACTGGCGGCGAACAACACGAACAGCCAGCCCGGCTTCATGGCGCCACCGAGCCCGGGTTGGCGGCGATGAGTACGGCGGCATGGACGCGCGCCAGGTAGCCGCGATCGCCTTCGTGACCCGCGCGAATCAGTGTCCATGGGTCGCGCGAACCCGTGGTGTCGATGGCTTTTTGCAGACCATGCGCCCCCATGTTGAAAGCCATCAGCGCGAGTTGCCAGTCGGTGAACCGCAGATGATCGGCGCGCAGCATCCGCCCCGCGGCGTCGGTCAGGCGTTCGGCGTCGAGGCGATCGTCGACCTGGCCGTCCACGCGCAGGCCGAAGGCAAGCGCGGTGTTCGGAATGAATTGCCAGATGCCGGCGCTGGACAGCCGGTTATGGCTGGCGTCGAGGTTCTGGTATCCCGATTCGACCAGCGGAACCGCGGCCAGCTCGGCGGGCACGCCATGTTTCGCCAGCGACGCGACCACCTCCGAACGATACCCTTCGAAGCGTTGCAGCGAGGCGCGCATGAACTCGCGGCCCTCAGGCGTGCCAGCGTAACGGTTCAGTTCATGCAGCACTTCGTCGTTGACTACCACGGTGAAGCCGCTGTTCGCGGAAACGCGTTCCGCCATGGCTTCCGCCTGTTCGCGTGTGACGCGCCGGTCCTGTACCCAGCCGCCGGCGGCATACGCCGCCAGCGTCATGAGCGCGAGCAGCGCGGCGACGATGCTCATTTGCAACGGCTTGATAAACGTCAGTCTCTTCGGTTGCATCATCATTTCAATTCTCCGAGTCAGTACGAGTGGATCGCCGAATCGGATCAGGGGAGTGGACAGGCGGAAGCCGGGAGCGGCTTCACGCTCGCGCGCGGCCACGTCGAGCAGGCAGCGTGCGTATACATCGGCGGACCAGCCGCGCCGGGTGATCAGGGCCTCGTCGCAGGCGAATTCCTGCATGCGTCCGAGCCGACGTTTCCACAGGTGCGCGAAAGGATTGAGCGCGCACAACCAGCCCAGCGCACGAAAGAAATACAGCCACACGGTGTCGCGCTGCCGGTGGTGCTGCAGCTCGTGAGCCAGGACCATGCGCAGATGGTCGCCGCGCTCCAGCAGATAGGAAGGCAGCACCACGTGCGCGCTTCCCGGAATCCAGTACGAGAAGGGCGTGCGGACGGTGTCGTTCAGCCAGATGCGCACACGACCGTGGCGGCGGATGCAATGGGACTGGCGACGGATGCGCCGCAGGGCGAGAGCGTCGCGCGACAGCCTGAAGCTCCCGGCCGCGAGCAGCATGAGCACAGTGGCGATCCAGGCCCGGCTCACGCTGCCCGCGTCGAGATTCGTCGCGCCGGCGCCGAAGCTCATATAGCCGCTGACCGGCTCGAGGGCCGGCGGGGAGAAACCGGCGAATTCCTGGGCGGACCAGATGCTGGCGCTGGGTTCGAAGAGCTGGGGCGCGGGCAGCACGGCGGCCACCAGCGCGGTCACGGCCAGTCCGCCCGCAATCCAGTAGTGAAAGCCCAGCAGCTTGAGCGCGCTCGCGTGGCGCCGCAGCGACTCGACTGCCAGCAAACCCAGCACCGCCACCACGACGGCGACGTTCAGCGCGGTGTAGGCGGACAAGGCGGAGGCCAGGTTCACTTGCGTCCTTTGGGCCGATCCAGCAGCTTGCGCACCTCGCGCAAATCCGTGGCACTGAGTTCCACGTTGTCGAGCAACTGTCGGACCATGGCCACCGGCACGCCCTGGAACACCCGGTCCACCACGTCCTTGACGGCCCGCGCCTCGTATTCGCTTTTGCCGAGCAGGGGGACGTAGATGTGGCCGCGGCCCTCCTTGCGCGCTGCGAGTACGCCCTTCGTCTCGAGGATGCGCAGGATGGTGGAGACCGAGGTGTACGCGAGCTCACGCTGCGGCGGCAATTCGCCGATCACGTCGCTGACGGCGCCTTCACCGAGCCGCCAGAGGATGGTCATCAGCTCGAGCTCGACGTCGGTCAGCCGTTTCGATTCGCCCGTGGTTGCGCGCTTGGCCATGTGCCGGTCCTTCAATCGGGGACCGGCACCTTAACTAAGGACTTAGTTATTAGCAACTAAAAGTTTAGTCCGTGTGACTTGCGTCAATCGTTGAGCCAGATCCACTTGAGGATCTCGGGGAGCAACACGCCGCCATGCTGGTCGGAATGCGCACCATCACCCCACTGGTGCTTCACCTCGTAGCGCACGCCCAGCGTCTTGTCCCGGTCCGCCTTGGCATTGGCGTACTCGAAGGCCGACAGCATCTGGAGGTTGGCCAGGTACCAGTTGCCGTGCTCGTTCGAGAGATCCTTGTCGCCGTCCTGCAGATAGATGCGGATGGGCTTGATGGGGTTCTTGCGGATCAGGGTGGGGTACAGGTCTCCGCCCGGCACCATGGGCTTGCCGTCCGCCGCAGGCGCGTAGCCGATCGACGTGTAGCTGCCGATCATGCTGATGACGCGACGGAAGTAGTCAGGCCGGTGCCAGGCAGCGGTGAAAGCGGCGATCGCCCCGCTCGACGTGCCACCGATCACGCGCTTCTCGGGGTCGTCGGTGAGCTTGTACTTCTTGCCGACTTCCGGCAGCAGTTCCTCGATCAGCATGCGCACGTACCGGTCGTCCATGGCGTCGTATTCCCAACGGCGATTGTCGGGATTGCGCATGTCGAGGTCGGTTGGATAGGTCTCGCTGCGATTTCCCGGCGTCACGAACACGCCGATGGTCACGGGCATCTGCTTCTTGCCGATCAGGTTTTCCATTGCCTGCGGTACGCGCAACGAACCATTCGGATTCGTGGCGCGCTGCCCATCCTGGAAAACCAGCAGGTTCGCGGCCACGGGCTTCCTGTCGTTGTACTGCGCGGGTACGTAGACCCAGTAACGGCGCACGGTGCCCGCGATGATCTGGCTCTTGAACTCGAACGGCCCTTCGAGCCGGCCCTTCGGAATTCCTTCCTGGGGCAACGAATCGGGCATGAACGTGTATTCGCCCGGGCGGCGCATCGCAGGTTTCGTGCCTTCGGCGAACTTGCAGTCCTCGGCCACGTGTTTCACGTAGTAAGACTTGTAGTTGAGTGCCTTGCGATCGGTGCAACCGGCGAGATTCAGCAGCTCCACCTTGCGGAAATCGATGGGATGCGATTCGCTCTGCAGCGAGATGTAGCCGCCATCGAGCAATTTGCCGTCGATCTTGGTGGTGGTGTCGTAGTGATCGACCTGCCCACCGCCGATCTGCGACTGGGAATACTCGAGTACCTTCTCGCCGTTCACGTAGTGCGTGACCGTGCCCGAACCGTGCACCACCAGTTCCGCGCGCACCCACTGGTCGCCGTCGTAGGTCCTGGACTGCGAGTTCAAACAGTGCTCGGGGTAGATAGTGCCCTGGTAGACGACCTCGGTGCCGGGGCTGCACATGTTGGCCGTGGGGCGCGGCTTGCCGTCGCCATTTCCGCCCAGGAACTGCGCCTCGATGGAGATGGGGAAGGTCTGGTCGCGCGGCATGGTGCGCGGATCGGGCGAGTGCAGCATCGCACCGCTGTTGCGCAGGGCCCAGGAGCCGGGGTTGCCGGGAGCCTGCGAGCCGACGAAGCGATACTCGACCACCAGCTTGTAGTACGAGAACGGTTGTTTGTAGAACAGGTGGCCGAACTGCCCGTCGAAGGTCTTGTACTTGTCGTAGCGCACCTTCAGCAGGCCGTCCTCGACACGGAAGGTATTGCCGAAGTTGTCGCCGAGATCGTGTTTGGAGATCTTCGGCGTCCAGTCGGCGAGGTCCTTGCCGTTGAAAAGCACGAGCCAAAGGCCGCCATCGGCGGAGATGCGCAGCTTGATCTGCGCTGCCGGTTTGATGGAGTCCAGCCGGGTGGTCTTCAGCACCTTGCCGGCGCGGCGCTCCACCGACAACTGCAGGCCGTCCGGCGCCGAACGCACGCCGAAGAAATACCAATGTCGCGAGTTCTGATAGGCGGCGAGCCCCGCGGTGACGCCGGCCGGCGGCGACAACAACGAGGTGCTGGCGTCGAAACTCGAATGCTGCTGCCGGCGCGCGAGGAACGACGTATTGCGGTTCTCGTCCAGGCTCACTTTCAGCGGCTGAAGGTGCAGCTCGCCCGCGACTTGTTCGAGACTCCACCAGTTCTGCCTGGGCTGGTGGACGAACAGCCATTCGGGCGCTGACAACTTCGCATCGAACTCGTCGCGTCGCGTGAAATTGCCGGTGAGCGCGTCGCCGGCCTGTTTGTTGCGCGCGAGCGCACGCGGCCCTGGCAGTGAATACGGGATGGGCTTGCCGGGTTCCAGGATCATCGGCCAGCCATCGCGCCAGCTGACCGGCAGCAGGAAGGTCTCGCGTCCGGTGTTGTAGCGATCACCTTGATAGGGGCGTGAGGCGAGGAATACCGCCCACCAGGTGCCATCCTTCATCTGCACGAAATCCGCGTGCCCTGCATTGGTGACCGGATTGGCGCGATCGGCCGGCAGATCACGTTGCGTGAGAATGGGATTGTGAGGCGAGGGCTCGAACGGTCCCCAGGGCGATTTCGCGCGTAACACCACTTGCGAGTGTCCGGGGCCCGTGCCGCCTTCGGCGCAGGACAGGTAGTACCAGCCATTCACCCGATAGATATGCGGGCCTTCTATCCAGATGGGTTTCTGCGAAATGTCGGCGCCGCCATTGACGATGACCTTGCGCGGACCGATCGGCTTCTGCGCCTTCAGGTCGAATTCCTGGATCCAGATGGCGCGGTGTCCGCTGTACTGCGGCTTACCTTCGGGGCCGCCGTTGTTGAGGATGTAGGCCTTGCCATCGTCGTCGAAGAAAAACGAAGGGTCGATGCCGTCGATTTCCTTGAGCCACACGGGGTCGGACCACGGACCGCGCGGATCACTGGCCGTGACGAAGAAATTGCCGCCGGCATCCACCAGCGTGTTGATGACGTAGAACACGCCCTTGTGGTGATGGATGGAAGGCGCGAACACGCCGCGCGAGATGTCGAGCCCATCGAATTTCAAGGGCTTCTTCGGGTCGAGTGCGTGACCGATGAGCTTCCAGTTCACCAGGTCGGTGCTCTCGTGGATGGGAATGCCGGGCGTGTGCGCGAACGTGGAGTTCACCAGGTAGTACTTGTCGCCGACGCGCGTGACGCTGGGGTCGGGGTAGTAACCCGCGAGAATGGGGTTGCGGAAATGGCCGGGAGGCAGAGGCGCCTCGAACACGCGGTCCTTGCCGGTGTATTCGAACCATTGGAAAGCCACGCTGGGCTGTTCGGCATGCGCCGCGGTGGCCGCCAGGGCGGCCAGGATCAATAAACGCAAGACTTCCCCCTGTTTCAACCATCCACCGGCGTGGCCGGCGTGCGCAGTATGAGCTGGTAAAAGGCCAAATCCAGCCATCGACCGAACTTGAAACCGGCATGTCTCACGATTCCGCAGGATTTGAACCCGAGGCTCTCGTGCAACTTGATGCTGACGGCATTCGCCGCATCGATCCCGCCCACCATGACGTGATAGTCCTGTTTCTCCGCCGCGAGGATGGCCGCGCCCAGCAGTGCCCGGCCCACGCCCTGGCCACGGCAGCGCGCATCCACGTAGACCGAGTGCTCCACCGTGTATTTGTATGCCGGCCAGGCGCGGAACGGGCCGTAGCTGGCGAAGCCCATCAGCGTGCCGTCTTCGTCCTCGACGCCGATCACCGGGTACTGGCCGCGCGCCTTGGCTTCGAACCAGCCGGCCATCGAGTCCAGTGGCCGCGGCTGGTAGTCGTACAGCGCCGTGGAGTTGGCGATGGCGTCATTGAAGATGCCGAGGATGGCCGCCGAGTGACGCGCCGGTTCGCAGGCGATGATTTTCAACTGGCCGCGCCCCGCGTGTAGGCCAGCGGCCGTGACGGCGCGGCGCGGAAGGCCGCGGCGATGGCGTCGCGCAGCGGCTTTGGCTGGTAGTTGGAATCATAGGGGGTGGGGCGCTTGGGCAGACGATCGACGCGCGGCGTGCGCCCCTGCAGCCAGGTGTGGTTGTCGGCCAGGCCCCAGCACAACACCGAGTTCACTTCGCGGAAATCCAGCGTCACGTCGAGGAAGGCGCGGCCCAGCGCGGCGACCTCACGGTCGCGTTTGCGCAGGTCGGCGGGCAGCGGAGCGTCGTGCACGTCGAACTCGGTGATCATCAGCCGATAACCCATGCCCGTGACCTCGCGCAGGAATCGCCGCCAGGCGCGTTCGTCGCGTGCGTCGAATTCGCGGTTCGCATTGCTGTCCTGGTTGCCGGCGCCGATGTGCGCCTGGATGCCCAGTGCGTCCACGGGAACGCCATTACGACGCAGCCTTTCCAGCAACTTCAGCACGCCGGTGCGATGCGGCACGTTGTCCTTCTCCCAACCCATGTAGTCGTTGTAGACCAGTTCGGTGTCGGGCAGCTGTTCGCGCGCTGCGCGGAAGGCCATCTCGACCACCTGGTCAGGCGTGCCGATGGCCTTGGACAGCACCGTGTCGCGCATCTCGCCGGTGATGTTGTGCACGGCCTCGTTGACCACGTCCCAGGAGCAGATGCGTGTGCCGAAATGGGCCGCGGTCTTGCGCACATGCTCATTCAGCAATGCCGCCGCGGCGGTGGCGGGCTGGGTGCCGAAGTCATGTTCGGCGAGCCAGCGCGGCAGCCAGCGTGGGTGGTGCCACAGCAGCGTGTGCCCGCGCATCAGCATGTGATTGCTCTCGGCAAACTCCATGATCTTGTCGGCGGGCTCGAATCGATACTGGCCGGGCTCGCGCTGCACCCAGGTCATCTTGAGCTCGTTCTCGGGCACGACCATGCCGCACTGGGCGCGAATCAGATCGGCGTACGGAGTGTTGGCGAGTCCGCGCCCGCTCAGTGCCGAGCCGAAGTACAGGCCTTTGCTGCGCGCGACCGCGTTCAGCGAATCCGGGGCGTCCTTGGCGAAGTTTGCGCCCGCCACGAGCGCAGCCGCGCCGCCGATGCCGGCCTGCACGAAACCACGCCGCGAGAATTTCTTCGTCAAACTACTCTCCGAGGATGCGATCGAGCTCGGCGCCGGGCAGGATGCGGCCGAGATAACCGAAGGTGCCGGTGGTGGCGACTTCGCGCGCGGCATCGGCCAGGCCGGTGAGGGCGGCGCGATAGGTGGTGGTGGCCAGGCTGATCCGGCGCACGCCCGCGTCGGCGAGTTCCGCGACGCTGAACGATTTACCCGGAATCGCGACCATGAAATTGACCGGTTTGCTGACCGAGCGGCAAACCGTGCGCACGGCGTCGAGACTCGGGAGACCGGGGGCGAACAGCACGTCCGCGCCGGCTTTCTCGAAGGCCTGCAACCGGCGGATCGTGTCGTCGAGATCGGGCCTGCCGTGCAGGAAGTTCTCGGTGCGGGCCGTCAGCGTGAAAGGAAATGCCAGCGCCCGCGCCGCTTCCACTGCTGATGCAACCCGATCTACCGCCAGCGAAAAATCGAAGATGGGATCCGCGGCGCGTCCGGTGGTGTCTTCGATGGAGCCGCCGACCAGCCCCGCTTGGGCCGCGAGCCTGATGGTGAGCGCGGTGTCCGCGGGCGCGGGGCCGAAGCCGTTCTCGAGATCGCCGGACACCGGCAGCGGGGTGGCTTCGCAGATGATGCGCGCCTGCGCCAGCACTTCGTCGCGCGACACCTGGCCGTCGCGGCGGCCGTAGGTGGCCGCGGTCGCGGCGCTCGAGGTGGCCAGCGCCTGAAAGCCCAGTGAGCCGAGCAGGCGGGCTGACCCGCCGTCCCAGCAATTCGGGATGACGAAAGTGCCGCGTTCATGCAGCGCGCGAAATGCGCGGGCGCGTCGCGCCTGGTTCTGATCGTCCATGGGGCCCCCGGAGTCGTGAAGGCACAGTCTAGCGACGCCCGCGGCCCGACCCAAGAGCGGTGTCAGTCCAGCCGCTTCTTGAAGCGCGCCACCGCGATGGCGAGCATGACCACGATGAACACGCCAAGCTTGGCCAACTGCGGCCACACCTCGGGCAGATCCGCGCCGCGCAACATGATGCCGCGGATCATCACGTTGAAATGCGTGAGCGGCAGAACCTGTGCGATCCACTGTGCCACTTCGGGCATGCCCTCGAACGGGAACATGAACCCGGAGAGCAGGATGGACGGCAGCATGGTGACGAAGGCCAGCTGGAACGCCTGGAACTGGGTCTGCGCCAGCGTCGACACGAACAGGCCGAGGCCGAGCGACGCGGCGATGAACATCAGCGTGGCGCCGTACAGATGCAGCAGGCTGCCCACCACGGGCACGGTGAACAGTGCCGAGCCCACCACGAGAATGAGCGTGGTCTGGATGAGGCCGATGCCCACGTAGGGCAGTAGTTTGCCCACCATGAGCTCGAGCCGGCCCAGCGGCGTGGCGATAAGCAACTCGAGATTGCCGCGCTCGCGTTCGCGCACGATGGCGCCCGAGGTGAACAGCACCATGGTCATGCTGAGGATGACGCCGATGAGCGCCGGCACGATCTGCACGGCGGTGCGTTTCTCCGGGTTGTACAACGTGCGGATCTCGATGCGCCGCGGCGCCATGCGTTTGCCGCCCGCATACGGACCCTCGCCATGACGCGCGAGCATCGGCATCTGCGCGATGCCGCCGGCCACGCCCGAGAGGCTGGGTTGTGAGCCGTCCACGAGTATCTGCACCACGGGCCGCGTCTGCGATTGCAGCCGGCGCTCGAAATCGTGCGGAATGACCACGGCCATGCTGGCGCGGCCTTCACGCATCAGGCGATCGAGTTCGGCCGACGAGCCGGTGATGTAGCGCACCTTGATCACCTGCGTGGCGCGCAGCTGCGCCAGGAACTCGCGCGACATCGACGTATTGGCCTGGTCCTGCACCACCGTGGCGATGTCGCGCACGTCGAAGTTGATGGCGAAGCCGAACAGCAGCATCTGCATGAGCGGCACGCCGACGATCATCCCGAAGGTGACCCGGTCGCGCGACAACTGGCGGATCTCCTTGACCGCCACGGCGCGCAGGCGGCGAAACGACGCGCGCAGCCTAGCGACCATTGCGCTTCTCGCGGCCCGTGGCCACGACGAACACGTCTTCGAGGCTGGCATGCGTGGGTTCGATGCGCGCACCGATGCCGTGACTCGCCAGCAATGCACGCAGCGCGTCGCCGGCTCCGCCCTGGCGACGATCCGCGAGTACGCGCAGGCGGATGCCGAGCTGCGTGACGCCGTGAACCCACGGCAGTTCGCGGATCAGGCGCGGAGCCTCGCTGCCGTCGGCGCCTTCGATCTCGTAGACATCGGCGTCGACCGCGTTCATGAGATCACGCGGGCTGCCTTCGGCGACCAGCCGGCCCTCGGCGAGGATGGCGAGACCGTGGCAGCGCTCGGCTTCGTCCATGTAGTGAGTCGAGACCAGGATGGTGGCGCCGCGTTCCGCGAGCTGGAACAGTCGTTCCCAGAAATCGCGACGGCTCTGCGGATCGACGGCGCTGGTGGGTTCGTCGAGCAGCAGCAACTCCGGCGAGTGCAGCGTGGCCGCGGCCAGCGCCAGGCGCTGCTTCTGGCCGCCGCTCATGGTGCCCGCGCGTTGATTGCGCAGCTGCTCGAGGTCGTATGTCTGCCGCTGCTGTGCGATGCGGCCGGCCACGTCGCCGTCCAGGCCATAGAGATCGGCGATGAACCGCAGGTTCTCGTCCGTGGTCAGGTCTTCCCACAGCGAAAACTTCTGCGGCATGTAACCCAGGCGCCTGCGGATGGCCTCGGCGTCGTCCACCACCGAGAGCCCGAAGACCTCGGCGTGCCCTTCGCTGGGCAGCAACATGCCGCACAACATGCGCAGCGTGGTGGATTTCCCGGAACCGTTGGGACCCAGGAAGCCATAGATGCGGCCCGACGGAATGTCGAGATCGATGTGATCCACGGCCGTCTTGGCGCCGAATTTTCGCGTGAGCTGCCGCGCGGAGATCGCAGTCCGTGCGGGAGCGTTCACTTCGCTCCCGTCATCGCGCGCCTTCATCGAGGGGCAGCGCCAGCGTGACGTCCACCGGAACGCCCGAGGGCAACGAGCGTGCCTCGGCGTCGTCGAACACGACTTCGGCGAGGAAGGACAGCCGCGAGCGGTCGGCGGCGGTCAGCGAGTAGTAAGGCGTGAACTCGGCTTCGCTGGCGATGAATCGCACCTGGCCCTGGTAGGTGCGATCGATACCGTCGACGCGCAATGTCGCCTCGGTGCCTGGCTTCACCTGCGCGCGCAGCGGCGCGGGCACGTGGATGCGCGCGTACGGCGCTTCATCGGCCAGGAGCACCGCCACCGTTGCGCCGCGGGCGGGTTTCTCGCCGACGTGAAAGGGCAACGCATCGAGCGTGCCGGCGATGGGCGCGCGCACCTCCAGCCGGGCGGACGAAGTCTCGAGACCGCGCAGCGTCGCGCGCAGGTTGTCGGCCGCCTGTTGCGCCTGCGCAAGCTGTTCCTCGCGCGTGCCTTCCTGCAGTTCGCGCAGGTCCGACTCGGCTTCGTGCAGGCTGGCCTCGGCGGCATTGGCGGCGGCCATCTGGCGATCTGCTTCGGAACGGCTCACCAGGTTCTGTTTCACGAGATCCAGCAGCCGGTCGCGCTCGCGTACCGCGTCGTCGCGTTCGGCCCTGGCGCGGTCGCGGCGCGCCGCCGCCGCGCGGATGCTGGTGACACGCGGTCCGTTCCGGAGCTCTGCCACGCGTGCTTCGGCCTGCGCCAGCTGCGCGCGCGCGGCGTCGAGTTCGGCCGCAGAAAGGGCGCGGTCCTGCACGACGATCACATCGCCGGCCTTGATCCGTGCGCCTTCGGCGAAGGGGAGGGTGACGATGAACTCGTCGGCTTCCGCGGCGAGCTCGACCCTGTCGCGTTCGACGGTGCCGGGCAGGGTGTCCTCGTCGTGTTGCGCGCAGCCGGCCGCGAACATCAGCGCGAGTGAGAGTATCGCCGCGCCCGGGGACGTGGCGGCGCGCGGGAGTTTCATCCGCCGAACTCGAAGCGCATGGAAAGGTCGACGGCCTTCACGTGTTTGGTGATGCCGCCGATGGAGATGAAGTCCACGCCCGTCTGCGCGATCTCACGAACGGTCTCGAGCGTGACGCTGCCCGAAGCCTCGAGTCTGGCGCGGGATCCGCCGGCGCGGTTGCGCTTCACCGCCTCGCGCATGTCGGCGAGACTGAGCTCGTCCAGCATGACGATGTCGGCGCCGGCCTTCAGCGCCTGGTCGAATTCATCGAGCGACTCCACTTCGACTTCGACCGGGATGCCCGGAGAAGTTCGCCTGGCGGTCTCTATCGCCTGGGCAATGGAACCCGCGGCCACGATGTGATTCTCCTTGATGAGCACCATGTCGAAGAGGCCGAGGCGGTGGTTCTGCGCGCCGCCGCAGCGCGCGGCGTATTTCTGAGCCAGGCGAAGGCCGGGAAGAGTCTTGCGCGTATCGAGGATGCGGCAGCCGGTGCCGGCGACCGCTTGCGCATAGGCGCTGGCGGCGGTCGCGGTGGCGGAAAGCGTCTGCAGGAAATTCAGCGCGGTGCGCTCGCCGGTGAGGATGGGGCGGGCGGGCCCGGCAAGTTTCAGCAGTACCTGATCCGCCGCGACGGGCTCCCCATCGTGAGCCTGCCAGTCGAGCCGGATGGCGGGATCGAGCTGGCGGAACGTGGCCTCCACCCAGTCGGTACCGCAGAGGATGGCAGGTTCGCGCGCGATGATGCGCGCGCGAACCTGCTGAGAGGCGGGAACCAGTGCGGCGGTGACGTCGCCCGCGCCGATGTCCTCGGCGAGGGCGCTGGCGACCTGCCGCGTGATGACGTCGTTAGGAACCCTCTCGATCAGAAGGGGAGGCCGTGCGTCGCGCCGCCCATGCACAGCAGCATGGGGAATGAAAGGATGAAGTTCGTTCGCGACGCATAAAGGGCAGTCTTGCGCGCTTTCGCCTTCTCCTCATCGGTCGCAGGCTTGATGCCGAGCACTTTCTTCTGATTGGGCCAGATGATCCCCCACACGTTGAACAGCATGATGGTGCCCAACCAGGCGCCCACGCCGATAACGAGGTGGTAGAAGCTTCCGCCTTCGATCGTTGAGCCCAATGCGAACGCGTGCACGAAGTTCTTTTCGAGCAACCAGGCACCAGCCAACCACGTGATCAGCGCCGTCCAGCGGAACCAGAACAGGGCGCGCGGAGCCACGTACTTGCCGATCGCCGCGGGGCCCGGGCCGCCCTTGTCCTCGGTGGCGGCGGCCATGGCGGGAACCTGCACCGCATTCAGGTAGTACAGGAGGCCGATCCAGAACACGCCGGCCACGATGTGCACCCAGCGCGCCAGGGACTGGGCCTGGAATGTGAATTGGCCGTCGGAACCGATGTCGATGGCCAGTGAGACGAGGACGGCAAGGATGATGCCCGTGACGAGGGCGTACCGATGATTCGTGAATATTTTCATTGTCTTATTTCTCCCCGATAAGCGGTTTGAAGAATAGGGGACAGGCCCCCATAATTCAACGCAGCCCCAATTGACGAATCGATCGCGGGTTTATTGATGGAACGCCCGCAATCCCCCTGCATCAAAGTCTGTGTACTGGCTCCCGGCGGCCGATGCACGGGTTGTTTGCGCACCCTCGATGAAATCGCCGCGTGGAGCTCGATGAGCGCCGAGCAGCAATGGGCTGTGGTCAGGACGCTCGCAGACAGGAGAAGAGAAGTGGCTGAAGATGTTGTATCCCGCATCAAGACTCATATTTCGACGAGCCCCGCCGTGCTGTTCATGAAGGGCACGCCGGATTTCCCGCAGTGCGGTTTTTCGGCGCAGGCCGTGCAGGCATTGCGCGCCTCGGGCGTGAATTCCTTTCATGCCGTGAACATCTTCGAGGATCCCGAGCTGCGTGAAGCGCTCAAGAAGTTCTCGAACTGGCCTACCTACCCGCAGCTGTACGTGAATGGCGAACTGCTGGGCGGCTGCGACATCGTGCTGGACATGTATCGCAGCGGAGAGCTCAAGAAGGTGCTCTCCGAGGCTGGCGCGGCCTGAGATCACGGTGCCTTGAAGCTCACGGTGCCGGGTGAGGAAAGTGGGGAAAGAGGACTTTCCCCACTTTCCTCACCCGGCACCTTTAACCGGCACCATCAAGCTTCCTCGCGGTCGGGGCTGAACAGCGCCTGCGCGCGGATATCGGCGCTTCGCCACGTGCCGTCGAGCGCGTTGCACACCTCGCAGAAAATGTCGGCGGTGCGTTCGGCGTCGTAACGCGCGGAGTGGGCCTCACTCGAATCCCAGGTGAACCCGCAAACCTGCGCCGCCTTGGCGAGCACGGTCTGTCCGAAAGCGGCGCCCGCGAGCGTGGCGGTGTCGAAGCACGAAAACGGGTGGAACGGATTGCGCTTGATGTCCGCGCGCGCGACCGCGGCATTGAGAAAGCCCAGATCGAATGCCGCGTTGTGGCCCACGAGCACGGCGCGCCGGCAATCCTGAGCCTTCATCACGCCTCGCACCTCGGTGAAGATGCGGCCCAGCGCGTCTTTCTCCGGTAGCGCAGGTCGAAGCGGATGAAACGGATCGATGCCATTCACCGCCAGCGAAGCCGCTTCGATGTTCGCGCCCTCGAATGGCCGCACGTGGTACGAATGCGATTCGCCGCGCTGCAGCCGGCCGTCGGGCCCGAACTGGATCATCACCGCGCAGATTTCCAGCAACGCATCGGTGGCGCAGTTGAAGCCGCCGGTCTCCACGTCGATGACCACCGGCAGGAATTGCCGGAAGCGGCGGCTCATCAGCGGCGGAGGCGCCGGCGTGAGATTTTCGGGCGAGCCGGGTGAGTCCACTACGTCACCATCTGCCAGCGCACGGTCTCGCCCGCGCGCATGGGCACCAGCGCGCCGCCATCCTTCGAATAAGGGTAGTTAGCGGGCGGTGACCAGTCGCGTTTCGCCAGGCGAATGCGGTCGGTGTTGCGCGGCAGCTGGTAGAAATCGGCGCCGAAATCCGCGGCGAAACCTTCGAGCTTGTCGAGCCTGCCCACGCTCTCGAAAGCCTCGGCGTACAGCTCGATGCCCGCGTGGGCGGAGAACATGCCGGCGCAGCCGCAGGCGTTTTCCTTGGTGCGCTGCTCGTGCGGCGCACTGTCGGTGCCGAGGAAGAAGCGCGGATCGCCGCTGGTCGCGGCGGCGAGCAGCGCCTCGCGGTCAGACTCGGTTTTCAGGATGGGCAGGCAGAAGTAATGCGGCCGGATGCCGCCCTCGAAGATGGCGTTGCGGTTGTGCAGAAGGTGCTGAGGGGTAATGGTGGCGCCTACGCCGGCGCGCGCGCCTTTGACGAATTCCACCGCGCGCGCCGTGGTGATGTGCTCGAACACCACGCGCAGCTTCGGGAACCGTTGCAGCGTGGGCGCCAGCACTTCATCGATGAACCGATGCTCGCGGTCGAACACGTCCACGTTGCCCGTCACCTCGCCGTGCACCAGAAGGGGCAGGCCGGCTTCACTCATGCGCGCGAGCACATCGTCAATTCGCCTTATGTCTGTCACACCCGAGTCGGAGTTCGTCGTGGCGCCGGCGGGGTACAACTTGCAGGCCTTGACCCACCGCGATTGGCTCGCCACCTCGATTTCCGATGCGTCGGTGCGATCTGTCAGATAAAGCGTCATCAGCGGCGAAAACGCGCTGCCGGGCGGCAGGGCCGCGAGGATGCGATCACGATAAGCGAGGGCCTGCGCGGTGGTGGTGACCGGAGGCTTGAGATTGGGCATGACGATGGCGCGCGCGAACCGCGCCGCGGTAAACGGCACCACGGCGGCCATGGCAGCACCGTCACGCAGGTGCAGGTGCCAGTCATCGGGGCGGCGGATGTCGATTTCCACTCGTAAGCTGCTGTAGGGACTGGGGTTTGCTTGACCGCGAGGCGCTAAGAAACGATCATACCGCGCCTTGTTTTCCCCGCTCCCTCACCTCATTTTCAACGCGGCGCATGCTAGCACAGCGCGCGCGCTTTCCTTTGCTTTGGCGCCTGTCGGCGATGGATGGTTATGACGGAAATCATGAAGCTCGAAGACCTCGATCCCATCGAGACCCGCGAGTGGATCGAATCGATCGACTCGGTACTGAAGACGCAGGGCGCTGAGCGCGCGCATTACCTGCTCGAGCAGCTCATCGACCATACGCGCCGCTCGGGCGCGTACCTGCCGTTCCGTCCGAACACCGCCTACCTCAATACCATCACGCCCGGCCAGGAGCCCTCGTATCCCGGCAACCGCGAGATGGAAAAACGCATCGAGGCCTGCATCCGCTGGAATGCGCTGGCCATGGTGCTGAACGCCAACAAGCTGTCCAGCGAATACGGCGGGCATCTATCTACTTACTCGTCCGCGGCCACCTTGTACGAAGTGGGTTTCAATCATTTCTGGCGGGCCACGTCCGACAAGCATCCCGGCGACATGGTGTTCGTGCAGGGTCACGCCTCGCCCGGCATCTACGCGCGAGCCTTCCTCGAAGGCCGTCTCAGCGAAGATCAGCTCAAGCATTTCCGCCAGGAAGCCAGCGGCAACGGCCTGTCGTCGTATCCGCACCCCTGGCTCATGCCCGACTTCTGGCAGTTCCCCACCGTGTCGATGGGTCTTGGCCCCATGATGGCCATCTACCAGGCGCGTTTTCAGCGATACATGGAAAACCGCGGCATGGTGCCGGCCAGCGACCGCAAGGTCTGGGCCTTCCTCGGCGACGGCGAGATGGACGAGCCGGAGAGCATGGGCGCGCTCACGCTGCCGGTGCGCGAGAAGCTCGACAACCTGGTGGGCCGGTGCGCGGCAACGGCAAGATCATCCAGGAACTCGAGGCCGCATTCATGGGCGCGGGCTGGAACGTCATCAAGGTGGTCTGGGGTTCGCGCTGGGATCCGCTGCTGGCGCGCGACACCAATGGCCTGCTGCGCAAGGTCATGGAAGAGTGCGTTGACGGCGAGTACCAGAACTTCAAGGCCAAGGGTGGCGCGTACACGCGCGAGAATTTCTTCGGCAAGTACCCCGAGCTCAAGGAGATGGTCGCCAACATGTCGGACGACGACATCTGGCGCCTGAACCGTGGCGGCCATGACGCGCTCAAGGTGCACGCGGCCTATGCGGCGGCCATGGCTCACAAGGGCCAGCCCACCGTCATCCTCGCCAAGACCGTGAAGGGTTTTGGTCTCGGCAAGGCCGCCGAAGGCCAGATGGTGGCCCATCAGCAGAAGAAGCTCGACGAGGAAGCGCTGCGCGCCGTGCGCGACCGTTTCAACATCCCGCTCACCGACGAGCAGGTGGGCAAGCTGTCGCTGGTCAAGCCGGCCGATGACGCGCCGGAGATGAAATACCTGCACGAGCGGCGCCAGGCTCTCGGGGGCTACCTACCGGCACGCATGAACAAGGCCGCCAGGCTGGTGATTCCGGAGTTGTCCTCGTTCGGCGCCATGCTCGAGGGCACGGGCGACCGCGAGATCAGCACCACCATGGCGTTCGTGCGCATCCTGACGCAGTTGCTCAAGGACAAGAATATCGGCAAGAACGTGGTGCCCATCGTCCCCGACGAGGCGCGCACCTTCGGCATGGAAGGCCTGTTCCGCCAGATCGGCATCTACAGCTCGGCGGGGCAGCTGTATTCGCCGGTCGATTCCGACCAGCTGATGTTCTACAAGGAAGACAAGAAGGGCCAGATGCTCGAAGAGGGCATCAACGAAGCGGGCTCCACCTGCTCCTGGATCGCGGCCGGCACGGCCTACGCGAACCATGGCATCGCGATGATCCCGTTCTACATCTACTACTCGATGTTCGGCTTCCAGCGCGTCGGTGACTTCTACTGGGCCGCGGGCGACCTGCGCACGCGCGGCTTCCTGCTGGGCGCTACCGCCGGCCGCACGACGCTCGCGGGCGAAGGCCTGCAGCACCAGGACGGCCATTCGCTGCTGCACGCGGCGACGGTGCCGAACTGCGTGGCCTACGACCCGACTTACGCGTACGAACTCGCCGTCATCATCCATGACGGCCTGCGCCGCATGTATGCGAACGACGAGAGCGTCTTCTATTACATCGCGGTGATGAACGAGAATTACGTTCAGCCCGCGCTGCCCAAGGGCGTGGAAGAGGGCATCCTCAAGGGCATGTACCTTCTGCAGACGGGAGGCGCCGGCAAGGTGCGCGCCACCTTGTTAGGCAGCGGCACCATCCTGCGCGAAGTGATCGCCGCGGCGGACATTCTCGCCAGGGACTTCGGCATTCCCTCGGACATCTACTCCTGCCCGAGCTTCTCCGAGCTGCGGCGCGAGGCCATCGAAATCGAGCGCTGGAACCGCCTGCATCCGGGCGAGCCGGCGAAGACGCCGTACGTGAAGCAGGCTTTGTCCAAGGCCACGGGGCCGTTCATCGCCGCCACCGATTACATGCGCGCCTGGCCCGACATGATCCGTGAGTGGGTGCCGGGTCGCTTCGTCACCCTGGGCACCGATGGGTTCGGCCGCTCCGACGGGCGCGCGGCGCTGCGTCAGCATTTCGAGGTGGACGCGAAAAACATTGCGTACGCCGCGCTGACCGCGCTCGCCGAGGAAGGCGCCATCGACAAGGGCACGCTCAAGAGCGCGCTCGCCAAACTTGGCCTCGATGCCAACAAGATGGATCCGCAGAAAGCATGAGCACCGTCGACGTAAGCGTCCCCGACATGGGGAATTTCGATTCGGTGTCCGTCATCGACGTGCTGGTGAAGCCGGGCGATGCCATCGACATCGACACGCCGCTGGTCACGCTGGAGACCGACAAGGCCACCATGGACGTGCCATCCACCGCCAAGGGTGTGGTGGAGAAGGTGCATGTCGCCAAGGGTGGCACGGTGTCCACGGGTTCGGTGATCGTGACGGTGAAGACGGAAAGTAGTTCGGCCGCGGCGCCCGCGCCCGCGGCGGCGAAACCGGCCGCATCAGCACCGGCGCCTGCCGCCGCTCCCGCAGCCCCCGCGGCACCTGCCGCGCCCGGCAGCATCGAGGTGCGCGTGCCTGACATGGGCAGCTTCGACTCGGTCTCCGTCATCGACGTGCTGGTCAAGCCGGGCGACACCATCGACTTCGAGTCCCCGTTGGCCACGCTGGAAACCGACAAGGCCACCATGGACGTGCCATCCACCGCCAAGGGCGTGGTGGAGAAGGTGCACATCGCCAAGGGCGGAAAAGTATCGCCGGGCGCCGTGGTGGTCACTGTGAGGGGTTTCGCGGCGTCGGCCGCGCCCGCGGCACCGGCCCAACCCGCCCCGGCCGTGGCTAACAAACCTGCCGCGGTGCCCGCACGTCCCACGCTTCCCGCCGGCGTGGCGCAGTCGCTGCCCGGTCCGCGTGGCTTGCCGGCCATCGACGAAGCCAGCTTCGGTACCGCGCATGCCAGCCCGTCCGTGCGCAAGTTCGCGCGGGAACTGGGCGTGAATCTCGGCAGTGTCCGCGGCAGCGGCGAAAAGGGCCGCATCCTGCTCGACGACGTGAAGGCTTTCGTCAAGCTGGTCATGTCCGGTGGTGTGTCGCTGGCGGCGTCCGCGCCGGCGCTTCCCAAGGCGCATTTCTACGACCCGGCCGCATTCGGTGCGGTGGAAGTCAAACCACTCAACCGTGTGCAGAAGATCTCGGGTCCGCGCCTGCAGGCCGCCTGGGTCAACATTCCGCACGTCACACAGTTCGATGAATCCGACATCACCGATCTCGAAGCGCTACGCGGCACTCTGAAAGACAGGGCGGCGGCTGCCGGCGTAAAGGTGACGCCGCTGGCGTTCATCATCCAGGCCGCGGTGCGCGCCATGCGTGAGTTCCCGGTGCTCAACAGCCAGCTCGACGAGGCCGGTCAGAACCTCATCTTCAAGAAGTTCTTCAACGTGGGCTTCGCGGCCGACACGCCGAATGGCTTGCTGGTGCCCGTCATCAAGGCGGCCGACAAGCTCGACGTGTTCGCGGTGGCCAAGGCGCTGGGCGATCTCAGCGGCAAGGCGCGCGAGGGCAAACTACCCGGCACCGACATGCAGGGCGCGGGCTTCACCATCTCCAGCCTCGGCGGCGTGGGTGGGACCATGTTCACGCCCATCATCAACTCGCCTGAAGTCGCCATCCTCGGCGTTTCCAAGAGCGCGATGAAGCCGGTGTGGGATGGCAAGCAGTTCGCTCCGCGGCTCATGCTGCCGCTGTCGTTCTCGTACGACCATCGCGTCATCGACGGCGCGCAGGGCGCGCGCATCGCGAAGTTCCTGGCGGATACGCTCGCCAAGCCCCAGGAACTGATCGGGGCGATGTCGTGAGCACCATCGATCTGGTAGTGCCGGACCTCGGCAATTTCGATGAGGTCTCGATCGTCGATGTCCTCGTGAAAGTGGGCGACAAGGTGGAGATCGAGACGCCACTGGTCACCCTGGAAACCGACAAGGCCACCATGGACGTGCCGTCCACGGCCGTGGGCACCATCACGGAAGTGCTGGTGCAGAAGGGCGGCAAGATCGGCAAAGGCGGGTTGATCGCTCGCGTGGAAGGCAGCGCGGCTGTTCCGGTGGCTGGCAAATCCGCCGCCGCCGCGCCAGCTCCGGCGCCCGCCAAAGCCACCGCGCCTGCGCCAGCTCCGGCCGCGCCGCGACCCGCTGCGCCGCAGCCGACCGCACCCCAGCCTTCGCGTCCACTCAAGCCGGATGTGCCGCACGACCGCGAGACCCAGCTACTGGTCCTCGGCGCGGGTCCCGGTGGTTACACGGCCGCGTTTCGCGCGGCGGATCTCGGCCTCAAGGTCACGCTGATCGAACGCTGGCCCATGCTGGGCGGAGTCTGCCTCAACGTGGGCTGCATTCCCTCCAAGGCGCTGCTGCACGCGGCCAAGGTCATCGACGAAGTCGGTGAGATGGCGCATCACGGTGTGGAATTCGGCGCGCCGAAGCTCGACCTCGCCAAGCTGCTGGCCTGGAAGAACAGTGTGGTCAAGAAGCTGGTCGGCGGACTGTCGGTGCTGGCCAAGCAGCGCAAGGTCGAGGTGGTGCAGGGCGTGGGCAAGTTCGCCAGCCCGCACGTCATGGAAGTCACCGGCGACGATGGCAAGGTGCAGAAGATCCGCTTCGAGCAATGCATCATCGCGGCGGGCTCGGAGCCCATCAAACTACCGTTCATCCCCGACGATCCGCGCGTCATCGATTCCACTGGTGCGCTCGAGCTGGGCGGCGTGCCCAAGCGGCTGCTGGTCATCGGCGGCGGCATCATCGGCCTGGAGATGGCGACGGTGTACGCCTCGCTGGGCGCGAAGCTCAGCGTGGTCGAACTCACCGGCCAGCTCATGCCGGGCGCCGACCCGGACTTGGTGCGTCCGCTCGAGAAGCGACTCAAGGCGCGCTACGAACAGATCCTGCTGAACACCAAAGTCACGGGCTGTACGGCGAAGCCCGATGGCCTGGCCGTCGACTTCGAAGACGCCAATGGCAAGCGCACCGATGTCTTCGATCGCGTGCTGGTGGCCGTCGGGCGCAGCGCCAACGGCAAGCGCATCGGCCTCGAGAACGCGGATATCGATGTCAGCGACCGGGGCATCATCCCGGTGGACAAGCAGATGCGCACCAATCTGCCGCATGTGTTCGCCATCGGCGATCTCGTGCCCGGCCCCATGCTGGCGCACAAGGCCATGCACGAAGCCAAGGTGGCGGCGGAAGTCGCGGCGGGGCAGAAGAGCTATTTCGATGCGCGCGTCATTCCGTCGGTGGCGTACACGGACCCGGAAGTGGCCTGGGTGGGCCTGACGGAAACGGAGGCGAAGAAGAACAACGTGCCTTACAAGGTGGGCAAGTTCCCCTGGGCCGCCAGCGGCCGTTCACTGGCGCTGGGCCGTGACGAGGGCTTCTCCAAACTACTGTTCGACCCGGCCGATCATCGGGTGCTCGGTGGCGGCATGGTGGGCCCGAACGCGGGCGAGCTGGTGGCCGAGGTGGCGCTGGCCATCGAGATGGGCGCGGATTCGCATGACATCGGCTTGACGATTCACCCGCACCCGACCTTGTCGGAAACGGTGGCGCTGTCGGCCGAGGTGTTCGAAGGCACCATCACCGACCTGTACATCCCGAAAAGGACTTAGTCAGGCGCTGCGCGCCACGTCGGAAAACGGCGCCGAAGCGGCGCTGTCCGTGCTAACTGCTGCTTGGGGTCGCCGCGGTGAGTTCCACCGGCGGCTTGGGGTCGAAGGCGTAGTCGACGATCAGTCGCACGGCCAGCGTGTCCTCGACGCTTCGGTTGGACACGTCCAGGCACACGGACCGCTGATCTGCGCTCACCGGGTATTCCGCCGTCGCTTCTCCGAGACGCAGGCTGCCCAGAGTGGGTGAGCTGGCATCACGCTCCTGCCACGGCGATTCGCTTTTCGGGACGCGCGCCTGTATGCGCACGTTGGTGGTGAGCGCGGCCGAGGGGACACTGGCGCACAGCGAAATGGTCTGCGCCACGCGGTCCGAACAGGTGACCGGGCCGACTTCATCCGGGTGAGCGTCGATGTGACAGGGCGGCAGGTGCGCGAGCGCTTCCGACGAACCGGTTTCGCCGTGGCGCGCCGCAATGGCGCCGCCGTCGCTGTCTTGATCCCGGGCCGCTTCCGACTGTCGCGCCGCCAAAGCCGCAAACTGTTCGGCGAACTCGGCTTTCATCGTGGATTTCAAGTCTTCCTTGGCGCTCACGGCCTTGAGCGACGACCAGGCGTAGCCGCCCACCACGCAGCCGATCATCAGCGCGATGGTGGCCACCAACGAACGCATGCGGTTCTTCTTGGGTTTCGAGCCCTCGGGTGCGCGATTGCGGATCAACTGGAAAATGGCCGTGCCCATGGTGGCGAGGGCACCAATGATCGCGGCGACGATGGTTTCCGAAAGGCCCATTCGCGGGTCCCTTTATGTCCAAGGCAAGCTGGTGCCAGTGTAGATCGGGCCCTTCGCGCCGCAGCGCGGGCGACTCCCCGATTGGGGACTGGGTCACACTTCCGCCCGCAGTGGCGGTTTCAGGCCAGGCCGCGCAGCCTCTCCAGATACGCCATCTCGCTGGGCGGCTTGTTGCCACGCTGCGCTTCCCACAGCTGTTCGGCCAGTGCTTCCAGCATCCGGTGTTCGGCTTCGTGCGCGTCGCCCAGCAGCTTCGAAAGCTTCGCGTGCACGTCGGAAATGCCATGCGGCCGATTGGTCGACACCTGCTCCCGGATCGCGAGGTGCAGCCCCATGTGCAGCCACGGATTCAGCTGGCCGGTGCGCGGCGAATAGTTCGCCAGGTCGTTGGCCGCCGACTCGATGATCACGTGATATTCGGGGTGCTCGGAAATCACCGCCACGATCTGCTTGTCCAGCGGCGTCAGCGTCTGCTGCTGCCGGAACTTGCGCCAGGCGGCGCGATACAGGCCACGCAATTCATCGCGTGAGAGGTTGGCGAACATCATGAGGCTTTTTCCATCTTCTTCGCGTGAGCGGACTTTGCGGCCATTACTTTTCGACGAGGGGGCCATTCGCACAGGTCATTGATGACGCAACGCCAGCATTCGGGCCTGAGCGCCTTGCAGACGTAGCGACCATGCAGGATGAGCCAGTGATGAGCATCGTGAGCGAATTCCCCGGGCGTGAACCTGACCAGCGCATCCTCCACAGCCCGCGGAGTTTCCCCGACCGCGATACGAGTCCGGTTGGCGACGCGGAAGATGTGCGTGTCGACGGCTATTGTCGGCTCTCCGAAGATTGTGTTGAGGACGACGTTCGCAGTTTTGCGTCCGACTCCGGGCAGAGCTTCCAGACCTTCGCGATTCCGCGGCACTTCGCCTGCGTGCTCGTCGGCAATCGCCGACGCGGTGGCGATGATGTTCTTCGCCTTGGCCTGCCACAGCCCGATGGTGCGGATGTAGCCCGCCAGTTCTTCCACGCCGAGATCGGCGATGGCCCGCGGCGTGCGGGCGACGGGGAAGAGCTTACGGGTAACCGCATTCACGCTCTTGTCCGTGGCCTGCGCCGAGAGGATCACCGCCACCAGCAATTCGAACGGCGTGGTGTATTCGAGTTCCGTGGTGGGCTTCGGATTGGCGGCCCGCAGGCGTTCGTAAATCTCGCGTCGTTTGGCCGGGTTCATGCCGGCGGACCCTTGAAGGAGCGCGCGCCACGTTTCTTGTCAGCCAGGGTCGCGGCTTTTTCCGCCGCGCGTCGCACGATGCGTTCATTGCGCGCGAGGAAACGCTGGCGGCTCTGCGCCGCATCCGGAAGCCGCAGCGACGGCAACGGGCTGGCGAGCAGTGGAATCATGCTGATGCAGTCCACGGGGCAGGGCGCGACGCACAGTTCGCAGCCCGTGCAGACGTCGGTGATGACGGTGTGCATGCGCTGGCGCGCGCCCACGATGGCATCGACCGGGCAGGGCGGCAGGCACTTGGTGCAGCCGATGCAGCGATCCTCGTCTATGAAGGCGACGGTGGGCGCGTGTTCGAGGCCGTTGTCCTTGTTCAACGGCTCGACTGCGTGGCCGGTAAGCGCCGCCAGCGCGATGATGGTTTCCGTGCCGCCGGGCGGGCACTGGTTGATGGGCGCCGCGCCGCTGGCCATGGCCCCGGCGTAGTCACGGCAACTCGGATAACCGCAGCGAGTGCACTGCGTCTGGGGCAGCAGTGCGTCCAGCGCAGCCGCATCCATGTCGCCGCGCCTCAGGTGACTTTCATTCCCGGCTGCGCGCCGGCATCGGGCGACAGCAGGAATACTTCGGGGCCCTCGTCGCCGCTCGCGCACAACACCATGCCCTGCGACACGCCGAAGCGCATCTTGCGCGGCTCGAGGTTGGCGATCATCACCACCTGGCGGCCGACGAGTTTCGCCGGGTCATAGGCCGAGCGGATGCCCGAGAACACATTGCGCTGCTCGGTGCCAAGATCGAGCGTGAGCTGCAGTAGTTTGTCCGAGCCTTCGACCAACGTGGCGTTCAGCACGGTGGCCACGCGCAGGTCGAGCTTGGCGAAGTCGTTGATGGTCGCGTTGCCGGTGGCATTCGCAACGGTGGCTGCGGGGGTATTCACTGCTTTGGCCTTCTTGTCTGTTCCGGCGGGCGTTGCCACTGGCGCATTCGCCGGTTCGACGAGCTGCGCGACCACCTTGGGATCCAGTCGGGTCGCCAGTGGTTCGTAGGCATTGATCGGATGATCGAACAGCGGCGTATCCACGGAATCCCAGTCCGCGAACGAGATGTTCAGGAATTTGCCGGCCTTCTCGGCCATCTGCGGCAGCACGGGCGCGAGATAACTCATCAGCACGCGGAACAGGTTGATGCCCTGCGTGCACACCGCCTGCACCTCGGCCGCCCTGGCCGGATCCTTGGCCAGTGCCCAGGGCTTGGCATTGTCCACGTACTGATTCGCGCGGTCGGCCAGGCCCATGATGCCGCGCAGCGCCGCGGAGTAGTCACGGCCATCGTAGAGCTCGGCGATGGTCAGGCGCAGCGCGGCGAATTCCGCGTACAGCTGCGGGTCGGGTAGTTGGGCGGCGAGCTTGCCTCCGCCGCGCGCGATGAAGCCCGCGCAGCGGCTGGCGATGTTCACCAGCTTGCCGACGATGTCGGAATTCACGCGCGCGACGAAATCATCCAGCGACAGATCGATGTCTTCGACGGCGGCGTTCAGTTTGGTGGCGAAGTAGAAGCGCAGCGGCTCGGCCGGCAGCAGCGAGAGATACCGGCTGGCCGAGATGAAGGTGCCGCGCGACTTCGACATCTTCGCGCCATTCACCGTGAGAAAGCCGTGCACGAACACGGCCGTGGGCTTGCGGCAGCCCGAGCCATGCAGCACCGCCGGCCAGAACAGGTTGTGGAAGTAGCTGATGTCCTTGCCGATGAAGTGGTACAGCTCCGCCTTGCTGTCGGCCGCCAGGTACTCGTCGTAGTTCAGGCCGCGCTTTTCGCACAGCGCCTTGAAGCTGCCCAGGTAACCGATGGGCGCGTCGAACCAGACATAGAAATATTTGCCAGGCGCGCCGGGGATCTCGAAGCCGAAATACGGTGCATCGCGCGAGATGTCCCAGTCCTGCAGGCCGGCCTTGAACCACTCGTCGAGCTTCGCCCGCACTTCCTCCTGCCGCGCGCCGCCGCCCTCGAGCCACTGGCGCAGCATGTCGGTGAAGTCCCCGAGCTTGAAGAAGTAGTGCTCCGACTCGCGCCACACCGGCGTGCTTTTCGAGATCGTCGAGATGGGGTTGATCAGCTTGTCGGGCGTGTAGGTGGACCCGCAGTTCTCGCAGGAGTCGCCATACTGATCCGCCATGTGACAGACCGGACACTCGCCCTTCACGTAGCGATCGGGCAGGAACATGCCGGCCTGTTCGTCATAGGCCTGGCGCACGCTGCGCGTGGTGATGTGTCCCTTGGCCTTGAGCTTGAGGTACAGGTCGGCCGTTATCGCCTGGTTCTCGGGCGAATGCGTGGAATGAAAATGATCGTGACCGATCAGGAAGCCTTGGTAGTCCGCGACGTGCTCGGCCGCCACCTTCCTGATGAGCTCCTCGGGTGACACACCCTCACTCTGGGCCTTGATCATCACCGGCGTGCCGTGGCAATCCTCCGCGCACACGTAGATGCAGTCATGACCCTGCATGCGCTGGAAGCGCACCCAGATGTCGGTCTGAACCGCTTCGATGATGTGGCCGAGGTGCAGCGCGCCGTTGGCGTAGGGCAGGGCGCTGGTGACGAGGATCTTGCGAGTCATGAAACTTGCGGGTTGTTGGCGAGTCTGCGGGGGCCCGCAAGTATAGGCCCTGCAAAGATTTTCTGGCTAACCCTGATCTTTGAAAGGCTCGAATTTGGCCTTGTTGATGCCCTTCTTGTAGGCCTCTTTGCCCGTGACCATGCGCGAATTCATCAGTGCCTCGATGGCGCTGTCCATGGTGCGCATGCCGAACTGGCTGCCCGACTGCATGGTGGTTTCCAACTGGTCCAGCTTGCCCTGGCGGATCAGGTTGGACACCGCGGGCGTATTCACCAGGATCTCGAGCGCCGCCACGCGGCCGTTCTTGTCGGCCTTCTGCAGCAGCTGCTGGGAGACGACACCGCGCAGCGATGTGCTGAGCATGGTGCGCACGTGACTTTGTTTGTCGGCCGGGAACACGTTGACCATGCGGTCGACGGTCTGCGCGGCGCCATTGGTGTGCAGCGTGCCCATGACCAGGATGCCCATCTCGGCGGCGGTCACGGCAATCGAAATGGTTTCGTAGTCGCGCAACTCGCCCACCAGCACCACATCGGGGTCTTCGCGCAGGCCGGACTGCAGCGCCGCCGCGAAGCCCTTGGTGTGCACGCCGACTTCGCGCTGGCTGATCAGGCAGTTCTTGCGCTGGTGCACGAATTCCACCGGATCTTCGATGGTGAGGATGTGGCCCTTAACCCGCGAATTGATGTCGTCGATCATCGCGGCCAGTGTGGTCGACTTGCCCGAGCCCGTCTTGCCCGTGACCAGGATCAGGCCGTTGTTGGCCCGGCAAAGCTGGCGGATGGCTTGCGGAAGATTGAGCTGGTCCATCGTCACCGGCTTGGAGGGAATGGCGCGCATCACCGCGCCCATGCCGTTGAGCTGGCGCATCACGTTCACGCGGAAGCGCCCGAGGTCGCCCATGTTGTAGGCGAAGTCGGCACCATCATGCTCTTCGAAACGCTTCACCGCGGTCTTGGGCATGATTTCGTACAGCGTCTGCTGCACGAAATCCTTTTCGAGCTTCTCCGGGCGCAGCGGCTGCAGGTCGCCGTACAGGCGGATGCGCGCCGGGTCGCCGGCCAGGAAATGCAGGTCCGAGCCTTTTTTCTCGAGCACCTGCCGCAGGTATTCGTCGATGACCGGCACTCTAACTTCCCGTTGCCTGCGTGGGCGAAGTGACGTCGAGCTTGGGCATCAGCGTGGTGTCGGTGACGTAGCGCTGGAACGGCCGGCGGTCGCTGGCGTACGTGACCGCGTCGTCCGGATCGATTTCCTTGCGCGTCAGCGAATCGAGCAGCGCCTGGTCGAGCAGCTGCATTCCCAGGTCCTTGCCGGTCTGGATCTGGTTGGGGATCTGGTGCGTCTGGTCGGTCTGGATGAGCTTGGCGATGGCGCGGGTCATGACCAGGGTTTCGCAGATGGCCTTGCGGCCGCGCTGATCCGCGGTCTTCACCAGGATCTGCGTGACCACCGCCAGCAACGACTGTGACAGGAAGCTCTTGGTCTGCTCGCGCTCCTCGATGGGCAGCGCGTCGATGATGCGGTCGATGGTCTTGGAAGCCGACGTGGTGTGCAGCGTGCCCAGCACCAGGTGCCCGGTTTCCGCGGCCGTCATGGCCATCGAAATGGTTTCGGCGTCGCGCAGCTCGCCGACCAGGATGACGTCGGGGTCTTCGCGCATCGCGGCGCGAACGCCCTCGGCGAACGACGGGATGTGCGTACCGAGTTCGCGCTGGATGATCTGGCTCTGCTTGCTGCGATGGACGAACTCGATCGGATCTTCGAGCGAGACGATGTTGAGCCGCCGCGTCGTGTTCAGGTGATCGATCATCGCCGCGAGCGTCGTCGACTTGCCCGTGCCCGTGGCGCCGGTAACGAGCACCATGCCCTGGTGGTAGTCGCACAGCTTCTTGACGATGGGCGGCAGGTGCAGCTTGTCGATGCTCGGAATGTCGGTGGGAATGGCTCGGAACGTGGCGCCGATGCCGGTCACCTTGCGATAGACGTTCACACGGAAACGTCCGCCATCCGCGGAGACGTACGAGAAATCGAGGTCGTTGCCCTTGGAGAAATACTCCACCTGGTTCTTGGTGAAGATCTCGGTGAGGTAGCTCTCGAGCTCGGCGTCACCCACCTCGCGGAACTTGATGGGCATGAGGTCGCCGTTCATGCGCAGCATGGGCGGAACACCCACGGCGAGATGAACGTCGGAGCAGCCCTGCTGCATGCCGAGCTTAAGGAAGGCGTCTATGCGGGCCACGCGGAACCGGTCCTCGAATAAGTCTTAATGTCTCACCCAAGCATGCGACGGTGAGAAGGGCTTCAAGTGTGACCCAGTGCGCGGTTCTTTTGGGGACATTCCTCGTTTTCTAGAAAAGGGGGACGCGCCTCACGAGGCTCGTCCCCCTTTTCTAGAAAACGAGGAATGTCCCCATTACCGCTAGAGGAACTTCTCCAGGGCCGCGCGCAGTTCGTTCATGGTCTGGTATCGCTTGTCCTTGTCTACCGCCATGGCTTGCATGATCACTTCGGGCAGGCCGGCCGGCAGCCCCGGGTTGATCTCGCGCGGCGCGCGCGCCTTGCCCTGCACGTGCTGGTACATCACCGACATGTGGTCGCCGCGCGCGTAGGGCGGAACGCCCGTCATGATTTCGTAGAGGATGACGCCCAGCGCGTACACGTCGGCACGCTGGTCCACCTTCTTGCCGAGGATCTGCTCGGGCGCCATGTACTTGGGCGAACCGATCACATAGCCGGTCTTGGTGAGCTGGGTATCGCCTTCGCGCTGCGCGGCGGCGACGCCGAAGTCCACGATCTTCAGCAGGCCTTCATTGTTGATGAGCACGTTCGCGGGCTTGAGGTCGCGATGCACGATGCCTACCGCGTGCGCCACGTCCATGCCCGTGCAGATGTCGATGCCGAAGCCCAGTGCGCGCGGCAGCGGCATGGGCTTCTCTCCCACCACCTCGCTACCCAGCGTGTGCGAGGGGAAATACTCCATCGAGATGGCGTAGTTGCCCTGGATGTACAGGAAGTCGTAGATGCGGATGACGTTCTTGTGCGTGATCTTGCGGCTGTACCGCAGATGAGCCGCTCGTCGACCACGGTGTCTTCCATGAGGAGCACCGTTCCGAATGCGCCCTTGCCGATGCGTTCGACGTACTTGTATCGGCCTTCGATGATGTCGCCGGGCTTGAGCGTCTGGATGTCGAGCTTCTGCGGGCCCGCCATCTTCTCGGCTTCCTTCACCGCGCGCTGCACGTCCTGTTCGGACATGAGCTGAGTACGCTGCGCGGCCATCGACGTGGGCGGCGGCAGCGGCGCGGGGGGCGGGGCCTGCGGGCGAGGGGGCGGTGGCGCGGGCACGGGGGCTGGCGCCGAGTAGTGAGGCGCGCTGGCCTGCGTCGCGCCTTCGGAACGTGGCGCCGGCGGCGGCGGCACGGAAGAGCTGAGCGTGCGGTTCTGGGTGGACGACAAACGCGTGCCGCTGCCCGAGAAGCGCGAATCCAGATCGGACAGCGCCCGCAGCGCGGCCTGCGCGACGGTCTGTTCGTTGTTGCCGGTCTGAGCCTGGATCTGCACGCGGATGTTTTCCAGGCGGCGCTCGTCGGCGAGCTTCGCCAGCGAGGAAATCGCCTCCAGGCGGATGTCCTTCTCTTCCCGGTTGAGCATGGGCAACACCGCGTCGATCACCTTGTGATCGCCCAGCCGCCCCAGTGCGCGCACCACCACGGGCACCGACCGGGGAGGTGTGGTCTCGAGCATTTCCAGCAGCCGCGGCACGGCGCGTTTGCTGCCGATTTCGGCCAGCGCATCCACCGCGCGTTCACTGACCCACCAGTCCTTGTCCTTGGTGGCCTCGATGAGATGCGCCACCGAACGGTCGTCCTTGGTCTGGTTCAGGATCTCCACGGCCGCGCGGCGGATGTCCTCGTCCTGATCGCCCACCAGGTGAAGGACCGCGTCAATGACCCTCGGGCCTCCGATCTTGCCCAGCGCATCGGCGGCGCGCGACCGGACCCACCAGTCATCATCCGCGACGGCTTCCAGCAATTCCTTGACCGAATTGGCGTTGCCAATCTCGTTGAGCACTTCGACCGCGGCACGTCTCGCGTATTCGTTTTCGTCCTTGAGGACGGGGATGAGGTACTTGATGGTTTCCGGATCGTTGGCGCGGATCACCACGTCGATGGCCTTGTTCTGCACATCGATTTCCGGGTCGCGCAGCAGGTGACAGACCTGCTCGATCTCGATGGGGCCATCCATCTTGGCCAGCGCCGCCAGCGTCGCGGCACGCACCAGCTTGTTGGTGTCCTTGAGCTGCTGTTGCAGCGCGCGCTGGACCTCGGGCTTCGGGAAGCGCGAGAGGATGTTGATGATGTGCAGGCGCGCCACCGGGTCCTTGCCGTTGAGGCGGCCGACCAGCTCCGGCAGGTCGTTGTCGACCGCGAGTTCGCCGATGATGCGGAACAGCGCGGCCTTTTCGTTGGCTTCCTGCTTGTACGCCGCCGCGAGGATTTCGCGGACCGACAAGCGGGAGCGGTGCGCGGTGATCACGTCGAGCAGGGCGGACTTGGCGATGCCCTCGGTGCCCAGCGCGTCCAGCAACATGGTGGGGGGATAGGCACGGCTGCTGGAAAGGGCCCAGGCCACACCGGCGACCACGCGCGGGCTGCCCTGGACCATCTGTTCGATGAACTTGGGGAAGGTTTTCTGATTGACCAGCCCGGTGAGCACCTCGATGAAAGCCACCGTGGCGATCTTGTCGGCGTCGGCGAGGGCGGCGGTCACGGGCTCGATGGCGCCTGGACCCAGCTCACGCAGCTTGGCTATGGCCTTCTGGGTTGCCGGAGCGGCGACGTCTTTCGCCTCCTTGAGCTCCGTGATGAACCGATCGGCCCTGATGTTGGTGAAAAAACTCATGGAACGGATAAACCGAAAAGCGCATGGCGGGAGTGTCCGCAACGCGACCCTGCGGTGTTAAGCAAGCATGCCGTCCTTTGTAGCCCGACCCTCTGTTACAAAAATTATGCCACAGGTCCCCGCCTATCGGCCGATCCTGACCCCGCGGGGACGATTTTCGCTAGAATCCCGGGCCCTCATGCCCCCCCTCTCCTCCGCCGAATTTCGCGCACTCGTTGAAGAATATCCGGACCCATATCTCAGACAGACGCTTGGCCAGGCGCAGGCAGTCGACCTCGCTGAAGTGAAAGGTGACCGGGCTCACGTTCGCGTGCAGCTGGGTTTTCCGGTCGGTGGATATCAGGACGAGTTCTCGAGTGGCCTCCGGGCTCACGTCTCGTCGCGTGGCGGGCCCGAACGCGTAGATGTCGAACTCGTGGCGAAGATCACCGCACATGCGGTGCAGCGGTCACTGTCACCACTACCCGGCGTTCGGAACGTCGTGGCCGTCGCCTCGGGCAAAGGTGGCGTCGGCAAGTCCACGGTCGCAGCAAATCTTGCATTGGCCTGGGTCCGGCAAGGCGCCAGGGTGGGCGTGCTCGACGCGGATATCTACGGCCCCAGCCAACCCATCATGCTGGGCCTCACGGGCCAGCGGCCGTCGTCGCCCGACGGCAAGCGCATCAAACCGCTTCCTGCCCATGGTCTCGTGGCCATGTCCATCGGCTTCCTCATCGACCCCGAACAACCCATGGTGTGGCGCGGCCCCATGGTGACGCAGGCGCTCACGCAGCTGCTGGGCGATACGGATTGGGGCGATCTCGACTACCTGGTCATCGACATGCCCCCGGGCACGGGCGACATCCAGCTCACGCTGGCCCAACGCGTGCCCGTGGCCGGCGCCGTCATCGTCACCACCCCGCAGGACATCGCGCTGGCCGACGCCCGCAAGGGCCTCAAGATGTTCGAGAAGGTCAATGTGCCGGTGCTGGGCGTGGTCGAGAACATGAGCATGCACGTCTGCAGCAACTGCGGGCATGTCGAGCACTTGTTTGGTGCCGGCGGTGGCGCACGCATGGCCGCGCAATACGGCGTGGAACTGCTGGGTGAGTTGCCCCTCGATTCACGCGTGCGTGAGGAGGCTGACAATGGCGCGCCCACGGTGGTGGCCGCGCCGGACTCGTCCCATGCCGTGCCTTATCTCACCATGGCGCGCCGCACCGCGGCCGCGCTGGCGCGCCGTTCCAAGGACCGGTCCACGCTGTTTCCCAAGATCGTCGTCGAAGAATCCTAGTCCCAGCTCCACGAGACAAAGAGAGCCTGATGAGCATCAAGTCGGATCACTGGATCCGCCGCATGGCGGAAAAAGAAAAGATGATCGAGCCGTTCGCGCCCGAGCAGGTGCGCACCGCGCCGGATGGGCACAAGATCGTGTCGTATGGCACTTCGAGCTATGGCTACGACGTGCGCTGCTCGCGCGAGTTCAAGATCTTCACCAACATCAATTCGACCATCGTCGACCCCAAGGCCTTCGACGAGAAGAGCTTCGTCGACTTCGTCGGCGATGTCTGCATCATTCCGCCAAACTCGTTCGCATTGGCCAGCACCGTCGAATACTTCCGGATCCCGCGTTCCACGCTGGTGGTCTGCCTCGGCAAGAGCACGTATGCGCGTTGCGGCATCATCGTGAACGTCACGCCGCTGGAGCCCGAGTGGGAAGGGCATGTGACGCTGGAATTCTCGAACACCACGCCGCTGCCGGCCAAGATCTACGCCAACGAGGGCGTAGCGCAGATGTTGTTCTTCGAGTCCGATGAAATCTGCGGGACCTCGTACAAGGACAAAGGCGGCAAGTACCAAGGTCAGCGCGGCGTCACCCTTCCGAAAACTTAATGGGGACATTCCTCGTTTTCTAGGAAACGGGGACGCGGCTCGTTTTTGGGGTTAAGAGCGCGGCCGACGCACGCGCATGATCGAGTCCTCTTTTCGCCGGGCCATTCGGGCGGGTGGCACCGCGAGATTCACCCCGCCGACAATCAGGATGAGGAAAACACCTAAACCGCAGCTCACATCTAGCTAGCCTAGTCTCCGGTTGGCGCGGGGATCGGCTCCGTGCCTTGCGAACGTCAAGTACCCGGCCCGCTCCCTCGATCATGCGCATGCATCGGCCGCGCAAGAACCGCGCATCGAGGCGCGACTCCGGGTCAAGAAAACGCGGCGTGTCCAGGTGCGTGGAAAAGAGCTTGTCTCGAATGTGGTTTGGGACCGGGAGCCAACCAGCTTCGCTGGTGCTTGCGGCTCTTTTCTTAGCCCACACA